>CANBKJ010000001.1 GCA_947369165.1 uncultured Lachnoclostridium sp.
GTATTATTATCTAATAGGATAACAAATTTATTATTGTTTTACTATTTTATTTATCTTTATGGAGGATATCAAACATGGCAGTAGCAAAAACAAATGCACCCAAAAAATCCGAACCAGCCGATACCGTCAAAGATCCTGTTGAGACAACAGTGACAAAGACAGCTGAGGTAGTGGCTTCACCAGAGAAGACAGAAGAGAAGAAGACAACAGAAGTGAAAGCAGATCCGGAGAAAAAAACAGCAGTGAAGAAAACGACAACAAGAAAAAAAGCTTCAGCAAAAAAAGGCGCTAAGAGGGGACCAAAACCGGCGGCAGAAAGAACCGTGGAACTTCATGTTCAGTACGGAGGAAGAGAAGTTGCTTATACGGATTTGGTAAACCGTATCAAAGAAATGTGGAAAGAGCAGGGAAAACGAGAGACTTCTTTGAAGAGCTTGAATATTTATGTGAAGCCTGATGAATTCAAGGCATATTATGTGATCAATGAGGAAATTACTGGCGAGATTGATTTTTAATATTTTGCATTTGATGCTTTGCGTTTCATAAAAAATACAACTGGGGTTATGACTTTTATTTTAAAACCTGGTGACCGTAAGTAAGAGAAGGTCATCAGGTTTTTTGTTTTATAAAGGCTCTATAGTCCGTTCAGTGCGAGGAAGAATTCATTGATTATTGCAGCTGCATGGGAGCGCTGATCAGTACTCATACTGGAGAGAGTAGAAAGCATACTTTCGATCTGTATATTTTTGGAAGTGATTTCGGGAGCGGTTCCAAAAAGGATATAATCTGCTGAGGTGTGAGAAGCAGTACAAATTTTATAAAGTGTCTTTGTTGTCAGGCTTTTATTTCCACGTTCTATATCGCTTAAGAAACTGTCAGAAATATCACAGAGTTCACTGAAATTTTCTCTTGTATACCCCATATTCTCACGGGTTTGGCGTATTCGTCGCCCAATGGCTACGTTTAATTCATCTTTATTCATATCAGTTCCTTTCCTTTAAAGCAGCCTGACGATACCGTCAGGCTAGTGTATTTACTCCTTTTTTACCTAAAATCATTGTTCTACATTATAAACTATCAAATTCCCGGAATTTTATACATATTCTATAGAATCCATAAACACATTCTATAGAGTTGACAAATTGCGACATTTTTAGTAAACTATAGGTAAATGAAATCTGTTATGCAAAAAATGGAGGAATTAAATGAGAATAAGGGCGGTATTTGTAGATCGGGACAAAACATATCTTAGCCGTCTCGTAACTACATTGAATGCGAAAATGTCAGATAAGCTGGAGGCAAGATCTTTTTCTGATCCGGAGTATATGTATGATTATGTGAAGGATATAAAGAATGCAGTGGTCATTGTCAATGAGGAGATCCCTGTCGATTTTGGAAAGATACCGGAAAGTGTATCCTTCGGATATCTAGTAGAGATGGGAGGGGTCGCTGAGTGTGGGGGGCAGAAGGCGATCTGCAAATATCAGAAAGTAGAAGATTTATATAGAGATATTCTGAATCTTTTTTCAGAAAAGGCTGCAAATGATTATAAACTACAGGCAAAGACTGACAATGAAAAAGTATTTGTGTTGACTTCCCCTAAGGGCGGAAGCGGCGTATCTACACTGGCATGTGCCTTTGCTGTGAAAAAGGCCAGAGAGGGAAAAAAAGTATGTTATCTTAACTGGGAGGATTTTGGTAATACTGCCATGTACTTTGAGGAAGAAGTAAAATATTCCATGAGTGATGTATTATTTGCGGTAAAAAGTAAAAAGGCCAATGTGGCGATGAAACTGGAAAGTTTTCTGCAGCTGGATAGTACTGGAGTCGAATATTTTGCATCCTGTAAAAATCCCCATGATATATTTTCTATGACAGAAAATGATGTGGAGACGATTATGCAGGAGTTTGTATTTGCAAAAGAATATGAATACATAGTAATTGATATGAATTTTTCAATGCGGAGAGTATTTCAAAGAGTGATCTGTGATTATCCCACAGAGATTTTTCTGGTGAGTGATGGAAGCGAAAGCGGGAACAGTAAGGTTCGAAAATGTCTTAGTGTATTTCAAATGATGGAGCAGGAAAACGATTGTAATCTTATTGGAAAGACCCGGTTGATCTATAATGACATGAGTAAGCGGACGGATTGCAGCATCGTGGAACAGCCTGTTAAGACGCTGGGAGCTGTCAATCGTTTTGGACAGGCAACCAACCGCCAGATTATGGAGGAAATTGCGAAAGAATCGATTTTTGACAGTTTATAGAATACAGGGAACAATAGAAAAGAGGTAGGTCATGAGCGAATATGGAGATGAATTGATCCTTCAGCTTAAAAATTATGTTTTTGAAAATTTTAATTTAAATGAGCTTTCTGATGAAGAATTGGAGGAACAGATCAGCGTATTGGTACAGCAGAGCCTGAATGGCCAGCTGGTTTCCCTGGATGAGAAGGTTAAAATGGTCAATCAGATCTACAGTTCTATCCGCGGTTTCGGAATTCTGGATACAATCATGAACGATGATGATATCACTGAGGTCATGATCAATGGTCCGGATAATATATTTGTCGAGAAAAGCGGAAAACTGCTGCGGTTGGCTGATCATTTTGAGAGTGAGAGGCGTCTGGAGGATGTCATACAGAGAATTGTCGGAATGGCGGGAAGAGAGGTCAATCAAGCCAATCCTATCGTAGATACGAGATTGCCGGACGGATCCCGTGTAAATGTTGTGCTTCCACCGATTGCCCTTTGCGGGCCGACTGTGACCATTCGTAAATTCTCCAAAACGCCTATGACCATAGAAATGCTGATCCGTTATGGTTCCCTGACAAGGGAAATTGCAAATAAATTAGAAATTTTGGTAAAAGCAAAATTTAACATTTTTATCTGCGGTGGAACAGGTTCTGGAAAGACGACTTTTTTAAATGCCTTGTCCAATTATATTCCTAAGGACGAGAGAATCATTACCATTGAGGATTCAGCGGAACTTCAGATCACTGGGATTGATAATCTGGTGAGTATGGAGACCAGGAATGCCAACTCTTCCGGCGCCGGAGAGATCAATATAAGAGACTTGATAAAATCTTCCCTGCGTATGCGCCCGGAACGTATTGTTGTCGGTGAAGTGCGTGGCGGTGAGGCTTTGGACATGCTTCAGGCGATGAATACGGGGCATGATGGCAGTTTGTCAACAGGACATGCCAATTCCACTAAAGATATGCTGAGCCGTCTGGAGACCATGGTTTTGCAGGGGGCAGAGGGGCTTCCGCTGGATGCCATAAGACAGCAGATCGCCTCAGCAGTGGATATTATTATCCATCTTTCCCGTCTGCGGGACAAAACCAGAAAGACAATGGAAATTACGGAAGTGGTAGGATTCAAAAATGGAGAGATACATCTAAATCCATTATATGTTTTTACGGAAGATGAGAATTCTACGGTAGAAAAGGTGTCTGGGCAGCTGCTTCGGACGGAAAACAAGATCATTAACGATTTTAAGCTAAAACTTATGGGTTATCGAGGAGAGTGGTAGTATGTTTGGAAAGAAGAAGGAGAAAGAAGCGGCGTATTATTTATCAGAAACGAATATGCGCGTTACAAATTACCGGGTATATCAAATGTCCAGGATGGAAAAGACCCTGTATACCCTGATTGCTTTTGGGGCTGGAGCTGCAGTGGGATATTTATTTTATGGCGGACTGGCTAAAGATATTTATGGAAATGCCACAACAGTAACTCATGTTTTAAACATTTTAATATCGTCTCTGGTTGGACTTGCAGCGGTAAAGCTCGCTATTCCAACATTTGCCTCCAGTCTGAAGGAAAAGAGAACAAAAGAACTAAAAAATCAGTTTCGGGATATGCTGGATTCGCTGGCGACATCCTTGAATTCAGGTAAAAACGTGATTGATTCTTTTCAGAGTGTAGAGCAGGATTTGCAGCTGCAGTATGATGAAAACGCTTACATATTATATGAACTGCAGGTGATTATGACGGGGATCCATAATAACATTGATATTGAGACACTGCTGAATGATTTTGGGAGAAGAAGTGGGGTTGAGGATATTGAAAGCTTTGCCAATGTATTTCAGATCTGTTACAGGCAGGGAGGAAATCTCAAACAGGTGATTCGGAATACACATTCTATCATCAATGACAAGATGGAAATTGAGTCAGAGATCAAGACAATGGTTGCTACGAATAATATGCAGCAGAAAATTATGATCGTGGTACCGATCCTGCTGGTTGCTTTGATAAAGTCCATGAGTCCGGAATTTGCTGCTAATTTTGCGACTGCGACAGGAATCCTTGCTACAACTTTTGCTATCGTCATGTTTGTGGTTGCTTATTTCGTGGGCAAGAAGATATTGGAAATTCGGTTATGAGAGAGGTATAAAATGTTAGGATTATCGTTATTTCAATTAATTATGATGTCTGTAGGAACTATTCTTTTGCTTTTATGGCTTGTAATTTTCGCCATGAGTGGAAAATATGCGCAATTATTTCAGACCTTGAATGAGAAAGAATATCCTCTTAAGGAGATATATTGTTTTGGGTATTGTCTGTTGGAAAAGATCCATTACAGCTATCGGAGGGTGGAAGATCGAAAAATGCGTCAGGAAATCAGCATATTTTATGAAAAGAAATATGCGGAATATTATCTTAGGGTTATTTATGCACAGAAAGTTACTTATTCAGCTACCCTGTTTGTGCTGGCATTTATATTATACGGACTTACTAATGAGATCATTATTTTTTTCCTGCTGCTTTTATTCGCAGGACTGGCCTTTTATTATTATGGAAACCAGATCAATGACAGGATTCAGAAAAGATCCCAGGAAATGATCTCGGACTTTTCTGAGGTGGTATCCAAACTGGCACTGCTGACAAATGCAGGGATGATCATGCGGGAAGCGTGGGAATATGTGGCAAATACAAATAATACAACCATTTATCAGGAGATGAAGCGAACGGTAGATGAAATGAAAAATGGAGTATCAGAGACAGAAGCTTTCCGGGAATTTGGAAACCGCTGTGTCCTTCCGCAGATTAAAAAGTTTACCGCTACGATCGTCCAGGGGATGATGAAAGGAAACAGTGAACTGGTCATCATGCTGCAGCAGCAGAGTTCAGAGGTTTGGAATGCTAAGAGACAGTCAGTAAAGCAGCTGGGAGAAGCGGCGGAAAGTAAGCTGATGCTTCCTATGTGCATTATGTTTGTGGGAGTTCTCGTGATGGTGGTCATCCCGATTTTTACCAATATCGGGGCATAATACTGTATATATTCAGAGGAGTTTCTGTTTATATAAATACATGAAGAGGAGGTGAAAATATGAATGAAAAACTGTTAGGGGCATATCTTTATTCACAGATTAGGATTCGGAAATTCGGAGAGACAGCGAAGGAGAAAGTCAGCGAGATTTTTACGGATGAGACCGGAGATGTGAATGTAGTTGCGATCGTTGTGCTGATTGGTGTTGCAGTTCTTTTAGCTATTCTATTTAAAGATCAGGTAGGGAAATTGTTGAAAACATTATTTGGAGCGATAGGAGGAAAGGCTAACGACGCAATCGATACAGCACCGGCAACTGAATAATCTGTAATAATGGTTATTCTTAAGAAAAAATGGGGGATGGGACGCTTTGTTCTTATTCCCTGTAAGTAGAGGTATTTTATGAAAGAAAAACTATTTAAAATACGAAAAGCTCTTACAAATGAAAACGGAGCAGTCATGATCGTGGAGGCATCCTTTGTATTTCCCATCATGTTTTTTGTGCTGTTCTTTCTGATTTATTTTGGAAATATGTATGTGGTGAAATCGGCGATATCCCGATTTACTTCCACTTGTGCAATCAAGGGGGCAGAATATTATTCCAATCCCTGGGTAAAAGAGGTAACCCAAAATTATTTGGGGAATAATGTTCCAACAAAAAATGATGATGTAAAACCTTATCGCCATATATTTTCCAGTAAGCAAATACAGAATGATATGAAAACGGAACTGGAAGATAAAATAAAAGGCTATGGCGGTGGTTTTTTTGCCAATATGAATCCCACAGATATTTCCTGTAAAACCGAATACAAAAATTACGTATTGTATTCAACTTTTACGGCGGAGACTACCTACAAACTCACATTTCCAATTAAATTTATCGGAGAAAAGGATGCAATGTCTATTAATTTTAATACTTATGAGACAGTGACAATTACAGATGGAAGTGAGTTTGTGAGAAATACGGATATGGCAGTGGATTATCTGGAGAGAAGTAAGATAGTAAACGAATTAATGGATAAACTAAAAAAGGGTTTTGAAAAAGTAAAGGGTATATTTGGAAAATTTGGAAATAAGAGTTGAGAGTGAGGTTTCCTATGAGATTATTTACAAAAAATGATGGTGCGGTATCCGTATTTTTAGTAATTATACTGGTACCTATGCTGGTGGTGACCAGCTTATTTGTGGATGTAGGGCGGATGCACCTGGGACAGGCGATGGTGGATTCTGCCGGTGATCTGGCGCTGAATACAGCTATGACAGAATTTGATGCAAAATTAAATGATTATTATGGGCTGCTGGGAACCTGTAAGTCAGAAGAAGAAATAAAGAAAGTCTCTCAAGATTTTTACAAAGAATCCATTGTTTCTGCTGGATTGTCTGATGAAGATGCAAATGATCTGGTAAGTAAACTAATGGGAATGTTTGGGGAGGACATTGGAGAAATCAGTGATCTGATGAACCTGGAACTGGTGGAGGATTCCTTTGAATTGAAAAAGGTGGCAAACAGCGGTTTTAACAATCCTGCTATTGTAAAAACCCAGGTCATTAATTTTATGAAGTACCGGAGTCCGATCAATGGAATTCTGGATTTACTGGGAGGCGTTGAGGAATTATCGCATCAGTCTGGAAATATTCAGGAGGAGACAGAATTAATAGAAGAAAAGAAGACGATGTGTGAAAAGCAGAAGTCCCTGATGGAACTTTTAAAAGAGCTGCATGACGAAATAAAGGAGTACGAAAATCTTAAACCCAATGAGGATTTTATAAGTAAAAAGGGAGGAATGAAGGAAATCATTAGGAAGATTAATGACTTTCGAGTAAATTTTTATAATTGTTGCGAGGAAGCTGTAATCAACTTTTTGTACTTGGATTTTAATAAAATTAAAAGTTTTGATCCAAATTCGAACAAAGTCAAGATAGCGACTTCCAATAATTCCAGAATATTCGCTACTGAAGCTTTTATTAAAATGAATGACTGTATTCTCAAATACCGAGAGAAAATGGGTGCTTTAGATGAGAAATGTAATATTAATACAGGCAATGCACTACGGGATGGAACAAAAAAGGCACTCGAGGTTCCTGCATTGTATAAAGCTTATGTATCAGCTGCAGAAAAGTTGTCCCAAGCGTATCAGAATATGATCGATGCATTTGAAAAACTTACCAATAAGGAAGATGTATATCCAGGAAGATTTGAAAGTTTGAACAATAGGGAACTTACGTATAAGGAAACTTACCAAAGGTTTAAGGGATTTTACAATAGTTATAAGAAAGATTTTGATGGACACAATCCGAATTCCTCTTATCAAAAAATTTTGGATAACAAGATTGAGGGTGTAGGCACTGTAAATTTAAATAAATTAACAGAGAAATATAATAATATAAAAGATAATTTAAATGGTAGGTTAGAAACACTGGCAGTTCAATATAATAATATAAAAAAAGATATTTTGGCAGCCAGTGGGCATCTGAATGAAGCCCAGAAGAAACTGGGGAAAATAATAGAGACAGATGGTGTATTAGATCAATATAACGATGCCAATAAAATATGGAAAGATCATGCAGAAGCTCTGAAGAATAAAGGAAGTGAGATCGGGAAAGAAGATGTAGAGACTTTTTCGGGACCTGAAAAAAATGATGATGGCAGTCTGACGGATGCAGGGCTGCAGAATGGGATAAGCGAAAATGTGACACGGGAAAGGGTAAATAACCTTCGGAGCCATATTATAACAATTTATAATAAGCTGGAAATAATTTCAGTTAAATTAGGTAAAATGAAATTTGGACAAGATTTTGTCGGTGCGATAAAAACTGTGAAAAAGCTAAATGAAAAGTTTACCTCGAGGATATCGCGGGATACTTTTGAGAGTAATGTTTCCAATACAGCAGCATTAAAGAATATCATTAAAAACGAATTTGATACACTTTACAAAGATAAAAGCGGGAAACTGTCTGCCGACTGGGTGGATCAACCGCAGAGCACACCAGATCTGCGGTCAGATCCTCTGAGAAAGTGGTTAATAGAAATATTTGATGATGACAGAAACACTGATAGAGAAAAGGAATACGAAGAAAAGTATGAAGACAGATCAGAGGAGGAAGCAGAAAAGGAACCAGAGGAAACGGAAGTCTCATTAGAGGATAAGTACAAGGTATCGGATAATAGTATTAAGGCACTGGATGGGTCGGTGAAACTGCCTTCTTCGGAGATTACTCAGGAAGTAAATCCGATTGCGGCAGGAGACGGTAAACAGTCGGATGATTTAAAAAAATCTTCGGATGTGATTGGCACATTGTTTTCCGGCATTATATCAGCAGTAAAAGAAATGGCGACAGGACTCCGGGATGATTTGTACGCAGTTGACTATATCACTAGTATGCTGAGCTATGATACCTATGTAAATGAAGGACTCTATGACATTGCGAAAGAGAAAGGTTATGCGGTAAAAAAGCTTGCTGAAACACAGAATTCGATCAATAGACAGGATGTAATAGAACAATGGAAAGATGCGAAGTGTACAAACTCTGCTAATAAATCCCTAACCAACAAAGAAATATCCCAGGATAACAATTATGCTTTTGGAAATGAGGCAGAATACATATTATATGGTTTTGACAGTAATACAAAAAATAAGGCCAGCGCCTATGGGACAATTTTTGCCCTTCGTCTTGGTTTCAATTCCATTTATGCCTTCAAGGAATACTGGAAGGACGGTGTCATTACAAGTATTGCGGCCGCGATCAGTGCAGCCACATATGGAATCGTACCTCCGGCGCTGATCAAAGTAGCTATTATCCTGGCGCTTGCTGTGGCAGAAACCGTCCATGACATTGCGATGCTCAAAGCCGGAATGCCGGTGGCAGTGATTAAGACGAAGGATACCTGGGCGATGCAGTTTAGCAGTGTTTTTGGCGGGGATGGTAATCTGGCGAATGTGTCGGGTACAAACAAAGAACACGGAAATTTTGATCTGTCTCTCCGGTATAGTGATTATATCAAGATATTTCTTATGATCTCTTTGGTGGCGGGAAATGAAGACAAAATTTATACCAGACTGTCAGACGTCATTCAATGTAATATGGCGCATATCACAAAAAGCAATGCCTACTCACTCAGTAAATGCACTACCTGGTTTTCTGTTTCGTCTACAGTGAGGGTAAATCCTCTGATGCTGGATCTGCCGTGGACAAAAGACTGGGAAGGAAATCCCAAAGATGATACAAGCTGGTACACATTATCCTATGCTCGATCAAATGGATATTATTAGGAGATGATATTATGGACTGGAAAAGTGAAGATGGGGCAATTATTGTAGAGGCTACGATATCTTTGTCTACGTTTATGTTTTTTATAGTTACGCTGCTTACCATCGTTAATATTTGTTATGTGCAGTCTAAGATGGGGATAGCAATCAACGAGACAGCAAAGGAGATATCACAATATTCTTATCTGTATGGAATCACTGGATTAAACCAAAAGCAGCAGGATCTGGTAGCAAAAGGAGAAGCTGCCAAAGAAACTACAGAAAATATAGTGGAGAGTGTCGGCGGTCTGGTAACTGTGATCGAAGATACCAAATCAGAGGTGGTGACTGGTTATAAGGCAGTGGAGTCGGGGAATTTTACCATGGAACAGCTCCAGACAACAGGAAAGAATATATATGACAATATAGAGAGTGGCAAGGCGAGCGTAGAGGTTATCGAAAGTGAACTTTCAGGGATCGCAGAGGATCCGGTGGCTTTCATAAAGAGTCTCGCTGCCCTCTTTGGAAATGGTATCATTGATGAGGCAAAATCCCATTTTATCGCAGCCCCTGTAGCCAAATTAATGTCAAAGCGGCATTTCAAATCTGCATCAGATGGCGATTGTGAAACTTTTTTAAAAGGGTTAGGGGTGGTACCAAAGGGAGACTCCTATCTGAATGGAATAAATTTTACAAAATCAAAATTGTTTCCCAGTGGAAAAAATGATATAAAAATTGTTGCTGTATACCGGGCAAAAGTAGTGCCTCTGCTGCCCATCGATATGAAATTCACATTTTGCCAGACAGCAGAGACAAAAGGTTGGTTTGGTGCCGACTAGACAGGAGATACAATAGATGAATTACATAAAGATTTTAATATTATTTAGCGCCGTTTTTTGTATGGAGACCTTTGGCATGGCATATATCCAGCGGAAGGATCTGCTATGTGAAAAACCATTGTCAGACAGGATAAAATATCTCTTTCCAATGACGCCAAAACGAAGGATTTTTTATGGATTAACGCTTCTAACAGGGCTTTGCCTTTCATCTGCCCTGATCTTTGTGTATCCGGAAAATACAATATTTATTCAAAAGATCCGAATGGCAGTTTTATATGGGATCTTGTGTCCGATCGCCCTGATTGATTTTCGCACGCAGAAAATTCCGAATAAACTGCTGCTGCTGACATGTGTGATATGGGTATTTTCTGTGATGGCAGAATTGGTCAGAAATCCGGAACGGGTATTCCCAGATGTGAAAAATTCAGTGGTGGCAGCTTTCGTTGTTTTTTTGATCTGCATCCTATGTAAGTGCCTGATAAAAAATGGAATTGGGATGGGAGACATAAAATTGTTTATGGTAATGGGACTATTGCAGGGGATTTCGGGCATGTCAGGCGCGATCTTTATGTCAATGACCGTTGCTTTTTTCGGCTCTGTTGGAATGCTTATCTTTAAAAAGAAAACGAGAAAGGATAATATTTCCTTTGGTCCCTTTATACTGATTGGTACTACAATATCTATGTTTCTTGCCGGTGTATAGGGAATATAAGCTTTACAAATAAATGGAGGAGAATGAAAATGAAATATAAATATAAAAATTTGATTCCCTTTGTGCTCATTATATTTATGGCTGCGGCTTGGTACCAGATTATTCGTGACTCTGTAAATACAACACGGGAATATAATGGTTACGTGGAAGCTGCCAGGAAATTTTCTAAAGATGCAGTACTGTTGGATGCAGCTGAGAATTATAACAAAGCCATACAAATGAAAGATAGTGTTGGACTCAGGATAGAGTTAGCGGATCTTTATAAAAACAATGATATGATGGATGAGACATCAGAGACAGCGCAGGCCATGATTTCTGCTTTTCCGCAAAATGCGCAGGCTTATGAATATTTAATGGAACTGTATCTGCTTCAGGAATCATACGGAGGATGTTTCCGTACATATGACCGTGCTAATAAGGTTGGAGCAGTCAGTGATAAAATGAAACAGATGATTTCAGACATTCAATACAAATATAAGGTCATTGCCAGCGGTTTCTCGGAAGTTTCCATGTACAGCAATGATATTTGTGCGGTCAAAACCGGGGATTTTTGGGGATTTGTAAATGCTGCCGGAAAAAAACTAACGGGTGCAGAGTACAGAAGTGCAGGAGACTTTACAGGAGATAAGGCCTTTGTAGAGAACCAGGAAGGGGAAAAGTATTTTATAGATTCCGAAGGAAATAAGAGAGGCGTACTGCCGGATGAAGTGGATCCGGAAAGTGTCGGGAATTATCAAGATGGAGTTTATTCTATTTGTGATTCAGGAAAATATGATTTTTATAACATCGATAAGCAGAAGGTGCTGGGCAGTTATTCCGACGCCACTACATTCGCCAACGGCTATGCGGTGGTGTTGACGGATACAGGGTTTGGGCTGATTGATGCCGGGGGAAAGGCTGTTGGAAGAGCTGATTACATAAAGGTTGCCTGTGATGAAAGAAGAGTTGCCACAGAAAATGAGAGAATCTTTTTTATGAAAGGCGATTCATGGATTATGACGTCTGTCGATGGATCAGTGGTGGGAACAGATACCTATGAAGAAGCAAAACCCTTTTATCCAAATGGAGCCTATGCGGCAGTAAAAAAAGATGGTAAATGGGGGTTTGTGGATACCGAGGGAAAAATGTGTATCACGCCGCAGTTTGAAGATGCCCGTTCTTTTAGCAACGGATATGCAGCAGTAAAAAAAGATCATATGTGGGGCTTTGTGGATGTAAGTGCAAATATTGTGATAGATCCAGTGTTCCAGGAGGCAATGGATATGAATTCCAGCGGCAATATTTTTGTCAAAGAGAATGGGGGATGGAAACTAATCTCCTTGTACCAGTATAATTATTAGCCTACCATGAAAGGAGAACCCTATGAATCCCTTACAGATACAGACCAATGCCCAGGGATCATTTGTGACCTATAAGCTGGGACACCAGGAGTCGCTTGACCGGATGACCATGGGTATGCTTACAAACAATAAGATCAAAGGGATGATTCCCATTGATTATTCTCAGATTGATTCCGAGCGGTGGATCAAATACGATATTACTTCCATGCAGCCACTACAGAGTTATCTTTCCGGAATCCTGACAAGAAAAAAAGCATTGGGAATTTTTTCCCAGATTGTCAATACCTTTCTTCTGGCAGAAGATTATATGATCGATGCGTCATTTATCATTTTAGACATTAACAATATATATATCAATGCTGGCACAGGGGAGCTTGGAATTATCTGTTTACCTATTTCCGGCTTCGTGTCAAGTGTAACGCTGCAGGATCTGGCGGCAGATATTACACGGCGTGGACAATTTAATTCTCGTGAAAATTGTGATTATGTGACTAAGATATTAAATTTTGTCAACGGATCCGGGTTTTCGATTGCAGGTTTTAAGGATTTACTGGAAGAGTTGACACGGGACAGTGTACAGCGCATCCAGCGGGAAAACACTGATTCCGAAATGCCTGGTGAAGCGCTGTCTGCCTTAGAAGAAGTGAATGGGCAGATGGCAGTGACGGTCGAATCTGTGGCAGATCTGGCAGGCCATAATGTAGGACAGGGAAATCAAACGCCACAGGGCATCTGGATTGGGGAAGGGAAGGAAGGTACGGCTTCAGCTGGCGGGACGGTTCCTCCCATTTCTGGGGAAAAACAAAAGAAAGAAAAAAAGGGATTGTTTGGAAAGAAAAAGAAAAAGGCGAAGAAGGAGAAGAAAGTAAAGGCACAGCCTTCTGTCAGTATGAACAACAATGGGATGATGATTCCGGGTATGACCAGCTCACAGGAGCAGAAGCCGCTGGAATCTTCAAAAACACTGGAAAAGCCGCCTGCCGGGGCAGTATCACCGCCACCTGGAAGTCCTGTGATGAAAACAGCTGTGCCACCAGATCTGTCAGGAATCGCCTCCCAGATCAATGTGGGGCAGCCCAGGATGACGACTTCCGGTGATAAGCCGGAGTGGAGCATATCACAGGATCTTGGGAGTGGTGTGGGGGTTTCAGACAACACCATTATGCTCAAATTAGAAGAGGAACCGACTGCTGTGCTGTGCAGAGTGCGGACCGGTGAGGAAAAAGTTATTGATAAGGGTGAGCTGGTGATAGGAAAAGCATCCAGCGGCGTTGATTACTGTATTCGTGATAACACTACGATCAGCCGGGTTCACGCAAAGATCCTTCGTCATGGTACACAGTACTTTATTCAGGATAATGATTCCATGAATCATACGTATGTGGATGGAAGACAGGTCATGAATGGACAGGAACTGCCGATCCAGAATGGAAGCAGGATCCGGTTGAGTGATGAGGAGTTTATTTTTAAACTGTAAGGAAATAGAGGTAAGATGATTACATACAGTATTTTATCAGATAAGGGAAAACGGAAAATTAATGAAGATTATACGGGAGTGGTGGAACTTCCGGGAAGGTCTGTTTTTTTGCTGGCTGATGGGCTGGGGGGACATGGAAATGGGGATTATGCCTCCCGGTTTGTGGTTGAACATATCCGTCAGCTTTTGTTGAAAAATCCGGAAATCGGCATGGAAGAATGCATCCAGGACAGCCAGGACAGACTGCTTGAGGAACAAAAGCGGCTGAAGGCAGAAAATTCCATGAAAACCACGATCACAGCGCTGGAGGTCTGTGAGAAATCAGCACGATTTTTACATGTGGGAGATTCCAGGATTTATTATTTTCGAAAGAACAAGTATTATTCCAGATCTTTGGATCACAGTGTTCCCCAGATGCTGTGCATGAGCGGCAGAATCCGGGAAAAGGACATTCGCAGACACGAAGATAGAAGCAAGCTGATCAAGGTGATGGGAATGATATGGAATGCTCCCAAATATGAGGTCTCGGAGACTATAAACATCGGTAAAAAAGATGCCTTTCTGCTCTGCAGTGATGGTTTTTGGGAGCTGGTGGAAGAAAAAACGATGAGTAAATTGTTAAAAAAAGCTGCCACGCCAGAGGAATGGCTGTCTGCTATGGAGCGGGAAGTGCTCAGGAACGGAGCGGGAACCAATATGGATAATTATTCTGCCATCGCAGTAATGATATGAGAGTTGGAGGTTTTGTATGGCTATCATAAAGTGTAACAATGGGCATTTTTATGATGATGCGGTGTATCATGGAAAGTGCCCGCATTGTAAGGCTGAGAGTGAGCTTTTAAAAGAAGGTAAGGATATTGTTGAAGATGACAGGACGGTGGCGATGTCACTGGATCAGATCCATATTCATACCAACTATTCTGAAGAGAGTGGACAAGACAGGACGCCGGCAGCAGAGGAAGTATTGGGGACAGAAAGCATCATGGGTCAGTTTTTTGATAACAGGCTTTCGGAAATGACAGAAGAAGAAAAGGACAAGACGGTGTCTCTGTTTCACGGTGCCCAGGGAGTGGTGCCGGTGACGGGCTGGCTTGTGTGTATCAGCGGCAGAGAAGCGGGAAAGGATTATCGTCTACATGCGGGAAAAAATTTTATTGGCCGCTCGCTGACAATGGATGTCCCCATCGTGGGAGACAAATCAATTGCCAGAAATAAACATTGTTCAGTTGTGTATGAACCGAAAGATAATACCTTTTTTATCGCCGGGGAATCTGGTAATGTAGTTTATCTAAATGATAAGACGGTGGAAAATTCTGCTGAACTGGGTCCCGATGATGTGTTGAGGATCGGAGCGACGGAATTGGTCATGGTTCCATATTGCAAGGAGGACCGGAGATGGGACAAAGTGTGAGACGAATAGGGAGAAAAACAATAAAGCAGCGATGGAAAGAGTGGTGGCTGACAGCCGCAATTTTGGTTGTGACAGCCGTTTTATCTGCTGTCATGGGAGGACATGGTGCAGAGGCGGCAGAACTGGAGCAGGTGCATATTGACTCGCCGGTAATCCGGCTGTATCTGAGGGAAGGTGACTCAGCCCTGGCGAATGAGAAAGAGCCGCTTCTTACTTTTGACGATACGGAACTTGAATACCAAAAGGATGCTCATGTTTATGATCCAGAGAAAGACGGAGGGACAGATTATATATATGTGGTGGAGATTTCCAGATATGTTACCAAAAAGCAGAGAGAGAGCATTGAAAAAGCACTGAAAAAGGCGGTAGATAAGCTGGGGGCTTCCGATGAATTGAGGGTGTATACCTTTGGAGACAGATTTGCAGAAAAGCCGCCGGTTAAACTTTATGGCAGGGCATCTTCCGGCGAGAAAACGAAAGCAAAAGAGAATATCCATAAACTGATGAAAGCAAAAGAGAAGACCAGTCATCTTTGGAATGCGGTAACTAATATAGTCAATCAGATCAATAAGAAGGATACCGGAGGACCAGAGCGCCGGGTGGCGGTATTTGTGACGGGGGGAAATTTCAAAAAGACGACGAGTAACAACGATAAGGAAGACGCTGGAAAACAAATAAACTCCATGACAAAAAATGGCGCTTTTTATATGATTCAACTTAAGACAAAAAGTAAAGTTGATGGAAGTGAAGCTTCTGTATTTACAGAGAGCGGCGGGGAGAAGTATTCAGAGAGATCGGATGGTGGAATTGCTGCCTGTTTTCAAAAGTTTCAAAATGCCGTTGATAAAACGACCACGGCCACCTTTAGGGCCTCTGACAGTACAGCTTTTGATGAAGCCGGTCTAATCTCGCTAAAAAGTGGAGAAGAGATCGTCTTTGAAAAGAAACGGACCGCTGCCGCTGTTTCATGGCAGGACAATAGCAGCAGCCCCACATTGATTTCTGACACAGAGGGTAGCAGCGATTATATTACGAAACAAGACGATCACAGAATTTCTTTTGTATTCAGTGAGCCGGTAAAGGGTGCGGAGCTGATTCAGAATTACAGGCTCACGAGAGGGGATGGAAAGAATGTAGAGATCAGATCCATCCAGTATGATGTCAAAACCCGTCAGTGTACTCTGATGCTGGAGCAGCAGATTTTCGCTGACCGCTATCATTTAAAATTATCCAATATCACCGACATTGACCACACGCCGCTGGCCGTGGAACCATCGGAAATTAATTTTCAAATGGAGGGGGCCAGTGAGCAGACCTATCAGTTTATACAATTTGTCAGGGACTATTGGTGGATCATACTGATTATATTTTTGGTGGTGATTCTGGCAGTTGTGTACATCGTCATTCGCAGTCATGGCGGGATTATAGAACAGCAGGATGGAAAAAAAGGTTTTGCCAATGCCACTACGGTCACTGTGGGGATTTCTACTCCGAAAACAAAAAAAATTCTTCTGCAGATGACAGATTCCGTTGGAAAGACAAAGGATATTATTTGCAATGTTGACAGCAGTATTTTTGTAGGGCGCGACAAGATGTGCCAGATCCATACCGATGATAATAAAATGTCGAGACAGCATTTTGCCATTGAATCGACACAGCTTGGTTTCTTTGTCATGGATCTGGATACTTTGAACGGAACTACAGTCAATGGCACGAAACTCACCAGCAGACAGATGCTTAAGGAAGGCGATGTCATCTCTGCCGGAAGAGAAAAGTTTGTATTTAGTCTGTATAAAGGAGAGTGATTTCTGAATGCTTTTTGGAAAGAAAAAGGATTCTGTTTCCCAGGGTTCCGCGGCAGTTTCTTCATCTATACCTGGAAAAAAGGTGGAGCGGAAGGTGCCTCAGATTCTGACTTATTCTTATTCGCACATGGGCAACCGCCAGTATCAGCAGGATTCAGTCTTTGTATCTGGATCACGGATACTGGCAGCAAATAAAAAAACCAGAGTACTGGCAGTTGTCTGCGATGGTATGGGAGGTATGGCAGATGGGGGAAGGGCAGCTCAGACTGGAACCCATATGATGACTGAAGATTTCCGAAAGATCGAAAAACAGCCAGAAGTAAATATCCCGCATTTTTTAGAGGAAGAAGTGCGCAGAATCGATCAGGTGATCGCGGATTTTCCATCCGAAAACGGGCATGGTTCTGGATCAACAATCGTGGCGGTAGTTGCCGAGGACAATCATTTATACTGGGTGTCTGTTGGGGACAGCAGGATTTATGTACTCCGCGGCAATGAGATGAAACAGATGACCAGAGACCACAATTATCTGCTTCGCCTGAGTGAAATGGTGGCAAATGGCATGATGACGATAGAGGAAGCGAGGCTTCAGCCACAGAAAGAGGCGCTGATCAGCTTTCTTGGAATCGGAGGACTGGAACTGATTGATATCAATATCCAGCCATTGGAACTGCAGCCGGGAGATACGGTGCTGCTCTGCAGCGATGGAATTACAAAAACACTTGGAGATGCCCAGATCCAGGAAATTATCAATAGTCCTACCAGCAGCATGGAAAAAAAGGCGGAGACTCTTGTACTTGCGGCAGTACGGGGGAATACCCGTTCGCAGGACAACACCTCTGTAGCAATCTTGCAGTATGAATATAAGAACATAAACCGAAGGTAAAAAGGAGATAAAGTTATGAAATTAATTCGATGTAATAACGGACATTTTTATGATCAGGATAAATTCAGTTCCTGCCCTTACTGTAATGGTGGAAATTCGACATCAGACAGTATGACAGAGGCATTTGAGGATCAGGTGACGATGCCGCTGCGTGAGGCGCAGCCCATGATGGGAAACAGAGCAGAGTCAGTGGAGACACAGCCTGTCCAGCCGGAATCAGTGGTTTCTAAGAGCCTGGAGCAGGCACTTAATCAGGCAGCGCCAGCAGCAACGATGAGTGGGATTAATAGTGTGTTTGCAGATTCCCCGGCGGGGGAAGATTATACGGTAGCGATCACTCCAGGAGGAAAAACCATGGGGACAGAGGGGCAGAAACCAGCGGTAGGGTGGCTTGTCTGTATAAAAGGAAGGCATATTGGAAAAGATTTCCGCCTGGTTCAGGGGAAAAACTATATTGGGCGGGATGCTTCGATGGATGTTTGTCTGGAGGGTGAAAAAACGGTCTCCCGGGACAGGCATGCTGTGATCGTATACGATCCGATGAACCACTTATATCTGATTCAGTCAGGAGAATCGAAAGAGCTTACTTATGTCAATGATAAAGTGATCTTAGAATCGCAGGAACTGCACGCTTCGGATAAGATTTTAGTGGGAGATGTTAAATTACTCTTTGTACCGCTCTGTAGCGAAGAATTTAACTGGACAGATGTGCTGGAAGGGAAGGAAGAGGAAAAGCCGGATGAAAAATAAAAAAATATTTCGGATCGCTGGTTCTATCTTGCTTCTGGCCCAAATTTTGTGTTTGTTTCTTCCCTTTTATAAAGCGAATTCCATGCTTTTGTCGGAGATGGGACTGTGCCAGGAACAAATGGATATTGAAATGGAACCCAATATATCTGCGATCGCAGAGGTGTTACAGAAAAGAGAGGGAGTGAGCCAGTTTGACCTTCTTCGCTACACGGCCCAGGGAAAACTGGAGCAGGCGGCAGACACAGTCTCCATGCTGGGAATTGGGAATTATGAAGAAATGAAATTAAAACTGACCATATTTATCCTGCTGATGTTTCTTGTGCCTTTGATGGTACGCATCGCAGGTGGGATTATGGGGATTGTTTGTAAAAGTAAGCTTCCTTTTATTATTCTATCGGCGATCAGTTTTTTCGCCGGAATCTGTGTACTGGCGGTCAACATGATTATATACGCTAAAATGCATGAGATGTTGGACAGCGCGTTAGGAGAAGAGCTGGCCATGTTACAGTCCTCTATGGCAGCTATCGGGGGGAATTCTGACATTCTCAGTTATTTTGCGGCACCGGGAATTGGTTTTTTCTTAATCCTTTTTCTAAACACGGTGACGGTTGTTCTGGCAGTTCTTAGTGGTATCAGTGAGAAAAAGGAACAGAAGCTGGAGAAGGAGGAGAAGAAGACGGGCACACCGCCGATGCCCCAGGCCCCTGCCGGGTGGAATATCCCACCGGCAGACAATGCCGGCGGGTTGGCGGTACCAAAACCAGAGCAGCCAAGGGGAATCATGAGAGGGATTTGCGGAATGTATGAGGGAGCAGAAATCCCTCTTCAAAATGAAACAATCATTATTGGCAGAGATCCTTCCAGAGCGAATTTGATATACGATGAGAACAGCACAAAGGTAAGCAGAAAACATTGTGAAGTCAGTTATGATCCCCAGACAAAAATGTTTGTGTTTGTAGATTACTCCAGTACAGGCACATTTAAAAATGGAAATCCAGATTGTCTGCCGCAGAATATGAAGGTTATGCTTGAGCCGGGTTCAATGATCGACATTGGAGATGAGACAAATCGTTTTATACTGGAGTGATCACAGATTTCATATGAGCGGAGGTTGCTATGAAAAATGAATTGTGCATGAATTGTTTTAATGTAAAAGGAGCGGAAGAAGTCTGTCCGCACTGTGGTTATATTGAAGGAACTCCGCCTGGACAGGCGTTTCACCTGGAACCTGGAACGATCCTTGCCAATCGTTATATTGTTGGTACCAGTATTGGTTTTGGCGGCTTTGGGATCACCTATAAAGCATATGATACCGTGTTAGGCGTGATCGTAGCGATCAAAGAGTTTTATCCGGCAGGACTCGTCAACCGTGCGCCGGGAGAAGCGCAGGTCGGAATAATGTCCGGCGAAAAGATGCAGGAATATGAAATGCAGCTGAAGCGTTTTCTCATAGAGGCACAGAGCATTGCCCAGTTTGGTAAGGCAAAAGATATTGTAAATGTGTATGACTATTTTGAGGAAAATAACACGGCATATATCATCATGGAATATATCGATGGCATACTTCTCAAAAAATACATAGAGCAGGAAGGCAGAATAGATGTGGATACTGCGCTGTATCTCATCATGCCTATTATCGAGGCACTGAAAAAGATCCACGCTTCCGGAATTATCCACAGGGATGTGAGCCCGGATAATATTTTTATAACAAGTGTCGGCGCCATAAAGATATTTGATTTTGGAGCTGCGCAGTTTACGGGACACGCAGAAAATACATATTCAGAGGTTGTGATCAAGGCGGGATATGCACCACCGGAGCAGTATCGCTCAAAAAGCAGGCAGGGAGCATTTTCCGATATCTATTCCGTGGGAGCGATTCTCTATGAGATGATTACTGGTATCAAGCCGGTAGAGGCGTCAGACCGGATGGTTAAAGATACGCTGGAGCCGCCTTCTGCCCTGGGAATCAAATTGGATCCAAATCTAGACCGGGCGATCATGCAGGCAATGGCAGTGCGCCCGGAATACCGTTTTCAGTATGTGGAGCATCTTCAGGAAGCGATTGAGGATAAGAGAGTTGCTGAATATCCAGAAGAAAAGATCAGACGTCTGCAAAAAAGGAGAAGACTGGCGGTATCCCTCACATTGTTTTCCCTCACAGCCTGCATAGTTGTGGCATTGGTTTTAGTCAACCGGGTGAGGCAGGGCAACGAAGTGGTTTCAACACCTTTGGAAAAATGTGAATTAAAGCTTTGGGTTCCCTACGAGGGAAGTCAGACCCAGGAAGATGCGAGAAAGCAGATGGAACTTTTGATCAAGGATTTTCAGAGCAATAGTGATTCTTTCGAGGGAAATGAAAAAGTGGTAATCTCCTGTGAAGCGGTTTCTGCGGATGTGTACGCAGAAGAGTTTGATAAAGCAAAAGAAGAGGGCAGAGAGCCGGATATTTACTGCACCGATTTTGTTGATGAGGGAGAGAGCCTGGAGCTTCAAAAACTGTATGAACTGTTAAAGGATGAGGATTATTATGGGTTATCCAGTTATAAGATTTATCATCCGGATTTAAAATCCATTCCTTTCGGACTCCGCACTTTATGTATCTACTCCTTTGGTTCAGGGGATGACACAGCGCAGATGGATATTAAAGAAATATTAACGGAACAACAAAAAAAGAAAGTTTTTTTGGATGAGAGATCTATCGGAACGATGCTTGTTCTCCAGGATAATTCTCTATTAAAGAGTTCTCCCATCGCGCTTACAGAATCGGCGAAGGAAAACTTTGGTGTTCTTACAGCATATACAAATATTCTTGGTCTGGCGGGAAGTACTGAGTGGATAGAGAAAAGCAGCCAGAACGTGATGAGCCTGCTCGCTGACCAGCAGAGAAAAGGAGATGGGCAGATTCATGCGGTGGTGGCAGATACCGATTTTAATAAGGTTCTCTACAATTATAACAGCCAAAATTTTGAACAGAAAATGGAATATCAGAGAAGGCTTCTGACAGCAGCGGGAGCAGCAGTTTTTATTTACCGGGATACCTATGCAGTGAATGGTAAATTGGCTGAGGATGAGAATAAACAGCTGGCGGCACAGCGCTTTTTGTATCTGTGCATGAGCCAGACAGAAAATGGAGTTTATTATTCAGGAACCAGCAGAGTGATTCCCCTTCATCTCGGCGCATGGAAAAATGGAAGCGGCGGCGACAGCTCCTATTCCGACGCACTTTTGAAGACGATTGACCAGGATAAGGTAAAGCCCGTTTTTGCCAGTGCTAAGGATCTGAATGTGTACAGCAGGGCAGTCCTGGAAGAAATGAAATAGAAAAAACAGGACACCAATTTTATTGAGGGAAAGGAAGATCTAGTATGAAATACAGAACGAAGAAGAGAATTGCTTTCTGGCTGATCTGTGCGATAATGATTGGAATGGTACATATAGAAGGGATAGAGGCAAGAGGAGAGAGCCAGTCCAGGATCAAGATCGATTTGGTTCAACTGGAAGTCCCAGACTTAATGCCTGGGGGAGAATTCCCCAGTAAGGATCAGATTACCATCAAACTTCAGAACGTAGAGATAGTAGAAGGAGACTCCCTGCCCAATGAGACTGTGCAGGTTGAAACGATGGGGATAGAGATTGCATCCTTAAAATGGAAAGATGGAAATCAAGTGATACAGGCATCGCAGAAAGTAGAATATGCCAAAGAGTATACGGCGGATATTCAACTAACGTTAAAAGAAAATTTTGAATTCAGCCAGGATGTATCCGTTGTAGTAAACGGGAATACTGTCAGGATGGATGAAAATCATATATTATCCTGTCAGTTTCAAACTATCAAGGATAAAATCACAATCAGCTCCATTCAAATTCCGGACCCGTCCATAGAGGTTGAGCACTGCAATGAGGCAAATGAGGTAATAAATAAAATAGAACCTAAACTGAGGGAGGTAGAGGCAAAAATTATACCAGAAGAGATGCCAGATACTGCCTCTCCGGATACCGCATCGATTGAGTGGAGTAATAGCTGGAAACAGCAGGTTTATAGTGAATACAATCCTCAAAGTACAGAAGATCTGAAAATCACATGTCAGGGAACCATCCAGGGTCTGGACGAATTTGTTATTCCCGATGATGTTGCACTGTCAGAAAATATACAGAGAGAAGGGGATATTTTTACTGTAACGATCACTGTCACCATTAAAGGAAAGACATTGGAGGTAAGACCAATTGACAAGGCACAGATATCCATTCCAGTTCCAGAGCCAAATAAGGCCCTGGCTGGGGAAGCGGAGTGGATTTCCGATGGAATAGAATCCCAAAAAACACAGATTACGTGGAAATCTGGTGAAAATACCTTAAGTCCTGGAACGATAGCCCAGTATGATTCTGAGTATTGGGCAATGGTAGAATGCAATGCGCCTTCGGGGTTTCAATTCTCGCAAAATACAGTGATCTCTTTGAATGGAGAAGTAATTGGGAATGCAGTTATCGAGGTGAGCGTCAGTACTTTGAAATTAAAGTTTTTCTTTAAAACATGTCTACCGCCGACGCCAACAGTAACACCGACAATCCCGCCGACGCCGACCCCAACGGTAACACCGACAATCCCGCCGACGCCGACCCCAACGGTAACGCCGACAATCCCGCCGACGCCGACCCCAACGGTAACACCGACAATCCCGCCGACACCGACACCAACGGTAACGCCGACAATCCCGCCGGAACCAACCGTTACCCCGGCGCTGCCACCGGTAATTACCGGGGCACCACCCCAGACACTGTCCCCCACCCAGTCTCCGGTTCCAAAGGATAGTCTGCTTGTGGTGGATAAGACAGAGATAACGCTCTATGCCTATTGTAATGTAAAATCAAAACCAAAGAAAGGAATATATGTTCCAAAAGTAAAAATGGAGCAGACCATAACAGGAAAATATGATAAAAGTGAATATATTGTGAAATATATATCATCCAATACCAGAATTGCATCAGTGAGCCAGTCAGGCAGGATCAGAGGATTAAAGATGGGAAAGGCAGACATTACCCTTCGCCTTTATAGCAGGTCGGATACCAGTAAGGTGTTAGAGAGCAGGACAGTTCATGTAACAGTGAAACCAACACTGTATATGAAGCACCTGACAGGAAAGAAATTTGTTGTGAATGGAGGAAAAAGATATAGAAATAAAAGAGGGGTACAGTTCAAGATCGTGGGAGTTACAAAAGCATTTTATTTGTTTTATAAGCCGGATAAGAAAAAGTATTCTATATATTCCGGGAAAAAATGGAAGGCCAGTGTGAAATCAATTCCGAAAGGAAGTAAAACGTGGATTCCATTGTCTGGAAAAAGATATTATTTCTATCTATCGACAGATAAAAAAGGAAAGGATAACTCCAGGACAAGCAGTAATGTGATTCGTTGGAACATATAGGAGGAACTACATATGAAATTATGTATGGGCTGTATGAATGAAATCGAGGACCAGCACCAAACGTGCCCGCTCTGCGGATACGATGAGACTACGCTGGATCAGGAATCCTATTATCTGGATCCAGGTACAGTGATCGGGGGCAGGTATATTGCAGGAAGGGTGCTGGACTATGGCGGGTACTGTGTGACGTATCTTGGCTGGGATGCAGAACATAGCCGGAAGGCTGTGATCCGGGAATATCTTCCCAGTGATTTTTCTACCCGGGGAAAAGGGGATACCGAAGTAACGATTTATTCAGGAGATGCTCTGGAACAGTATGAGGAAGGGCTTAGTACCTTTCTCAATGAGGGAAACACCATTGAACATCTCACGGATTTAAAAGGCATTGCCAGAGTATATGATTGTATAGCAGAGAACGAAACCGGATACATCGTTCATGAATATCTGGAGGGTCAGAGCCTGAAAGAGATTCTGGAGACAGGGAAAAAGTATGAATTTTCAGAAGCGATGGAAATTCTCCATCCGCTCCTGGATGGTCTGACCCAGATCCATGGGCACCAGGTAATGCATTATGATATTTCACCGGAAAATGTGATGATTACCCAGTCTGGTGAGGTCAAATTAATTAATTTTGGCGCTACCAAATATTCCACCAGCTCTAATTCAAAAAGCCTGGCAATTATTCTAAAACCGGGGTATGCGCCAGAGGAACAGTACCGCAGCATGGGAGAAAAGGGTCCCTGGTCAGATGTTTACGCGTCGGCGGCCCTGATGTACCGGATGCTGACGGGGGTCGTACCAGAGGAATCTGTGGAACGGGCGATGATCGATAATTTAAAAGCGCCTTCTGAATTCGGCATTTCATTATCAAAAGCTTCCGAAAACGCGATTCTGAATGCCCTGAACGTATTTCGGGAAAATCGGACGGCGTCGGCGGAACAGTTCCTAAAAGAGCTTTCGGCGGAAAATGTAAAAAGGATAGTTGAGAAAAGGACAAAACTGGAGACAGGAAAGTTCCCGGTATGGGCAAAAGGAATGATTGCCGGACTGGTGTGCGTTATTATTGCCGGGAGCATATTGATCTATAAAAATAAAGGCTCAAATACGATTGTCAGCCAGACGGCAGCAATGATAGATACCTATGACATGGATGCAGAGCAGGCAAAAACTTCAGTGGAAAAACTAGGAGCAAACTGCCGGGTTCAGTATATACCGGATGCAGAAGATCCAGAGGGAACCATCTGGATGCAGTCCGTGGAACAGGGAAAGGCCATCGATAAGGATACCACAGTGGTATTGAGTGTCAGTGGTGGAAATAGTAAACTGACGATACCAAATGACTGGATTGATCAGAAGAAATACGATGAGATTGTAGATCGACTGAAGAAGTATAATATCCAGTATGAAATAGAAGAAGATGCATCGGAGGAGAAAAAAGGTTATCATCTGACTTCAAAGGTTTTTATCGATGATACGGAGATTACAAAAGAGCAGATTGAACAAGGTTCCGCAGTGTTTCAAGTAGGTCAGAACCAGAAGATCAAGTTATGTTATTATAAGCCGGATGACAGTAATTTTGATTTTGAAATACCTGACTTTACAACGGGTGGTATGACAATTCATGATGTGGAAAAGATAAAAAGTGCAACCGGCGAGGTCACGTTAAAAGAACTAGAAAATCTTGGGTATCAACCGGTTCCTGTGTATGGAGTAGGAATGGAACTGCAGAAAGTGGTAAAGCAGTCACAGAGTGGGACTGTCAGGATCTCGGCGAAAAAGTCTCTGGAGGTATATTATTGTGGAAAGGTTTTGAATTATAAGGCGGGAGATGATCCCACAGAACTGATACGGACATTCAAGGAAGCCGGCGTAGAGACAAAGGTTCTGACTGATACATACAGCAATACCTGCCCGAAAGGTACGATCTACAGTGTTATTTATCCAGGAAGGAACGGGGATCGGTTTGCCCGGGCGGGAGATACTGTGACGATACATCTGAGTATGGGCAGCAAACCGGTGGTCACCACGAGACCGCAGGCACCAAGCCAGCCACAGGTTCCAAGTCAGCCGCAGCGGACGCCGGCTCCAGATAAAAATCAGCAGCATAGTACTACAGGTATTTAATTTGGTTTACAGGAGGAAATGATGATCTATTGTATGGGTTGTATGGAGGAGATCGATGAAGCACAGAAGACTTGTCCCTATTGCGGATTTACACAGGCTGGACAGAATAAAGAAGGTCTGCTGCCAGTGGGGACAGTCCTGCAGGGAAGATATATTGTGGGACGCGCCATCGGAAACGGTGGATTTGGTGTGACTTATATCGGGCTGGATGGACAGTTAAACCGTAAGATCGCAGTGAAAGAATTTTTTCCTATAAAGCTGGCAGGACGCGGAGAAGATAGTATTAAAGTTACTGCGGAAAACAGTGAGGCGGCAGATCGTTTTAAAAATGGCCTGGAGCAGTTTCTGAATGAAGCGAAACATCTGGCCCGTCTCAGCCATATTCCGGGAATTGTCTATATTTATAATTATTTTCATGAGAATGGCACCGGATATATTATCATGGAATATCTGGAGGGGACAGATCTTCTGACTCTTCTCAAGGCGCATGGCGGAAAAATTCCTTATGAGGAAGCCAGGGAACTGGTGCTGTCGGTGCTGTATATCCTGCGGAATGTACATATGAATGGTATTTTACACCGGGATATTGCACCGGATAATGTATTTGTGACCACCGATAAGGTAGTAAAGCTCATCGACTTTGGGGCGGCCAGGCACGCTGCCCGTGGAAAGGATGACAGTGCTGAGATCCTTCTAAAAGTGGGATATGCCCCGGTAGAACAATACAGCCTGGAGGGAAAACAGGGGGCGTGGACAGATATGTATGAAGTGGGTGCTTTGTTTTACCGTATGATCACGGGTATAAAGCCAACTGCCTCCATCGACCGGCTCAGGGAGGATAATCTTGTCATCCCTTCTGAACTGGGAGTGGCGATCCCTCCGGAAGCAGAAGCAGCGATCATGACCAGCCTGAATGTGGAGAGCAGATACCGGATTCAGAATGCCAGAGATTTTATGGAGGCGTTGGGGGGAGAGAATTTTCGCCCTGCCGAATGGACTGTGGAGACAACGGTATTCGAGGGGGATATAGAAATAAAATCCCGTTTCTTTACGAAAAAGAGAGTGGCATTGCTGGTATGTGCCTGTCTGTTGATTCTTACTGCCGGTGTCGGTGCAGCATGGATGGCACGAAAAGATGTGGCAGTTGTGGCAACAAACATAAAAATGGCAGATGCCACGGGAAAGAGTGAGGATGCCGCGAAAGAGCTCTTAAGCCGGTGTGGTGTAAAAAATATTACAGTAAAGTATATTTATAGTCCGGATGCTGAGGAAAGGGTGGAATATCAAAATCCTGAGCAGGGAAGCAGCATTTCTCCAGATGTGGCCGTCACTCTGACTGTGAGCAGCAGGGAAAGGATCACTCTGCCGTCACTGGAACCAGGAAAAACCTACGGGGAGATGGAGGAGGAATGGAAGTCGAAAGGAATCACCACAAAGAAAAAAGAATGTTATAGTGAAAGTGTGGAAAAAGGTAAAGTGATAGGCTATGCAGGGTGTACGGAGGGAGAGATCCTGGATGTTTCGCGGCCGGTTCCGGTAGAGGTGTCACTGGGAAAGAAATCAGACTATGAGACAGAGGTTCCTGACTTAAGAGGAATGATGGCTGCGGATGCTTTGAAACAATGTAAAACGTTAAACATTGCAGTAAAAAAGATCAAAGGATCGAAGGAAAATTATCTGGTCAAAAGCCAGAATATAGATCCCGGAACAACGATAAATATCCGGGAAGATAAACTGATACTAGTTTTGGAGGAAACTGGATAAAGGAGTGACCAAATTGGTAAAAACACTGGTAGATCCTAATAAACTGTGTATGGGCTGTATGAGCATAGTGGAAAATATGGAAGCGTCCTGTCCCTATTGTGGTTTTTTTCTGGGAGCTTATATGGGAAGTGAGAAGTGTCTTCAGCCCTATGAGATTTTAAATGGAAAATATATGGTGGGGCGTGTGCTGGGTATCGGTGGTTTCGGGATAACATATATCGGCTGGGATTTTTATCAGAGCAAGAGAATTGCCATCAAAGAGTATTTCCCGCGGGGAGTGGCAGACCGATCGACTATGTATACAACAAATGTGCATACACAGAGCAGTGAGGTAACTTCCGAATATATGTCTGGACTGGATGCTTATCTCAAAGAAGCAGAAAATTTGTGCGGCTTTTATGATTTGGACGGAATCGTATCGGTAAGAGATTTTTTCTATGCAAACAATACAGCCTATATTGTTATGGAATATATTGAAGGGATCCATCTGAGACAGTTTGCCAAATCAAATGGAGGCATACTGGCGCCAGAAGTTGTATTTTATTTGCTAGAACCTGTAATACGGGCCCTTTCGATTATACATAAAAAAGATATTATTCATCGGGATATCAGCCCGGATAATATTATGATCGACCGAAACCGGAAAGTGAAGCTGATTGATTTTGGCGCTGCAAAAAAATACGGGATGGGAAGTGGTGATGAAGCAATTGTACTGAAATATGGATATGCTCCCATCGAACAGTATTCCAGAGATGGCAGGCAGGGACCCTGGACTGATGTTTACAGCTTGTGTGCTACAATGTATTATCTTATGACCGGAAAGAAGGTACCGGATGCAAGAAAACGACAGGAGGAGGATACACTTCTGTCACCGGCTGAGTTAAATGTCAGGCTGGAAAAGCGGCAAAATGATGCCATAATAAAAGGACTGGCGATCCATCCGGAAGAACGTTTTCAGACGATGGAGGAATTGTATTTCGGCATATACGGTGAATTGATTTAGAAGGGGGGAGGGCAGATTGATCTGTAAAGGCTGCTTTGCAGCAATAAAAGATTCGGGTAAATGTCCTTATTGTGGGTATGTGGATGGTGAGCCCGGAAAGGACAGGGAGAGCTTTGCACCGGGCACCGTTTTAGAAGGAAGATATCTTCTTGGGAATGTGATTCATTCTACGGGATTAACGATTACATATCGGGGGTATGACCGTCTGCTGGACCAATTTGTGAGTCTGCGGCAGAAGAGGGAGTTTTTGGATAGCGAGGCTTTTTTGGAGAAAGCGAGATGGATATCCAATTTTAAAAAACAGAAAAATGTTATTGATATATACAACTGTCAAAAGATATCTGACAGATGGTTTATGATATTACAAAACATTGGCATATCAGCTGAGAAAGTTCAAATTTCAGAGGCAGTACATTCCAGTCTGATCACAGTGGGTAAAGGAGATGTTGTGACGGACTCCGAAGGGGATTTTCTTATAATAGATTTTGAAGTATCTGCGCCTTATGAAAAGTCGGCAAGGAACCACCAGGGATCCGATGCCGGTTTATTACCGGGGGAGGATTCCAATGATTTTCTCAGGGAAAATACGGTTCTTCAAGAGCGGTACCGGATTGTGGAGCCGTTGGGAAAGGGAGGCTTTGGTGTAACCTATCTGGCACTGGACCAGAGACTGGACCGTCTCGTGGCGATCAAAGAATATATGCCATCAGAATGGGCTTTTCGTGACCCGCAAGAGGAATGTGTGGAAGTTGTCTCTTCAGCAGTGCTGGAGCAGTTCAGGAAAGGGTTAGAGAATTTTCAGAGAGAGGCAGTATATACAGCGAGGCTGAACGGCAAAAAATACACAGCGGACATCTATGACTATTTTATGGGAAACGAAACAGCTTATATTGTCATGGAATATATAAAGGGAGAAAACATTGGTAAATTTGGAAAGCTGATCGGTGGATATCCCTATGAGGCGGCGAAAGATATTTTTATAAACCTGTTAGATGCTCTGCAGGACATTCATGAGAAAGGAATCGTTCACCAGGATATCTCTCCTGGAAATATTTTATTGAATAAAGAAAATCAACTGAAGATCATTGACTTTGGTTCTGCGCATGTTCCGGGAAGCAGGATCACATCCGTCGCTGAAATGATGATAAAACCCGGATATGCGGCCCCAGAACAGTACGATGAGGACTATAGGCCCAGTGTGAAAACGGATATTTATCAGGCGGCAGCTACATTCTATACTCTCATAACCGGGAAAAAACCAGTGGATGCCAGCCAGCGCTGGAAGGAGGATACTCTGCTTATGCCGTCAGAACTGGGAATCCAGATTCCCAGACAGGATGAAGAAGTGTTGAGACAGGCGTTGGAAATTTTACCGGAAAAACGGATTGCAACGATTTCTGATCTGAAAAAGAATTTCCAGCAGATACAGGATCAGTAAATCTCAAACTGTTTTTTCAGATCCCAGTCCCCATGCCCCGGCATGATCAGGGTATCTTCCGAAATGGCTTCAAGATACGGTTTTGTTACAGCGATATAATCTTTTTTACTGCCCTGGGGAAGTCGGGTGATGATTTTGTGCCCGTTTACCAGGCTGTCACCAGTGAAGACGATTTCTGGTGTCAATCCCTGTTGTGATGTCGTGAGGCGGATGCATTGGCTGCAGTCTGAGTGCCCTGGTGTGTGGGTAATTTCTACCTGATAACTGCCAAAGGGGAAACTGATTTCTGACTCAAAGGTCTTATCTGGCTGACAGGAATAATCCAGTTCAAAAAAATCCATGCACAGTGTCTTCTCTTCTTCTGTTTTGTCCATGATCAATATATTGGAAAAGGCAGCGAGGTTTTTATGGGGATCCCGAATTTTGTTCCCACAGCACTCAGAGCACAGGAGAGTGCAGCTGACCTTTCTACGCAGCCAGTTCATGCCGGAGATATGATCATAGTGACTATGGGTGAAAAGAACCACAGCGTGGGTAAGTGTATCTAATACAGAAATGGCCTCATCTGAAAAAAGAGGATCTATAATCAGAGCTTCTTTTTCATTTTGATCATTCTTCATTATATACATCCGGGAGTCCAAAACCGGCATAGAATAGACAAATATTTTAGTGTTTTGTGAGGTGTAATGGTTCATTTTGTTCTCCTTTTACTCAAAAAATATTCCAGGCTATATATGAATTTTAACAGGGGCAGTTGGGAAAGTCAAACTAAGTATAGGGAAATTTTATGATATAATTCCATTGAATATAAAAGACAGATGTGGTAAAATGGGGAAAATAATTGATTCCTTAGTTTGATGATGCCAATAAAGCAGGAGGTTTTAGACAGATGGAAGCATATAAAGAAGAATTTATCGAATTTATGGTTGAATCCGATGTATTAAAATTTGGAGATTTTACTTTGAAAAGCGGGCGCAAGTCGCCATTTTTTATGAATGCAGGAGCTTATGTGACGGGATCGCAGCTGTCCAGGCTGGGTGAGTATTATGCAAAGGCGATTCATGATACATATGGTGATGATTTTGATGTGCTCTTTGGCCCGGCTTACAAGGGAATCCCATTGAGTGTCGTGACAGCCATTGCGTTTCATAAGCTGTACGGAAAAGAGATCCGCTACTGCTCCAATCGAAAAGAGGCGAAGGATCATGGTGATACGGGGATTCTTCTTGGCAGCAAGATCAAGGATGGGGACAAGGTTGTCATTATCGAGGATGTGACCACTTCTGGTAAGTCCATTGAGGAGACCTTTCCTATTGTTAAGGCACAGGGGGACGTGAAGATCATTGGGCTGATGGTGTCTTTGAACCGCATGGAAAAGGGGAAGACCGACCAGTGTGCGCTGGATGAGATCAAAGAGGTGTATGGTATGGAGACCGGTGCGATTGTTACGATGGAAGAAGTGGTGAGCCATCTTTATAATAAGCCTTGTCAGGGAAAAATAGTGATAGATGATGCAATGAAGGCAAAGATTGATGCCTATTACGAGGAGTATGGGGCATAAACCAGCTCGCATTATGCTGTTGAGCTGACTTGACAATGCCAGATTTATGTGTATAAAATGCTGCCTGTAGACCAGCTCAGGGCTGACCTTGAGTAGAAAAGGTTTGCGGTCAGCATTTTTTTATGGAAAAAGTATACAAGATATGGTAAAATGTCCAAAGCAAAATATAGGAGGGGGAATATGGTTCAGATTCCTGAAAAGGTTGAGTATATACTTGATACTTTGAAAGCAAACAATTATGAGGGATATGCCGTGGGCGGCTGCGTGCGGGACAGTGTGCTGGGACGGATACCTGGCGACTGGGATATTACCACATCGGCAAAACCAGAGGAAGTAAAAAAGATATTTCGAAAGACAGTGGATACAGGAATTGAACATGGGACTGTGACAGTGATTCTTGGGGGAGAAGGATTCGAGGTGACTACTTACCGGGTAGATGGTAAATATGAGGATCACAGACATCCTACAGTAGTAGAGTTCACTCCAGATCTGAAAGAAGATCTGAAACGAAGAGATTTTACCATTAATGCTATGGCGTACAATCCAGAAACAGGGATCGTGGATCTGTTTGACGGTATAAAAGATTTAAAACATAGATGCATTCGATGTGTGGGAGAGCCGGAGGAGCGATTCTCAGAGGATGCCTTGAGGATGCTTCGGGGGATACGTTTTGCCGGTCAACTGGATTTCACAATTGAAGAGCGCACACTGCAGGCAATACAGAAACAATCTGCATCCATTGGAAAGGTGAGTGTGGAGCGGATCCGGACTGAGATCACGAAACTGCTTTTGTCAAGAAGGCCAGATAAACTGCTTCTGGTCGAAAGGACAGGATTAAGTGAGAGTTTTCTCCCGGAATTTTCCAGGATGCTGAAGACGGTGCAGAATAATCCACATCATTCTTTTGATGTGGGTCATCACTCTCTGCTGGCAGTCAGGAATGCGAGAGAGATCGGGGAAAAAATACGAAATAAAGAGGCTGTGGCACCACAGCCTTATGATGGAGATTTCAGAAATGAGAAGGTAGATACGATCCTGGTGTTTGCCGCACTGCTTCATGATGTGGGAAAACCCCTTTGTAAGACGACTGATGAAAAGGGCGTGGATCATTTTCGTGGACATGCAGAAGCTGGCAGCCAGATGGCACATGATATCATGCGTCGACTGCGGTTTGACAACGATACGGTGAATATGGTTACGAAGATCGTCCGGTTTCATGAAAGACGTTATGACGGCAGCCGGAAGGCAATGCGCCGGCTGATGAGCCAGGCGGGGGTGGAGGTTATGCCTTATCTGTTTATCATCCAGGAGGCGGATGTACTCTCCCAGAGTGAGTATATGCGTGAAGAAAAACTGGCACGTATAAAAGAGGGAAGGCGTGTCTTTACAGAGATTTTGAGGCAGAAGGAGGCGGTTCGTCTTCAGGATCTGGAAGTCACCGGTAAGGATCTGTTAGATCTTGGTGTTCCCCGGGGACCGCAGGTGGGGAAAGTACTTAGGGAGCTGCTGGACATCGTGATCGATTCCCCTGAGAAAAATAATAGAAAACTTCTTTTGACAGAGGTCAGAAAACGTATTACAATAGAATAGGATAAATGAAATAATTTTAAGGATACTCAAAGACACATCGATATGCAGATGAAAGGTTGAGGGATATATGTTTTCAAATGGAAGAAAAACAATAGGATTATTTATATTTAATACGTATGCCGATTTTCAGAGTCAGATCTGCCAGGGAATGGCAGAGCGTGCCGAACAGTTGGGATATAATCTTGCCATTATTTCCAGTTATGGAAGTTATGGTACCTATCAGGAATATTATCAGGGAGAGATGATGATATTTGATCTTCCGTCTTATGATGAATTTGCAGGGATTGTAGTTGCCTTTGATACATTTAATATCCCGGCCGCTAAAGACCGTGTCTTAGAGCATATTCGGGAAAAAGCAGACTGTCCGGTAGTTAGTCTCAGGGAGAAGCTGGTGGGAGTGAATAATATTCTGATCGATGAAGATCATTCCATGGAGGGAGTGATCCGTCATATTGTCGAAGAGCATGGCAGGAAAGACATCGCTTTTATGACGGGGCATCAGGGGCGGTATGACGCCGAGGCGAGGCTTCGCTGTTTTCGAAAAGTGATGGATAAATATGAACTGCCTGTCAATGACCACAGGATATTTTATGGGGACTTCTGGAGGGAAAAGGGAAAAGAAGCCTGTGACTGGTTTGGCCAGGAAGGACAATATCCGGAGGCTGTCATATGCGCCAATGACTATATGGCGCTATCTGTGATTGATGAGCTGTATGAGCGAGGGGTAAGAGTTCCAGAAGATGTGCTGGTAACTGGTTTTGACGGTGTGGAGGAAGGCGTTGTTTACAGCCCGTCTCTTACAACACTGCATGTGGATTTTAAAGAAATGGCTTATGGAGCAGTAGATCTTATACACAAGCATCAGAATGACGACCAGGTGGAAGACGTCTTTGTTTCTACAAAAGTAGTCGCCAGGGAATCCTGTGGATGTCTGGAGAGAGGCCATTCCTCAACCATCGCACAGAGATGTGCCCAGCATAAGTTTGGCGCGAGATCGGAAAATCTTGAGATGCAGTTTAGTTTTATGGCAATTGATTTTAATCAAGTTTCCACCATCGAAGAAATGCATCAGGTGATCTCAAAGTACATATATAATATTGAAAATATTAAAAATTATGTGATTTGTCTCAGAGAGGACGTGGAAGAAAATAAAGTCAGGTTCCGGGGATACTCGGACACCATGCATGTGCGTACTGCCATCAAGGAGCGGCTGGATATGGGAGAGGTGGATATTCCATTTGAAAGAAAACGGCTTCTGCCGGAGCAAATGAACTCCGATGAGCCACAATGTTATTTTTTCTATCCCATCCATTTTCAGGACAGTTGTTTTGGTTATGAAGCTTACAGCTTTTTGGACCATGAAAGTTGTGGAACAGCGTATGTGCGCTGGACGATCGCCGTATCTAATGCGATCCACAACATATTGTCCCAGAAAAAGATGAATGATCTCATTGTTGAACTTGAAAATATGTATATACAGGATGTTCTCACGGGACTGTATAACCGGCGGGGCTTTGAAAAGTATGGAAGAATGCAGTTTTCCAAGGCAAGGGCGAGAGATAGTATCATCTGTGTGGTTGGAATCGATCTGGATGGTCTGAAGCCGATCAATGATATCTATGGTCATCACGAAGGAGATTCTGCGCTTCGGGCAGTGGGCTATGCGATCCAGGAGGCTGCGGTTCAGGGGCAGATCGGCGCACGTATCGGAGGGGATGAATTTGAGGTAATCTTCCCCTGCCGGGATAAGACGGATGTGAAAAATTGGATCCAGGTTTTTGAGGAGAGTCTGGAAAAATTCAATAAAAAGTCTCAAAAGCCCTATGATGTACATGCCAGCTGGGGCTATAAGATCGGTATACCGACGGCAGACGATACGATCGAGAGCTACATGAATGAAAGTGATGATATCATGTATAAAAATAAAGTGGCAAATAAGACGAGTAGAAATGAAGCGCTTCGATAAACAAAAGGGTGCTGCATGAATGTATCATGGGAGGAAAAGATGGATATAAATCAAAAAATAGCGGAAGAGCTTGAGATAAAAACATGGCAGGTAGAGGCTGTTGTCAAACTGATCGATGAGGGAAATACAATTCCATTTATTGCCAGGTATCGAAAAGAGCAGCATGGTGCGCTGGATGATGAGCAGCTTCGTAATCTTAATGAGCGCCTTACCTACTTGAGAAATCTGGAGGAGAAGAAAGAGCAGGTACTCGCCAGTATCGAAGAACAGGGGAAACTGACAGAAGAACTCAGAGAACAGATTCTGGCAGCACAGACCCAGGTTATGGTGGAGGATTTATATCGTCCTTACCGTCCGAAACGCCGTACCAGAGCGACGATTGCAAAGGAAAAGGGCCTGGAGGGCCTGGCGAATATCATTTTGCTTCAGATGACAGACCGCTCTCTGGAAGACGAGGCGAAAGAATATCTTTCAGAAGAAAAAGGAGTAAGCACCACCCAGGATGCCATTCAGGGAGCGATGGATATCATTGCGGAATCTGTGGCAGACGAGGCGGACTATCGGATTTATATCCGTAAACTGACGATGGAAGAAGGTGTCCTTGTTTCATTGGCGAAGGATGAAAAAGAAAAGTCAGTATATGAAAATTATTATGAATTTGAAGAGGCGGTGAAAAAGATCACGGGCTATCGGATTCTTGCCATTAACCGGGGGGAAAAAGAAAAGTTTCTCACAGTAAAGATTCAGGCGCCAGAGGAGCGGATTCAGAGATATCTGGAAAAAAAGGTAATTACAAGGGAAAATCCGAATACCACGGAATGCCTGAAGGAAACACTGGCAGACAGCTATAAGAGACTTATCGCACCTTCCATCGAGAGGGAGATCCGCAATGAACTCACAGAAAAGGCGGAGGACGGGGCAATCAAGGTTTTTGGCAAAAACCTGACCCAGCTTCTGATGCAGCCTCCCATCACTGGTCAGGTAGTGCTGGGATGGGATCCGGCGTTTCGTACCGGCTGTAAACTGGCAGTGGTGGATGAGACCGGCAAGGTTTTAGATACGGTTGTGGTTTATCCCACAGAGCCCCAGAATAAGGTGGCAGAGACGAAGAAAATTGTAAAAGGTTTTATTGAAAAATATAATGTGACATTGATCTCGGTGGGAAATGGAACGGCATCCAGAGAATCTGAGATGGTGATCGTGGACATGCTGAAAGAGATCAATAAACCAGTGCAGTATGTGATCGTCAACGAGGCAGGGGCGTCGGTGTATTCCGCTAGCAAACTTGCCACGGAGGAATTCCCAAAGTTTGATGTGGGACAGAGGAGTGCGGTGTCCATCGCAAGACGGTTGCAGGATCCTCTTGCCGAGCTGGTGAAGATCGATCCAAAATCCATCGGAGTCGGACAATATCAGCATGATATGAACCAGAAAAAGCTGAGCGAAGCACTTTCTGCGGTGGTAGAGGATTGTGTGAATAATGTCGGTGTGGATCTGAATACGGCGTCGGCTTCTCTTCTGGAATATATTTCTGGAATTTCCAAGCCCATCGCTAAAAATATTGTGGCATACCGGGAAGAGAATGGACGTTTTACCAGCCGCAAACAGCTTTTAAAGGTGGCGAAACTGGGGCCGAAGGCCTTTGAACAGTGTGCTGGATTCATGAGGATCAGCGATGGGGAAAACCCACTGGATGCCACCAGTGTTCATCCGGAATCCTATCAGGCGGCAGAAGGGCTTCTGAAGATGGTTGGCCTTGCACCGGAAGATATTCGCGGTGGTATTGTAGGACTTTCTCTTCTGGCAAAAGACCGTAAGGGGCTGGCGTCAAAGCTGGATGTGGGCGAATTGACCCTGGAAGATATTGTAAAAGAGCTGGAGAAGCCGGGGCGGGATCCACGAGAGGAGATGCCCAAACCGGTACTCCGCACCGATGTGCTGGAGATGAAAGATCTGACGGAGGGGATGATCTTAAAAGGCACTGTGCGCAATGTCATAGATTTTGGTGCCTTTGTTGATATCGGGGTTCATCAGGATGGTCTGGTACATATTTCCAAGCTCACGGACAAAAAGTTTGTAAAGCATCCTATGGAGGTTGTCAGTGTGGGAGATGTGGTAGAAGTCAAGGTGCTGTCCGTGGATCTGCAGAAGAAACGCATTCAGCTGTCGATGATCTTATAGATTGTTTGGAGGATTGTTTTGGATGAAAAGAGTACTTAGTATATTCATGGTGTGCATGCTGATTTTATCAGGATGTGGGAGTGAAGAGGTTCCCAAGACAAAGCAGGAAGTAACGATCGAGGAAAAGAAGGCCCGGTATAAAGTAGATGAGCTGTCGCTGCCAGATCCATTGCTGGCAGAGAATGCGCAGGGCAGTGATTACATCGGGAATGATTTTAGTGGATTTACAGCAGACATCAATGGAAAACCAGCGGTGTATTACAGCGATTTTACCAAAGAAGACGATGTCTATCAAGCTTCCATAACCCGTTGCAGCATGGATGAGAAAAAGAACTGGGATTCTGAGGAACTCTGTGAGAATTCTCTCAGTGATTTTATGGATCAGAAGTTTGAGCAGACTGGATGGGTGAGGTGCTATCTGAGTCAATTCCGCCGGGGTGATAATGGAAGCCTGTATGGAATCTTTTTCTACTTTGTGAAAGAGGATGTGGAGTCCGAAGAGGGAAAAAAGGAAATGCTGGCAGAAAAATATTCTGTGCTGGAGATCGATGAAGAAAATGACCGCATCTATGAAATCCCCCTGGAGATTGGACCGGCGCCCCGGGATGAAAATGACTTTGGCAAGGATGTGGACATAGAATGGCTTAGTGATTACCATGCCTTTGAAGATGGCAGTATATTGCTGCTCAGTTCTGACAATGGCGGTGGAATCGGCTATTTGATCGACAGTGAGAGCGGACAGGTTAGTGAAGAGCTTGGGAATGTGGTGACAGGGAAGCGGAGATTTGTCTTTGGTGAAAATGAGATTATATTCTTTTCCAACAAAACCAATCTCTTTCAGGTTGTCAGTCTGCCGGATGTGACAGAACTGAATACATTTGGCTCCAAGCTCAGTGAGGACGTCATGAATAAAGACTGGTTTTTCTACATGAATCCGGATACCTGGGAATTGTTTATGTGCAATCGGAGTGGTGTGTACAAGGCGGCGAATTACCAGAGTTCGGATGACGTAGAATGGCTGACAGAAAAGACTGACATGAGTGAAGTGGAAAATGGAAGTGCAGACATATTGGATTTTTTTGTGGGAGCGGAGGATGACTTTTATATCTGCATGATGGAGACGACAGAAGAGTATGGAGTGAAGACCAGACAGTACCGGATGGTGTACTACAGCAAAGAAGGCGAATCTGCCGTGGATAAATGATGAAAAAAGAAAAGGAGCCTTCGCAGCTATGATTTAATTAATCATAGCTGCGAAGGCTCCTTTATTGATCTTAACGCGCCAATTTCAATTCTGTTTCGTTTCAAGCTAACTGTTGGTAGTGGCATGTTACACGTATATCTATCTTGCCACACCCTCGGCAATCCGGCTCACACCCACATAAATTTCCGATATTTTGTACCATGTTCTGAGGCCTACGATGCCATCAGGAGTCAGTTTAAAAATACGCTGGAAGGTTTTGACTGCCTCTTCGGTCTGTGGGCCGAAGACACCGTCAACGGCAATCTTTGGAATCAACGGATAGGCGCCGGAGATGACATTTAGCTGCTGCTGCATCTGCCGTACCTTTTCACCGGAGCTGCCAAGTTCGAGATTGTACTGGGGCCAGGAGGCAGGAACTCCGGATACTATATCTGTAGAATTAATAAATATAGAACTTCCATAATAGTTTCTGAGAATTTCGATCGCTGTATAGCCCTGGTCTCCCAGGGATTTGCTTCCCCATTGCGTCATCCAGTTTGGGCAGCTGACATTTTTTCCGTCACAGTACTGTGTCAGGATCGGCTGGATTACATTGGGACGGGAGAGAAAATTGGTGAAAAGTTCATCCACAATGCTGGAAATACTCTCAAAGACATTCCGGTTGGGGATCCATTTGTGGTCAAAGGCAGTGGAACTGGTAATGGTGAAGTCATAGCCTTTGTTGCGGTACCACTTCGTTACTGTCCATTCGGGGGTGAGGTGGAAAATCATCGAGAGGGATTTTAAAATAGATAACGATCTGTTCTTTGAAAATATTAATTCGCTCGATCAATTTATTTACCAGTACACGCTTTGTGGGAATGTCGGCAGAAAGGAACAAGTTCCTCCATGTGGGTATTTTATTTTTTAGATCCTTTCTGTCATTTGATTTTACGGTGGAATTTTGTAAATCAATTTTTTTTTGCTGAACCACTCTCACTTGATCCTGTTCCCTTTGTTTGTGTTTGTTGATATTGTGGACTAAATCCTCTAAGGAAAGGGCGTAGTCTCCCGTTATGGCATCGGGGATATGTTCTTCCATCACAAAGATATTGTGTCGTATTTTCTCCAGTCTTTTTTGTTCCGTTACCAATTCCTGTTTTTTTCTCTGTAGTTCGGTATGGCTGTTTGTAGTAATTTCTTTTAAAATGTTTTCATCTTTCAGTAAGTGATCAATATAATCTGCTAATGCTTCGTAGACAATTGGCTCAATTTTGTCTGCACGGAATTGTTTTGTCTTGTCATGAGGAACCCCTTTCCATGCATTTTGACATTTATAAATGGGAAGTTTACTCGATCTGCGCTCTCCCGTATCCTTAATGGTCCAGTAATTGTACCTGCTGCCGTTTACCATTTTGCAGCCACAGTAGCCGCAGTGTAGAACGTCCACCAGGGATAACATGCCGTCATTTCGAGATATTATCGCTGTTTCCTGATTTTTTATTGATCTTGTGTACTGTTGTCTGCGCTGTGCCCGCTTTTGCTGTACATCAGTCCATGTATTTTCATCAATGATGGCGATGTCAGGATTAGGTTTGGCAGAAAGAATCCATTCCCTGCTGTTTAGACTGCGGCATCTGCCGTTCAAACGCTCTCTGCGGTTGTAGGCGGTATATCCGGTGTAAATGGGATTCGTAAGAATGCTGGTAATGGTTCCGCTTTTCCAGACATCGTGGGGAGCAAGATTCTTATATCTGGGATCTTCATTCAGGGTTCTGGCTATTTTGGCAGAACCAAACTCTTTATGCGAAGATAGTTCATAGAGTCTTTTTACAACTTCGGCTTGTTCCGGGGCGATGACAAGATGTTTCAGGGCACGGCCATGTTTGCTGATTTCTCCGGATAATTCTAACGTATAACCGTAAGGGGCTTTGCCCCCCATAAATTTTCCTTGTGCAATTAGTTTTTTAGCAGTGTCTTTTACGCGCATTCCGGTGTCAGCACTGGATTTTTGAGCATTGCCGTAACGCAGTGCCAGCATCATCTGTCCCATGATATCATCCGTTTCCGGAGAGATACAGCCATCTTTCACCGTGTAAATGTCCACTCCCAGATTTTTTAGAGACATCACATAGCCGCCGATTTCCCACATTCTGCGTCCAATCCTGTCGTCCTTGTAAGCGACCAGTATATCGTATTCACCATTTGCTGCGTCACGAAAGGCTTCTTGCAGAATGTCTCTATCGGCAATGGAGTTCTTGTATCCGCTAACTCCGCCCTCAAAGTATTCATGACCGTCATACTGCCAGTCTGGATGACTTGAAATATATTCTTCCACGATTTTTCTCTGGGTGAATAAATCTCTCCCATCATCTAACTGCTGGCCGGAACTGACACGTAGAAGTATTCTCACCTGTTTTTTACAGTTATTATTATCTGATATGGGATTTTGGCTGGTTTCCATCATGCGAAATCTCCTTTTTTATTTTTTCTTTTAATACGTCTGTGAGTATCTGTTTAACCTCTCCTTTCATATAACAGGATTCTTGATTTGATGAATCAGAAAATTGAAATATGAGTTTCATATCCTTTCGATTTTTCCCTTGCTTTTTATTCATCCTATTATATTTTTTTGACGGCTTGTTCCATTCAGTTATTTTTGTTTTTTTGGGAGTAGACAAATACATTTTGATTCCTTATAATGAAAGATAAGAGCAGTGAAAAAATGAGGGAATTGATTGGGATACCACGATAACATATGGATGTTACTTTGGTATAAAAAATAATATCAAGGAGGATTGGTAACATGGCAAGATTCACACTACCCAGAGATCTTTACTATGGAAAAGATGCACTGGAAAACTTAAAGACTCTTTCGGGAACGAAGGCGATCGTCGTATCCGGTGGGAGTTCCATGAGAAAGGGTGGTTTCCTCGATAAAGTGGAGGCATACCTGAAAGAAGCAGGGATGGATGTTATATTTTTTGAGGGTGTAGAGCCGGATCCCTCGGTGGAGACTGTTATGAAAGGTGCAGAGGCAATGAAAGAGTTTCAGCCGGACTGGATCATTTCCATCGGAGGCGGTTCCCCCATTGATGCGGCTAAGGCAATGTGGGCATTTTATGAGTACCCGGATACTACATTTGAAGATTTGTGCACGCCCTTTAATTTTCCAAAACTCAGAACAAAGGCACGCTTTTGTGCGATTCCTTCTACCTCTGGTACAGCGACAGAAGTAACGGCATTTTCGGTGATTACAGACTATTCCAAGGGAATCAAATATCCCCTTGCTGACTTTGAGATTACACCAGATGTAGCGATCGTAGATCCGGCACTGGTGGAGAGCCTGCCGGCAAAACAGGTTGCCTATACTGGAATGGATGCTTTGACACATGCCATCGAGGCCTATGTATCTACGTTGAACAGTCCATTTACCGATCCGCTGGCGATCAAGGCGATCGAAATGGTCTTTGATTTTCTACCACAGTCGTATAACAAGGATATGGATGCCAGAGAGCAGATGCACTATGCCCAGTGCCTTGCCGGTCAGGCTTTTTCCAATGCCCTGCTGGGAATCGTACATTCCATGGCACATAAAACGGGAGCCGCTTTTTCTACTGGTCACATTCCACATGGCTGTGCCAATGCTATTTACCTTCCTTATGTAATTAAATACAATGCCCATGAACCAGAAGCAATGAGACGGTATGCGGATATTGCCAGAAGGGTAGGGCTTGGCGGTACTTCTGAGAAGGCACAGGTCAATGCTTTAATTGAAAAAATAGAGCAGTTTAATCATTTTATGAATATACCTAAGACGATACAGGAATTTGGTGTGAAAGAGGACGAATTTTTAGAGAAGCTTGATTCCATTGCCGAAAATGCCGTTGGAGATGCCTGCACAGGTTCAAATCCAAGGGCGATCACGCCGGAGCAAATGGCAAGATTGTTTAAGTGTACTTTCTATGGCACAGAAGTGGATTTTTAATATAGCTCGTAAGCGTCGAGTTAATTAGAATGGTAGGGCAGTCACGAATGAGTGGTGACTGCCCTACCATTCTGTAAACACCCGATTCAGTGTAAAAGACTGAATTGCCAGGACATTTGCCTGAATCGTCGCTTCTGGCCAGGTGGAGTAAATTTCGCTGCTCGCTACGTTCTTGATGTAATCTTTGTACTTCACATAATAGTTGATGGCGGACTGGTCAGAGGGTGGCCCGTCGTGGACTACTACGTATTCAGGGATCACTACCCGGCTTAGGACGATCTCGCCGGATTCATCGATGGGTTTGATCTCGTCCTCTGCGATCTTTGGTGGATAGTCTCCCCACAAAGTATGGTCAGGGATGACATATAACTCAGCTCCCGTCGGGTCTGTGGGGCTGATGGGAAGCAGGGCAGCATTCTGGATCGCCAGCTCCCCGGAAAAGATTTCAGCTCCGCTCACTTCCAGTGTCTCATAACCGGGGGCGGAGACATAGATGGTGTATTCTGCATATGGTTTATTAGCGCCGGGTGCCATGCTGTAATCAATAGGTGGTGCATTCAACTCCACGTCAGGAATCTGGCCTTCGGAATTTGTGGTGGTTTCTTCAACGATATTGTTTGGCTGTCCGTCGTAGGTAATGCGGACAGAAGCTCCTTCGATGGGGCGATTGTCCCGTTCAGAGGTTACATTTACGGTTAGTTTTCCGATATCTTCTCCCTGAGTGACCGTGGCAAAAAGTTCTGGTCGGATAGATTTATTTTCCAAAATAAGTCACCCTTATTTTTGATTGTTATATTCATTCTATGCGGTATCTTTTCTATGGATTCTTTTATTTCGTAAGAATGTAGTAATTATTCCCCAGATGTGTTACAATATGGAACAGTGAGAACATCTCTGAGGGAGGAGAAGCATAAGATGTGGAAATTACTTGTATATCTCAAAGACTACAAAAAGGAGTCCGTATTGGGACCGCTTTTTAAGTTATTAGAGGCGTCCTTTGAATTGATGGTGCCTCTCGTTATGGCATCCATCATTGATGTGGGAATCAAAAACAGGGATGGCCGGTACGTGATGATGATGGGTGGCGTATTACTTCTGCTGGCGGTAGTAGGGCTCGCCTCTTCGCTGACAGCACAGTACTTCGCAGCCAAGGCAGCGGTGGGATTTTCGGCAAAACTGAAATCTGCGTTGTTTCATCATATAGAGACTTTTTCCTATACAGAAGTTGACCGGCTGGGATCCACCAGTTTGATCACGAGGATGACCAGTGATGTAAACCAGGTGCAGTCAGGGGTCAATCTGGTGCTGAGGCTGTTTCTAAGATCGCCATTTATCGTATTTGGGGCCATGATCATGGCATTTACCATTGATGTGAAGGCGGCCATGATCTTCGTCGTGGCGATACCGCTTTTGTCTATCGTTGTATTTGGTGTGATGCTTGCCAGCATTCCCCTTTATAAAAAAGTGCAGGCAGGGCTGGACCGGATCCTTGGCATCACCAGGGAAAATCTGACTGGCGCCAGAGTGATCCGGGCTTTTCGTAAAGAAGAGGAAGAGACGGAAAAGTTTGAGAAAGCAAATCTTGATCTGAATAAAGTACAGTTTTTTGTGGGGCGGGTTTCGGCGCTGATGAACCCACTGACATTTGTGATCGTGAACGGAGCGATCATCTTTCTGATCTGGACAGGGGCACTGCGGGTGGAGACAGGGATTCTCACCCAGGGAGCCGTGGTGGCTCTGGTGGATTACATGTCACAGATCCTGGTGGAGCTGGTGAAACTGGCAAATCTGATCATTACGGTCACGAAAGCGATCGCCTGTGGAAACCGCATTCAGGATGTGTTTGAGGTAGAGACAAGTCTCAAGGATACCGCAGGAACGGATTCAGCAGAGGAAATTTCCTTCTCCAAACAGGACGGGATGGTAGAATTTGAACATGTGGGACTGTCTTATCAGAATGCTTCGGAAGAGTCTCTGACAGACATCTCTTTTATGGCGGGACGGGGCGACGTGATCGGAGTGATCGGAGGCACGGGTTCAGGTAAAACTTCTCTGGTCAATCTCATTCCGAGATTTTATGAGAGAACCTCCGGTGAGATCCGGATCGGCGGAACCGATATCAAGAAGTATCCCCTCATTCAACTGCGGGAAAAGATTGGGGTTGTACCCCAGAAGGCGGTACTTTTTTATGGAAATATCCGCTCTAATATGCAGTGGGGCCGAAAGGACGCCACGGATGAGGAGATCTGGGAGGCGTTGGAGACAGCCCAGGCTGCGGAATTTGTCAGGGACAAGGAAGGCGGTCTGGATGCACTGGTGGAACAGGGAGGAAGGAATTTTTCTGGTGGACAGAGACAGCGTCTCACCATCGCCAGGGCGTTGGTAAAGAAGCCGGATATACTGATTCTGGACGATAGTTCCTCGGCGCTGGATTATATGACCGATGCCGCGCTGCGTAAAGGGATCCAGGAGAGCCTGGCGGGAACCACAGTATTTATCGTGTCCCAGCGTGCAGCGTCGATCCTGCAGGCAGACCAGATTCTTGTGCTGGATGACGGGGAGCTGGTTGGAAAAGGAACCCATGAAGAGTTGCTGCAGAGCTGTGAAGTGTACCGGGAGATTTATGAATCACAGTATGGAAAGGAGGAAAAATGATGAGCCAGAAAGAGACGATCCGAAGAGTATTGAGCTATATCAGACGATATACATTTTTCCTTATCTGTTCCCTGGTGCTGGCGGCGGTGACGGTGGCGCTGACATTATATGTACCGATTCTGACTGGGCAGGCCATCGATTGTATCATTGCTCCCGGCGCGGTGGATTTTGACGCCATTCGTCATATATTATGGAAGATCGGCGGCGCGGTGGCAGTAACTATGGCAGCGCAGTGGATCATGAATGTGTGCAACAATAAGATTACATTTAACATTGTGCGGGATATCCGGGACGAGGCATTCCGTAGGATACAGGAGCTGCCCTTAAAGTATATTGACGGGCATTCCCACGGGGAGGTGGTCAGCCGTGTGATCGCCGATGTGGATCAGTTCGCGGATGGCCTTCTTATGGGATTTACGCAGCTGTTTACCGGTGTAGTGACGATCCTTGGAACACTGTTGTTTATGCTCAGTGTGAATGTCAGCATTACGCTGGTGGTTGTAGTGATCACGCCGGTTTCTCTGCTGGTGGCGAGTTTTATCGCGAAAAGAACCTATGAGATGTTTAAGATGCAGTCGGAGACCAGGGGAGAGCAGACGGCGCTGGTGGAGGAAATCCTTGGAAACCAGAAAGTAGTTCAGGCCTTTGCCTATGAGGATGATGCCCAGGAGAAATTTGACGAGATCAACGAGAGACTGCGCAAATGTTCTCTTCGGGGAATCTTCTTTTCTTCCATTACCAATCCGGCGACCAGATTTGTAAACAGCCTTGTGTATGCGGGCGTAGGGATCAGCGGTGCATTTTTTGCCATACAGGGAAGTCTTTCGGTGGGACAGTTGTCCTGTTTTCTGCGCTATGCGAACCAGTATACCAAACCATTTAACGAGATTTCTGGCGTGGTGACAGAGCTGCAGAATGCCATTGCCTGTGCTGGAAGGATCTTTGAACTGATCGATGAGATGCCGCAGACGCCGGATGCAGAAGATGCAGTGACACTTCATGACGTAGATGGAAGCGTAAAGATCCAGGACGTAAGCTTTTCCTATGTGCCAGAGCAGCAGCTGATCGAAGATTTTAATCTGGATGTGAAGCCAGGCCAGAGAGTGGCAATCGTGGGACCTACAGGGTGTGGAAAGACAACGCTCATCAACCTTCTCATGCGGTTTTATGATGTGAATGCCGGGGAGATACTTGTCAGCGGCCATGACAGCCGCAGGATCACGAGAGAGAGCCTTCGGGCAAATTATGGCATGGTGTTGCAGGAAACCTGGTTAAAACAGGGAACCATCCGGGAAAATATCGTGATGGGAAAACCGGATGCCACGGAGGAACAGGTGATCCAGGCGGCAAAAGCCAGCCATGCCCACAGCTTTATCAAGAGACTGCCGAAAGGATATGATACGGTGATCGGCGAGGATGGCGGCAGTCTTTCCCAGGGACAGAAGCAGCTGCTGTGTATCGCCAGGGTGATGCTTTGTCTGCCGCCTATGCTCATATTGGATGAGGCGACTTCATCTATCGATACCCGTACGGAGATCCGGATTCAAAATGCATTTTCAAAGATGATGGAGGGAAGGACCAGCTTTATCGTGGCACACCGTCTTTCCACTATCCGGGAAGCGGATGTTATACTTGTGATGAAAGACGGGCATATTATAGAACAGGGAAATCATGACGAGCTATTGAAAAAAGATGGATTTTATGCGGCGCTGTACAACAGTCAATAGAGTGTCGAGGTGACAGCGAAAATAATAGGAAAGGAAGGTTTAGTTATGGGAAAAATTTATAGGAGTGCTGCCGAACTGATCGGAAATACGCCATTGGTGGAATTTACGAACATTGAAAAAAAATATGGTCTTAAGGCAAAGATACTGGCAAAGCTGGAGTATCTGAATCCTGCCGGAAGCGTGAAAGACCGCATTGCGATGGAGATGATCGAGGAAGCGGAGAGAAGCGGCAGACTCAAGCCGGGAGGGACGATCCTTGAGCCAACTTCCGGAAATACCGGGATTGGTCTGGCAGCCATTGCCGCTGCCAAGGGGTACAAGGCGGTCATCATTCTGCCGGAGACCATGAGTGTCGAGCGGAGGAATATGATAAAGGCCTATGGTGCAGAGCTGGTGCTTACCGAAGGCAGTAAGGGCATGAAGGGGGCCATCGACAGAGCGGAGGAACTGAACCGGGAGATTCCGGGCAGCCTGATCGTCGGTCAGTTTGTCAATCCGGCGAATCCGGAAGCCCATAGGAAGAAAACTGGACCGGAGATCTGGGAAGATACGGATGGCGAGGTGGATCTTTTCGTAGCAGGTGTGGGAACAGGAGGTACGATAACCGGTGTAGGCGAATATCTCAAAGGTAAAAAGCCTTCGATCAGGATCGTGGCAGTGGAGCCAGCCGCTTCGCCGGTACTCTCCCAGGGAACAGCAGGAGCTCATAAAATTCAGGGAATCGGAGCAGGATTTGTTCCGGAAGTTCTAAATACAAAAATTTATGACTTCATAACAACAGTGGAAGATGCTGACGCCTTTGCGACGGCAAAAGAAATCGCCAGAGAAGAGGGGGTTCTTGTGGGAATCTCTTCAGGAGCTGCACTCTGGGCCGCATTGCGGGAGGCAGGGAAGCCGGAAAATAAGGGGAAAAATATCGTTGTATTTCTGCCTGACAGCGGGGACCGTTATTATTCCACTCCACTATTTACCGAATAGAAAGTCCGGCTGAGAACCGTGGGTCCCTCTATGGGAGGGAGAGCCGCGGTTCTCTCACAATTTATTCCAGCCATATTGACGGGAGCAGGTATTTCTATTATAATAAAAATAATATGGCGGAACAGCTAAAATATGATTTGGAGAACAAATGGAGGGAAACTGGTATGCTGGAACAATTAAAAAAAGAAGTATATGATGCAAATATGGAGCTACAGGAGAAAGGGCTTGTTATCTATACCTGGGGTAATGTGAGCGGAATCGACAGGGAAAATAATCTTGTCGTAATTAAGCCCAGTGGTGTGGAATATGATGAGCTTTCACCGGAGGATATGGTAGTGGTAGATTTTGACCAGAACGTGGTTGAGGGAAAATATCGTCCGTCCTCTGATACGGCGACCCATATAGAGCTGTATAAGGCATTTGACAATCTGGCAGGAGTTGTACATACACATTCTACCTGGGCGGTTACTTTTGCGCAGGCAGGAATGCCGATCCCGGCACTGGGCACGACACATGCAGATTATTTTTATGGTGAAATTCCGTGTACCAGGGATCTGACCGCTGCTGAGATCAGTGACGAATACGAAAAAAATACAGGTCTGGTCATTGTTGAGACTCTCGGTGAGAAGGATGCCATGGAAGTTCCGGGAATCGTAGTGAAGAACCATGGTCCCTTTACCTGGGGAACGTCACCTGCAAATGCGGTTTACAATGCCGTAGTTCTGGACAAGGTGGCAGAGATGGCTCATCATACCATGACATTGAATCCATCCGTGAAGCCGGCCCCCCAGTATTTGCTGGATAAACACTATTTCAGAAAGCATGGAGACAATGCGTACTATGGACAGGAAGGTCTTTGATCAGGCGGTACAAAAGATCGTATACAATGAGAGGGAGCGTCTTGGAATTGGGACTTTGTCTGAAAAGACGCTTCACGCTGTTGTAAAAAATTATATGGAACCAAATACGGGTTATCATGAGGTTCCTCTGGAAGGTTATGTGGCGGATGTATTCAGGGACGAAGCGGTCATTGAGATACAGACCGCCAATTTTAATGTTCTTCGCCGTAAGCTGGATAAGTTTTTGCCGCTGTATAAAGTAACGATCGTATATCCGATTCCGGCGACGAAGTGGGTGATCTGGGTGGATCCGGAGACAGGGCTGGAGGTGAGCCGGCGAAAATCCCCAAAAAAAGGAAGCCCCTATCAGGCGTTTAAAGAATTGTACCGCATTAAGACCTATTTGGACCATCCCAATCTCAACCTGCTATTTTTGTTTATCGATGTGGAAGAGACGAAACTGCTGGATGGCTGGAGCCGGGACAAGAAAAAAGGAGCCACCAGATACGACCGGATTCCCCTGTCGCTGGTAGATGAAATGCTCTTTGAGAGAGTGGAAGACTATCGGATGATGATACCGCCGGAGCTCTCCGGGTTTACTTCAAAGGAATATGCGAAATCTGCGAAAATACCATTGTCCCAGGCCCAGACTGCCATGAATATTTTTCATTATCTGGAACTGGTGGAAAGAGTGGGAAAAAAAGGAAATTCCTATATTTACGAAGTAAAGGAATAAAAATAAATTGGGGGTTGCATTTTAATTCGTAATGTAGTATTATAAAAATGAACATATGAATAATTGTTCATATAAAGAGGAAAAATACTGCAGTGGAGTGTGTAAACCTGCAGGGAAAGGAGAAAATATGGAAGAAAAAGATGTGGATTGCTGCGAGCTGACGCATCATCATTCCGAGCAGGTCAGCCGCTGGAAGGACGATATGCCGGATGAGGATACCCTGTATGATCTGGCAGATCTCTATAAAATATTTGGGGATTCCACCCGAATTAAGATTATGTATCTTCTGCTTCGCTCGGAAATGTGTGTGTGTGATATTGCGGATGTGCTGAATATGAATCAGTCAGCGATCTCCCATCAGCTGAGAGTATTAAAGCAGAATAAATTAGTAAAGAATAGAAGAGAAGGTAAATCGGTATTTTATTCCCTGACGGACGACCATGTGATGTCGATTCTCAGCCAGGGGATGGAACATATTTTAGAATAATTATAGAAGGGCACAGACCTTTCGGAGATGGAGGAATATTATGAAGAAAAAATATAAAATAGTAAATCTGGATTGTGCGAATTGTGCGGCAAAGATGGAACATGCCATAAATAAGATTGAAGGGGTGGAAAGCGCCGTAGTCAGCTTTATGGCACAAAAACTGACATTAACAGCAAAGGACGAGGGTTTTGATAAGATCGTGGAGCTGGCAGAGGCAGCCTGTAAAAAAGTGGACGCGGACTGTTATCTTGAGAGATAGCAAGCCGGAGGAGGGAGATTTTTATGACAAAAAAGCAGAAAAATGTATTGTACCGCATTCTTTTTTCCGCTGCGATCTTCGCCCTGCTTTTTCTGTTATTCCATGCAGAGATTCTCGATGCAGATAAGATATTTGAAAATCATATTTATGCCGTATTGTTTGAATTCTGTCTGTATCTGATCCCCTATGTGGTTATCGGTGGGGATGTGGTGAAAAAAGCGGTGGTAAATATCGGCCACGGGCAGGTGTTTGATGAGAATTTTCTGATGTGTATCGCGACTTTTGCCGCCTTTGGAACCGGAGAATATGACGAAGCGGTGGCGGTCATGTTATTCTATCAGGTGGGAGAGCTGTTCCAGAGCTATGCGGTGAACCGCTCCCGCAGATCCATCACAGAGCTGATGGATATCTGTCCGGAATACGCCAACCTTGAGACAGAAGGCGGAGTGGAGCAGACGGATCCGGAGGATGTGCTGCCAGGCAGTATCATTGTGATTAAACCTGGGGAAAAGGTGCCATTAGATGGTGTTGTTGTGGAGGGAAGTTCCTTTGTGGATACCAGTGCGCTGACCGGTGAGTCGGTGCCCCGGAAGCTGAACAGCGGCGATGAGGTCATCAGTGGATGTGTAAATGGTTCCGGTGTATTGCGGGTTCGCGTCACGAAAGAATTTGAAAATTCTACGGTAGCCAGAATTCTGGAACTGGTGGAAAATGCCAGCACCAGGAAAGCGAAAGTGGAGAACTTTATTACGAAATTTGCCAGATACTACACACCGATCGTGGTCATCGCTGCGCTTCTGATCGCAGTGATTCCTCCTCTTGTACTGGGACAGGGATTTTCGGAATGGATCCAGAGAGGATGTATTTTTCTTGTGATATCCTGTCCCTGCGCCCTGGTGATCTCCGTTCCCCTCAGCTTTTTTGGGGGGATTGGTGCGGCGTCATCCAGAGGTATTCTTGTGAAGGGCAGTAATTACCTGGAAATGGTCTCCCGGATGGATACCATCGTATTTGATAAGACAGGAACGCTGACAAAAGGAGAATTTGAGGTATCTGAAGTGATTTCAGAAGAGGGAATGGATGCTCTTCGCATGGCGGCTTCCGTGGAGAGATATTCCGGTCACCCCATAGCCCGCTCTATTCTCAACGCCTGCCAGGAGGACCTTGTAGAAGTATCAGGAGTAGAGGAGATCCCAGGGTATGGAATGAAGGGGATTGCAGAGGGAAAGATGGTCCTGGCTGGAAAGAAAAAGCTTTTGACTGAACATGGAGTGGCGGTTCCTGATTTTGCGGAAAGCCTGACTGTAAAACATCAGACCAGTACTACTGTGTATGTGTCTATAGACGGGGAGTATGCCGGCTGTATATTTATCTCAGACCAGATCAAGCCGGGAGTGAGAGAAGCCTTGTCCGACCTGAAAAGGGCAGGGGTAAGACGGTTTGTTATGCTGACAGGAGATAAGAAAGAGACCGGTGAGGCGATCGCCGGACAGCTTGGTATCGACGAAGTGCATGCGGAGCTGCTGCCGGAGGATAAGGTGACAGAGCTTGAAAAAATCATGGAAGGGTTCAGTGAGGGCAGGTATGTGGCGTTTGCCGGAGATGGGATCAACGATGCCCCGGTTATCACCCGGGCGGATATCGGCATCGCCATGGGCAGTATGGGTTCGGATGCAGCCATTGAGGCGGCAGATGTGGTGCTGATGGAGGATGACATCTCGAGACTGGCTTCCATAATCCGAATCTCTGTGAAGACGATGAAGATCGTGCGCCAGAATATCGTATTTGCCCTTGGAGTCAAGCTTCTGGTACTGGTTCTCGGAGCTCTGGGACAGGCAAATATGTGGGAAGCGGTATTTGCGGATGTGGGTGTGGCAGTGATCGCTATTCTGAATGCCATGCGTGCCAATTCTGCCCGGTGACAGAGAAGATCGTGGATTTTGCCATTTTTCCAGTTGTGTCAGCAGTTATAAAATGATATACTTGTTGTTAGCGATGTTGAGACAGCTTAATACATTGAGCTGATGCAAGTAAAGGAGAAATGTGTTATGAAAAGAGAGACAAAATGTATTCAGGCAGGATATGAACCCCAAAATGGTGAATCAAGAATGATCCCTATTGTTCAGAGTACTACCTTTAAATATGATTCCAGTGAGGATATGGGAAAACTATTTGATCTGGAAGCAAGCGGTTATTTTTACACAAGACTTCAGAACCCCACTAATGATTATGTGGCAGCAAAAATATGTGCCCTGGAGGGGGGGACTGCGGCGATGCTTACCTCCTCCGGACAGGCGGCCTCTTTTTATTCGGTATTTAATATCTGCAGCGCAGGGGATCATGTGGTATCCTCATCTACGATCTACGGGGGAACCTATAATCTTTTTGCGGTGACGATGAAGCGCATGGGGATCGAGTTTACATTTGTAGATCCAGACTGTTCCGAGGAAGAACTGGAGGCGGCATTCCAGCCCAATACCAAAGCGGTATTTGGTGAGACCATTGCCAATCCAGCGCTAATTGTATTTGATATCGAGCGGTTTGCCAAGGCGGCACATGCCCACGGGGTACCGCTGATCGTTGACAATACGTTTGCCACGCCGATCAACTGCCGTCCCTTTGAGTGGGGGGCAGACATCGTCATCCATTCCACCACGAAATACCTGGATGGGCATGACGCATCGGTAGGCGGCTGTATTGTGGACTCTGGAAAATTTGACTGGTTTGCCTATGCAGATAAGTTTCCGGGACTGACCACGCCGGATGAATCGTACCATGGCATCACCTATGCAGAAAAGTTCGGGCTGGAAGGCGCTTATATCACAAAGGCTACCGCACAGCTTATGAGGGATCTGGGATCGATCCAGGCGCCGATGAATGCATATCTTCTGAACCTTGGTATAGAATCCCTTCATGTGAGGATGCCGAGACACTGTGAAAATGCTCAGAAAGTGGCTGAATTTCTGGAGGCCCATGATCAGGTGGCATGGGTGAATTATCCGGGCCTGCCAGGAAATAAGTATTATGAGAGGGCAAAAAAATATATGCCGGAGGGAACCTGTGGAGTCGTATCCTTTGGCGTGAAGGGCGGAAGAAGTGCGGCAGAGAAGTTTATGTCCAAGTTAAAAATAGCAATGATCGCGACCCATGTGGCAGATGCCCATACCTGTATTCTCCATCCGGCATCGGCGACACATCGTCAGATGAATGATGAAGAACTGGTTGCTGCCGGCGTGGGACCGGATCTGGTGAGATTATCTGTGGGAATTGAAAATGTCAATGATATTATAGAAGATCTGGCGCAGGCATTGGCATAAAGGAATTCGTGGACTTCAACGAAGGGGGATCTCTTTGATACCCCGGTGTTAAAGGGCTGGAAAGAACAGGTGAAAATCATTTGCCTGTTCTTTTTTTGTGTAGGTACTTGAGCACCTGTGAGCCCTGGCGGTCTAGCTAAGTGTGATTCTCGTGGTTGGAGATTTTTATATTTATAAAAATAATGCTTGCAATTTATTAGAAAAGGAGATATAATGACAATCAATCTGAAATTCTAAATTCAGTATCAGACATTTCGTCTGGAAATCACTATGAAAAGATGGAACAGCCATCAAAAACACAGCCTGCGCGTTTGGCTGGAGCACATTGGCGCCGCCACATCAGAGCCGCCACGTCAGAGCTGTAATATATTACTGCCGGGAATGCAGCGATAATAGAGCGAATGGGGGGGATGTTGTCATGAATGTTGTTTTTTATGTGTAAAAAATGATAGAGCGACAGTGACAAGCTGTTTTTCGTTGTATTAGTATGAATAAGGGGGATTTATGTATGAAAATAAATAAGGGAATTGAAAAATTAATAATATCTCTTCTGTTGATCTTAGCTCTGTTAGCGGGGATCTGCCAAGAAGCGCCAGTTTTTGCGTCTACAGCAGTAGTAGCTAGTGGAAAAATAGGGAATAATAGCTGGCAGCTGGATTCTGATGGCGTTCTTACCCTGTCAGGTAACGACGAATTTGTGACTATGAAACGGGAAAGTCTGCCATGGTATGGTTATCGGTCAGATATTAAAAAGGTTGTTTTTGTTATGAGCCGTGTTCCGGGAGGCGATATCAGTGGATATTTTGCTGACAGCCCCAAGCTTGGTTCTGTAAACAATATTCCTTCCGGAATTGAAAAAATGCAGGAGAGCTTTCTCGGCTGCCGGCAGCTCAGGCAGGTTGGGACGATACCGGAAACTGCTGTATCCATAACCAGAGCTTTTAAGAATTGCAGCAGTCTGAATCAGCAGATCACAATTCCAGGAAATGTAGTCGAGGCGTCAGGCCTGTTTGACGGCTGCCTTGCACTGTCGGTTACGCCGGTGATCCAGAGTGACCGCATCGAGGACATGAGCTATATGTTCCGGCATACCGCACTTACTTCTGCACCCCGCCTGTCGAAGGCGGCGAGAGATTTATCCTATACTTTCAGTCAGTGTGATATGCTCAAGTCAGCGCCGGTGATACCCGAAACGGTTGAGCTTATGGAGCATACCTTTGAATACTGCTATGAAATGACGTCGGCGGCGGCCATTCCGCCCAATGTAAAATCTATGAGTTATTGCTTTACATACTGCATGGAGCTAATGTCTGCACCTGTCATTACTTCAAAAAAACTGGAGGATATGAGCGGCGCATTCAGTTATTGTTATAATATGCAGACAGCACCGGGGATTCCAGGAAGTGTGAAAAATCTTGATTATGCCTTTTATAACTGTCAGAGTATGAGGACAGTACCGGACATTCCGCCGAATGTCACAACGATGCGTTATTGCCTGGCACGCTGTGGAAGGGCAGAGGGTTCCATGACTATTTATACGGTGATTAAAGATCCTGAAAAGTATCATTGTTTTGCCGGGGATACAGCACTGTACAGTCCGCACAATAAACCCTATTATCTCGGAGGAACTGGGAAAGGGGTAAAGGTGAACTATGTGAAAAATAATAAAGATGATGTAATAAAATATCTATCCAGGGGATGGAACTGCGGGACGCTGGTGAATAACAAATATATAGAAGGTCTGAGTCTTGGGGAGAGCAAAGAACAAAAAATAGCGGATTGTATCGTAAAAGGTCTAAAGTCATTTACTTATACAGGGAAAGGATTTTGGCCGGAACCTGAGATTTATTATAGCAGTCTGAAATTAAAGATGGGGACAGATTATTCATTATCTTATGAAAATAACGTGAATGCGGGCACCGCTGTCATCCATATATCGGGAAAGGGAAACTATAAAGGCAGAAGTATTGCGGAATTTACCATTCATGAAGCAGTTTTTTCAACAGTAAAGGCTTATTCCTATACAGGAGTTTATGATGGAAAGCCCCACTCCATCACCGTGTCTCAGGATGAGGGCGGTAAGATTGAATATGGGACGGAAGAAGGGCAGTTCACGATGGACAAATGTCCGGAGTATACACTGCCAGGCACATACCGGACATATTTCCGGGTGGTAAAGCCAAACTATGTCACATATACCGGGAGTGCGGACGTGATCATCGAAAAAAATACACTGCAGGTTCAGTCCGAGGGATACTCCGGAGATTATGACGGAAATCCCCATAGTATCTCTATCCAGACCGAGAAGGAAGCTGTTGTCAGATATGGCACCAAAAAAGGAGAGTATACAACAACCGTCTGCCCATCCTATGTAAATGTGGGAAGATATAACGTGTATTTTGAAGTTTCCAGGACAGGTTATGAAACTTTTTACGGAATGCGGATGGTCATCATAAGGCGCAAACAGATCCATGAGATGACATTTCCTACTGCCTCAGCGATCCGCAGTGGGGAACGGCTGGGAAGTTCGCGGCTGTCTGAGAATTATAATACATATGGAATATTTTACTGGAAAACACCCAACGCGATTCCAGAAGAAGGAAGCGGTTCCTATCCAGTAGTTTTTCAGCCGAAAGATCTGGTGAATTATGATTTTAGTGAGTTGGAAGGATACGATGAGGAGGAGAAAAAGGTCACGCGTCAGGTGACAGTTCAGGTGATAGTACCGACGCCAGAACCAACACCAACATCAATGCCAGATGTAACACCGGACACAGTACCAAATGTAACGCCAGATGTAACACCAGATGGAATTCCTGAGACAACATTGGAGCCAGACGGACAGCCGGAACCTGGAGCCACGGACAAACCAGAAGCATCACAGAAACCGGATGATTTTCCCGGAACGTCGCCGATCGAAACGATATCACCAGAAGAGGTACAGGAAGGCCAGGGGATTTCCACATGGATTCAGATGTTCGATAACTGGCAGGAGAGAAAATATATCAAGACTGGGGAAAAGGTGCGCCGGCCCGGCAGAGTCAAAATTATAGAGATAAAGCGAAAGAAAAAGCAGATCTATATTTGCTGGAAAAAAATAGGTGGGGTTACGGGGTATCAAGTGCTGTATTCACCAAAGCGGTCCATGAAAAAAGGTGTAAAAAGAAAAAATGTCCGCAAAATGCGGACAAGTTTTAAATGGAAAAATTCAAAAAAATGTTATATAAAGATCCGGGCATATTTCACAAATGGAAAGAAAAAAATGTATGGAAAATGGAGCCCGATACGCCAGGTGAAAGCAGGAAAGGGGTAATGCGATTTATTCACTATCCAAGAATCGCATCTTGCTGTTTGCAGATTTGGCAACTTCGCCAATAAAAGCACCTTGTATATTTTTAGAATGTACACAGTTGGCGCAGTAATTTCCAAAACGAATCGGAACACCGCAGCTTTTGCAGTGAATGAACACGGAAGAATTTTCCGGTATCTCTACTCTGCCCAGCCGGAGATATTCCCCGATCTTTGATTTGCGGACCCCGGTATTTGCAGATAATTCAACGGCGTTAGTAGGACCGTTTTCATCAAGATATTTTTTTATCTTACCAAAATCATTATATTGTTCACATCCACATTTCTCACATACGAATTTTCCGGCATATTTATATTGCATTAAAATATGGCATTCAGGGCACCAGAATTGCGAATCGTCAGAATAACGTTCTCTTTTAAGTATCACTTTATTATCTTCCATTGTGCCACCTCCTACATAATATACTTAAAGTTTACTAAAATTAGAAAGAAATTGCAATACATATTCTAAAGGAAAAATATTTTTTATCTAAAAAAGTTAAAAAGGCTGCTCAACGGAGCAGTCTTTTTATGGAAAGAGAATATAATTCACTGCTTTGTTCCCGCCAGTTATTACATATTTTTACTGCATCTTCTTCCGTTGGCACAGTCAGTTTCGTCTCAAATAAAATATGATTGTTTTCCCGGAGAGAGCAGGTGGTGATATATTCGCCATGATCCAAAAGGGTATAATCACTAATCGCTGTAAGTCGGTCAATGATTGGCAGACTGTTTTTTTCCAGATATTCATCGATCTCCTGACGGATTTCCGCGGAAAGGCTGGAGATAAATAAGTTCAGTGTCTCCCTGCCTGCATCTGTAATGCTGTAAAAGGAGGTGTTATAGGTGGCCGAACAGGATATGAATTCTGCCTCCAGCAGTTCTGCAAAGGCATTTTGCACATTAAAATAATTGGTATACCCCCGTTCTGTTATATAATCTGAGATCAAATTAAGTGTCATAGGGGATTCTACCTGGTTGAGGGTATACAGGATAATTAATTTGTAGATGGTAATGGCTTCTTTCATCAGGCGTTATACTCCTTTCCCTGCCATATATTCCGGATCTTAAGCTGGCGGTGAATCTCATTGAGTACCTGCCGTTTGCGACGGCTCCACTCAGGAGCGATGAGCAGGTCTCCCGGTCCGTCTCCGGTCAGACGATGGATGATGATGTGTTCTGGCAGAATAGAAAGGGAACGGAGAACGATTTGTATATATTCCTCTTGTGACAGTGCTCTGAATTCTTGATTCAGGTACATATCTGCTAGAACTGTATCTTTTAATATATGCAGCAGCTGTATTTTTATCCCGTCAGATCTGCTTCCTGCATGGGCGACCGTTTCAAGAAAATCGGTTTCGGTCTCCTGGGGCAGTCCGGCGATAACATGAGTAACGACTTCGATGCCAATGGATTTCAGAGATTGTACAGCTTTATCATAGACATTTAGAGGGTATCCCCGATGAATCAGGTCTGCGGTGGATTCATGAATGGTCTGCAGGCCCAGTTCTACTATAATAGGTTTAATCCGGCGACACTCTTCTAAAAGTTTCATGACCTCCGTTGGCAGACAATCCGGCCGGGTGGCGATGGATAACATGACCACATCCGGATGCTCCAATGCCTCCATGTACATGGGGCGGAGAATCTCTATCGGTGCATAAGTATTGGTAAAAGACTGAAAATAGGCGATAAAACGATTCCCAACTTGTTTTCTCTTTGAAAGACCACGGATACCGTTATCAATCTGTGTTTTGATTGAACTGGTTCGGGGAGAAGCGAAGTCGCCAGAGCCATTCCCGCTGCAGAAGATACAGCCTCCCCGGCCAAGGGTTCCGTCCCGGTTGGGGCAGGACAGTCCACTTTCCAGAGATACTTTATATATTTTTTCTCCATAGCGCTGTTTCATCTCATAGTCCAGAGAATGGTATGGTTTTTCACCCCAGAGTCGTTTCATCATGGATATGTTCTTTCACTGCCTGGCTGACGATGTCCGCGACACGGGGATCAAAAGCTTCTGGCATAATGTTGTCCTCACTTAGTTCATTTTCTGGAACCAGAGATGCGATGGCAAGTGCGGCAGCCAGTTTCATTTCTTCTGTGATCTGGGAAGCATGTCCTTCCAGGGCGCCTTTAAATATACCAGGAAAGGCAACCACGTTGTTGACCTGGTTGGGAAAATCTGATCTGCCGGTTCCTACTACTTTTGCACCGGCCTTTTTGGCGATGTCCGGCATGATTTCAGGAACCGGATTTGCCATAGCGAAGAGGATAGCGTTCTGGTTCATAGAGGATACCATCTCTGGTGTGACGATATTGGGTGCAGAAACACCCACAAAGATATCCGCACCGACAAAGGCATCTGCTAAAGTGCCGGATTTTTCTTCCAGATTGGTGATTTCCATCATTTCCTTCTGCATCCAGTTCAGCTCCTGTGTCTGTCTATTGAGGATACCGGATTTATCACACAGTGTAATGTGGGGAAAACCATATTTTAGAAGAAGCCGGCTGATGGCGATACCAGCGGATCCGGCGCCATTTACGACAATCTTACAGTTTTCTTTTTTCTTCCCTGTTACTTTCAGGGCGTTGATGATGCCGGCAAGAACGACAATGGCAGTTCCGTGCTGGTCATCGTGAAAGACTGGGATATCCAGCAGTTCTTTAAGTCGGTTTTCAATTTCAAAGCAACGGGGCGCCGAGATATCTTCCAGATTGATTCCGCCGAATGCCGGGGCAATGTTTACAACGGTTTTTATGATTTCCTCGGTATCCTGGGTGTCCAGACAGATCGGGAAGGCATTGACTCCGCCGAATTCCCGGAATAACACCGCTTTTCCTTCCATCACAGGCATCGCCGCCTCTGCACCGATATTTCCCAGACCAAGAACAGCGCTTCCGTCGGAAACAACGGCGACGGTGTTTGCTTTGATCGTGTAATGATATGCTTCTTTTTTATTTTTTGCAATGGCCTTGCAGGGCTCCGCAACTCCCGGTGTATAGGCGATGGCAAGGTCATCTCTGGACTTGACCTGGCATTTTGGGGTGACATCAAGTTTTCCATTCCATTCTTTATGTAAGGCAAGTGCCTTTTCATTATAGCTCATAGCGATCCTCCGTTTTGACTCCAAATTTATCCCATTTATTCTACCACTTTTAATAAGTAAAAACAATATGTAAAAAATCTTCTTTAGTTTCTCAAAACTACTTGTGCTTTTTTATATTAATGGTACAATAGAGTATAATTAGAAAATTTTGAGAGGTAGGTTTGTCAGATGACGTTAGAACAAGCGAAAAGGAAACTTTCTGCTGTCGGTCAGGAGCATTTGCTTCGTTACTGGGATGAATTGGATGAAGAACAGAGGTCATATCTGCTGGAACAGATAGAAGAGCTGGATATGGATCTTTTGAAGCTGGTTCAGAGCGAATCCGAGAAGGTGCCAAGAGGAAAAATTGAGCCTCTGGGTGCAGTGACGATCGGCGAAATACAGAGAAACAGACATAGGTACGAGAGCGTCGGGATCCAGGCCTTAAAAGAGCGCCGTGTGGGAGCAGTGCTTCTGGCAGGCGGCCAGGGGACAAGGCTGGGGCTGGATAAGCCAAAAGGGATGTTGAATGTAGGGGTGGAGAAAGAACTATATCTTTTTGGTCAGTTGATCCAAAATATGCTGCATGTGGTGGATAAAGCGGGAAAATGGATTCCATTGTTTATTATGACCAGTGAAAAAAACCATAAAAATACAGTTGATTTTTTTGAGGAAAAAGGTTATTTTGGATATGAAAGAAAGTATGTCTATTTCTTTATACAGAAGATGGCGCCATCGGTAGGATATGATGGTAAAATCTTTATGGAAGAAAAGTATAAAATCTCATCATCGCCAAACGGTAATGGCGGCTGGTTTATTTCCCTCGCAAAAGCCGGTCTTTTGGACAAGATTTCAGAGATGGGTGTAGAATGGCTCAATGTATTTTCTGTGGATAATGTTCTTCAGAAAATTGCAGATCCGGTATTTGTTGGTGCTGTGATTGAAAATGGCTGTGTCTGCGGCTCTAAGGTTGTGGCAAAGGCGGATCCAAATGAAAGAGTCGGTGTGCTGTGTCTGGAGGATGGAAAACCTTCCATCGTGGAATATTATGAGATGACAGATGAGATGATCCATTTGCGGGACGAAGAAGGAAAACTTCTTTATAACTATGGAGTGATTCTGAATTACCTCTTCAATGTAGAGGTTCTCACACGAATAATGAATCAAAATCTTCCTACTCATATTGTAGAGAAAAAAATCCCTTATATTAATGAAAATGCGGAATATGTAAAACCAGAGGAACCCAACGGATACAAATTTGAGACGCTGGTATTGGACATGATTCATATGATGGATAACTGCCTGTCTTTTGAAGTGATAAGAGACAGAGAATTTGCGCCGATCAAAAATGCTGCTGGTGTGGACTCCCTGGAAAGTGCAAGAGAGCTTATGAAAAAAAATGGAATTGAATTTTAACTGCCGAAACATTCGGGACGGATTTTGTTTATGAATCGTGTTTGGCTTTCAGAAAGGACAGAAAGAATGGATTTAGCAAAATTATCATTGAAGGAACTTCGTGAAATGGCGAAGGAAAAAGGGTTGTCCGGTGTGTCTGGTCTGCGGAAGGGAGATCTGGTGCATGAACTTGAAAAACTGACACGCCCCGATACTCAGACGACAGCACCGTCAGAGGAGTACCCAAAGAGAGAGAGAACTGTCAAAAGAGCTGAGGGAAGTGCGGTTCAGACGACGGAAAAGGAAGAGAACAAAAAACAGGCATATACATACGTTCCAAATCACGGAGACAGAGGACATGCCAGAAATAACAATACCGGCTTACACCGCAGTGAGAACCGACAGGATAACCATATGGAGCAACAGGAGAGCCAGCCGCTTCGTACTATTGAGGATGTGGTGAAGGCGGGCCTGATTACCATTGCTAAGGACCGCCAGGTGTCAGATGTTCATCCCAAGGAGATCAAAGAGCTGGACAGTGGTATCACCAAGAGAGGAATTTTGGAGATTATGCCGGAGGGATACGGTTTTATCCGCTGTGATAATTTCCTTCCCGGGGAAAATGACGTCTATGTCTCGCCCGCCTTTCTCAGAAGATTTGGACTTCGCACCGGAGATATCGTAGAGGGAAATATCCGGGTGAAGACACAGAATGAGAAGTTCAGTGCACTTCTTTATATGAAAAGTGTCAATGGGCGTCCTATTACGTATCTTGCCCGCAGGCATAAGTTTGAAGACCTGACCCCCATTTTCCCCAATGAAAGGATACATTTGGAGACACCGGGTTCTGGCGTATCTATGAGGATGCTGGATCTGATCGCACCGATTGGAAAAGGCCAGAGAGGTATGATTGTATCCCAGCCCAAAACTGGTAAGACCACTCTGCTAAAACAGGTGGCGAGTGCCATTACAAGAAATTATCCCAAGATGCATCTTTTGATCCTGCTTATCGACGAGCGCCCGGAGGAAGTTACGGATATCAAAGAATCCATCGAGGGGGAACGGGTAGAGGTGATCTATTCTACCTTTGATGAACTCCCAGAGAATCATAAACGGGTTTCGGAAATGGTGATCGAGAGAGCCAAACGTCTCGTGGAGGGCGGTGATGATGTGGTGATCCTTCTTGACAGTATCACGCGTCTTGCAAGAGCTTACAACCTTACTGTTACCCCCAGCGGGCGCACGCTTTCTGGAGGTCTTGATCCGGCGGCCCTGCATATGCCAAAGCGTTTCTTTGGTGCGGCAAGAAATATGAGAGAGGGAGGAAGTCTTACGATCCTTGCCACGGCACTGGTAGATACCGGAAGCCGGATGGATGACGTAGTATTTGAAGAATTCAAGGGAACGGGCAATATGGAACTGGTTCTTGACCGACATTTGTCGGAAAAGCGTGTATTTCCGGCGATCGACATACAGAAGTCGAGTACCAGGCGGGAAGATCTCCTGCTGAGCCAGAGTGAGCTGGAAGCAGTGTTCCTTATGCGCAAGGCGTTGGGATCAAATTCCAATACTGAAAACAATCTGGAGCAGATCATCAACCTGTTCCGGAAAACCAAAAATAACCAAGAGTTCATTGAGACAATAAAAAAATTAAAGCTTCATTAAAAGTACTTGCTTAAAAAAAAAAATTGTGATATAATGAAAAAGCCGTTTTTGAGAATTGAAAATTTTAGTAGTGAGGTGAAAATACATGAGAGAGGGAATCCATCCAGAATATTTTCAGGCAAAGGTTGTGTGCAACTGCGGAAATGAGTTTACGACAGGTTCAACCAAAGAAGATATTCATGTTGAAGTATGTTCTAAATGCCATCCATTCTACACAGGACAGCAGAAGTCCATGGCAGCTCGTGGTGCGATTGATAAGTTCAATCGTAAGTATGGCTTAAAATAAGCAGATTATGAACAGAGTATGGCTCCGCATGTTTCTGTATTGATGATACTGAGGCTTGCGGAGTTGTTGCATATTAAGCTCAATGTAGACGTCGGGCTTAGAGTAGTTTATACACAGAAAAGGATGATGTCAGATATGAGATATTCGGGTATTGGCGGTCAGGCTGTGATCGAAGGCGTTATGATGAAAGCGTCAGACCAGTATGCAGTTTCTGTGCGCAAACCAGACGGAAAGATCGAAGTAAAGGTAGAAAAGTATAAGAGTCTGAAAGATCGGTATGCCATAGCTGGTATTCCAGTGGTTCGCGGGATCGTTGCCTTTGTTGAATCCCTGGTTATGGGTATGAAGACATTAAATTATTCAGCAAGCTTCTGGGAAGAGGAAGAGCAGAAGGCTGGTACTCAGAAAAAAAATGAAAAAAATAAGAATCAGGAACAGAGCAAAGGAAATGATCTTGTAATGGGGCTCGTGGTAATGCTGGCAGTGGTTTTGGCAGTAGGCTTGTTTGTTCTGCTTCCTTTTTTCGTATCAGAACTTTTGTCGAAAGCAGTTCCTTCTGTTCAGCTGCGGGGACTGATCGAGGGTGTCATTCGTGTGGCACTGTTTATCATTTATGTTAAGACCATTTCTTGTATGGAAGATATCCATCGGGTTTTTATGTACCACGGAGCGGAGCATAAATGCATTAACTGTCTGGAAAACGGACTGGAACTGACTGTAGATAATGCGCGGAAGCAGACCACGGTTCACAAGAGATGTGGTACCAGCTTTATGCTGGTGGTCATGTTTGTGAGTATCTTGTTTTTTATGTTTATATCCGTATCCACGCTCTGGCTCCGTATGCTCCTGCGTGTTTTGCTGATTCCTGTTATCGCGGGACTTTCCTATGAATTTATCATTTTTGCAGGAAGGACGGAGAATCCGGTTATGACGGTATTGAGCAAACCCGGACTTTGGCTGCAGTCTCTGACCACAAAAGAGCCAGAAGATGCGATGCTGGAGGTGGCAATTTCTTCGGTAGAGGCAGTTTTTGACTGGAAAAAGTTTCTGGAGGAAAACGCAGAGCAGCCCGATCAGCAAGAACCTACCCAGGAAGAAACAGATGAAAATATACAGGAAGCTGCTGCCACAGATGAGAAGTCAGAACTGGAAGCCGCCGGTTTTGAGGTGGTTGAAGTCAGTGATAACGAAGAGGATGATGAAATCCTTCAGGCACTGGACCGGTATTTTGATGATCCTGAGAAATAGGAAGCTGAGGAGGATAAAGTGTGAAGGAGGTTGTCGGTTCGGTTGAAACCTCACCAGACAACCTCTCGCAATGTGCCGTAAACGGCACATTGCTCTCTTCACACCGAAGAACGCAAAAAGCAGCGTTCTTCATGGATTGTTTGTGCCGCCGCAGGCGGCATGTTTGGAAGTGTGAAGGAATCGTTTAACCTGTCAGTTGTGCGTATAAGGAGGAAAAAATGACACTGAGACAGATGTTGGAACAGGGGCGGTTAGAACTGTTTCGGGCAGAGGTGCCGGAGCCGGGAGAAAATGCCTGGTATCTTCTGCAGTCATGTTTTAGCGATAAGGATTTTTCATACCGCCGGAGCGATTATTTTCTCCACCAGGAGGATGAGGCGGATGACATGGTCAAAAATAGATTTTTTGAAGCGGTGAAAAAGCGCAGCCAGCGGATTCCTCTGGAGTATATATTAGGTTATACAGAATTTATGGGACTGGTCTTCGAGGTGGATGAAAATGTTCTGATCCCAAGGCAGGATACGGAACTGCTGGTGGAGACAGTGATTCCCATATGTGCTGGGAAACGGGTTCTGGACCTGTGTACTGGTTCTGGGTGTATTGGTTTGAGTATTGCTGTGACCGGCACACCTAATGAAGTTATTCTCAGTGATGTTTCGGAGAAAGCGCTGGAGACAGCTGAGAAAAATTTGCAGCGGTTACAGAGGGAATATGGAAGATTTCTGCATACGAAGCAGGGGATTTCCATGATTTGCGGTGATCTCTGGGATCCTGTCCAGGGAACATATGATGTGATCGTTTCAAATCCACCTTATATCGAGACCGGAGTGATACCAGAGCTAATGCCGGAGGTAAGAGATTTTGAACCAAAATCAGCTCTTGATGGAGGTGTGGAGGGTATGGATTTTTATCATAGAATTGTGGAAAAGGCTTTGGAGTATCTGAACCGGGGGGGGATGTTGTGCCTGGAAATTGGATACAATCAGGGAGAGAACGTGAGGGCGCTTATGGAGCGGAGCGGTTTCTTTGATGTCAGGATAAGTAAGGATCTTGTCGGGCACGACCGGGTTGTGACTGGGAAATATATAGTTCAATGAGGAAGGAAAGAAGTTTATGTTTGATAAGCTGGAAGATACATTACTGCGTTATGAAGAGGTACTGAATGAGCTCAGTGAGCCAGATGTGCTCAACGATCAGAGCCGCTACCAGAAACTGATGAAAGAACAGGCTGATCTGGAGCCTGTTGTGACAAAATATAAAGAATATAAGGCGGCTAAGGATGGCATTGAGGACAGCCTGGCAATTCTTGAGGAGGAAAACGACGAGGAGATGCGGGAACTTGCCAAAGAAGAGCTGAATGAGTGTAAGGCAAGTATCGAAGGGATCGAACAGGAACTTCGTATCCTTCTTCTTCCCAAAGACCCCAATGACGATAAAAATGTTATCGTGGAGATCCGTGCTGGAGCCGGCGGGGACGAGGCAGCTCTGTTTGCGGCAGATCTTTACCGCATGTACTGCAAATATGCAGAGACAAACCGCTGGAAGATCGACACGATGAATTCCAATGAGAATGGGATTGGCGGGTTTAAAGAAATTGTATTTATGATCAATGGTTCCGGAGCCTATTCTAAACTGAAATACGAGAGTGGAGTCCACCGGGTCCAGAGAATTCCGACGACGGAATCTGGCGGGCGGATCCATACCTCCACAGCGACGGTGGCGATCATGCCTGAGGTAGAGGACGTCGAGGTGGAGATTGATCTGAACGACTGTAAATTTGACGTGTTCCGCGCCTCCGGCAATGGCGGCCAGTGTGTCAACACGACAGACTCAGCAGTGAGACTCACCCATATTCCCACCGGCATCGTCGTTTCCTGCCAGGATGAAAAATCCCAGTTGAAAAATAAAGACAAAGCGATGAAAGTTCTCCGTGCCAGACTCTACGAACTGGAGTGTGCCAAGGCACACGATGAGGAAGCCGAGAAACGAAGAAGCCAGATCGGGACGGGGGACCGTTCCGAGAAGATAAGAACCTATAATTATCCCCAGGGAAGGGTGACGGATCACAGGATTAAGCTGACGCTGCACCGACTGGATTCTATTATCGATGGGGATCTGAATGAGGTCATCGACAGTCTGATCGCAGCCGACCAGGCAATACGCTTGAGCCGCTTAAATGAGGAGGGATAGAGAAGCCTGGATATATGAGGTTTTCCTGTGAATGTGCAGCTTGTGGAAAAGAAGATAAATGGCAAAACCAGTTCGTTTTGAAGAAAAAACGGACTGGTTTTTTGATTTAGAGTATGCTGAACAGTATAACTCCCATATTAGCCTGACGATGCCAATTTTCCTTTGTAGTCATGAATGGACGGGATAAAACACCGATAATTCGGTATATATTACCACTCATAATTATCCTATTTATTGGTATCATGGAATAAAAAGCAAAGGGGCATAAATATGGGTGATAGATGTTTTGAGGATGCGCTCATTGGAGCAAACCTCAAGAAATTCAGAGAGGTTTATCAAATAAAAAGAAAAGAACTCGCGGAGATTTTTCATATATCAGAAGATGGTGTATATCGGATCGAAAGAGGAGAAACTGGCTTATCAAGCTCATATGCCTATATTCTGGCACAAGAGCTGCATTGTGATATGAATTTTATATATGGAAATACTCCAGAACCTGCACTTTTAAATATAGAGGATTCGGATATGCAGCAGTTGACAACGGCTGGCATTGCACAAAGGCTGAGGGTATATGCTCAGTTTTTGGAAGAAATGAACAAAGGAGAAAACCAAAGGGATGCTGACTAGTGTTAATATTGCACTTGAAATGATAGCAACTCTGATCTGTGTGAATTATTTGTTCTGCAAGAAGTATTATTTTCGGATTCATGATGCTGTATTTATATTATCTGAGATAATTATAATAGAAAGTGCCAATTATCTGGGGCTGTCAAAGGGGATGGCTCTGTTTGGATATATTGGCATTTATATTTATGAACTGGTTAAATTCAAATGTTCTTTCCGCATGGCGAATGTTAATTTGATTTTGTTTGTTATTTTTGGTGTAGTGGCACAAATTATTTGCTCGATTCCTGCTCTTTTGCTAGAAAAATATGTTGATATCGATATACTTATGATTGGCATTAATTCTTTTGTGATACTTGTATTTTGGGGAATCAGCAGAAAAGGGAGGCTGTTAAAAGTATCCAGGGCTGCTATGAATTATAATATGCTTATCAATATTGCAACAGGAATCTCTTTTACCGGAGCCGTCTATATTCTGGTAGTTTATAAGCTGACGGAGTTTTTGAGAGTTACAGATTACATTATATTCGGTATGTGGACGATATTGATCGGGGTTTTGATTGTAAAGTGGCAGCAGGAAAAATTTAAAAAAATTGCTAGAGAAAGGGAAATTGAACTAAGAAACACCTATGAAGAGGTACATAAACAGCTATTAGAAACCATCCGTAAAAAGCAACATGATTTTAATAATCAAATCAATGCAGTATATAGTTTGCATATTGTAGCAAAGGATTATGATGAGCTCGTGTCCATGCAGAAAGATTATTGTGGTGAACTTCTTAAAGATAACCGGTATTCCCGGCTGTTATCTGGTGGTTCGCCTATTATTATCGGCTTTCTTTATTCCAAATTTATGGAGGCGGAGAGAAAAGGATGCAGCATCCAATTTGATGTAAAAATTGATAAAATGATATGTCGTATCCCACAGTATAAAATCGTAGAGATACTCGGCATATTACTGGATAATGCCATAGAGGCAGTGGCAGAGCGGGAATCAAAGGGTATTTATGTAAAGCTTTATGAAGTGGCAGATTCAATATATATTGCAGTAAAAAATGATTCAGAGGTTTTTTCGAGACAGGAGTTCGTCAAGTTTATTCAACCTGGTTACTCGACAAAAGGGAAAGGAAGGGGGACTGGACTGACTAAATTGGTGGACATGTTAAAAGAATACGAGTGTGAGCTGAATATTTATTTTGAGAAAAACGAAAACACTCGTATTGTTTTTATGATCCATATTACAGAATGAATCTGGGAGTGGCGCCACTGAATTGGGATCATTTATCTTTTGGTTCTTCTGGATACTTTTGTTCACCGAATAAAAGCAGGCTCATTTTTGTCCAGTGAAGGAATCCTCCAAAGACAATGCATAGATTACATGCTTTAAATAACCAGGATTTTGCTCGCTGTTTCATAGATCACACCTCCTTTTTTGAAATTTTGCTGCAATAAGTTGTAACGTCTGCAGCTGAATTATCCAAAAACCAGTGATAATATACTGGCTGCTTGGTAAAATAAACATGATCACAGCATATAATGTGATCATGGCAAATGACTGTCGTTTGGACTTCTTGATCTGTATGCCGCTGGGTATAGGGCGGCAGGAGGAGACGACAGGGGCAAAAAGGTAGTTTATAATCACACAAACCAAGAGTAATGTAAAGTATATTGGTCTTGGCAGTGTAATATCAGGAAGCTGGCATATGCTAAGATAAAAAATGAAAAATGACACAAGCAGGCAGCTGACATAGTGCTTAAAATGTAATCCCCCTGTACAGGTTCTAAGTATGAGCAGGACGATGATTGCGACGAGGTATTGGGGGATACAATGTGTCAGTGCGAAAAATACACCCATGATAAAGAGTTTACTTAATTCCGACAGCACACTTACTACGGTATAGCGAATTTGTTCAATCTGATAATCTGTGTAGCCCAAATTGGCTTGTAAATAATCTTTTATCATCGTTGCATACCTCCTGCAGAAAATTTTATCAAAAGAAATAGAAAAAAAAGGATATATTAACCAGGTAAGTATTTGTGGCAATGAAAGCAGGATTTTTGCCAAACTCTGTTACGTTTATTGAACTTGTTTGGTAAAATACATAATTTAGTTATATCTTAAAGGAAGTGATTGAGGTGAAAGAGATACTCATATTAGAAGATAAGAAGCAAACGAGGCTGGCTTTGGCTCAGATGGTAAAAGAAGTCGATCCGAAAGCAGAAATATATGCTTTTGCAGGAGAAGAGGAAGCATATGCAGCTGCTATGAAGAGAAGCATCGACCTGTTTCTTTTGGATATTATTCTCCATCCGGAAATTATGGGAGACCAGTCTGGAGCGGATTTTGCACAGAATATAAGAACGATAGAAAAATATACCTTTACACCGATTGTTATTCTTACTTCTTTGTACGATCCTAAAATGTTTATGTATGATTCGGTTCACTGCTATCGATTTATTGAGAAGCCGTTTGACAGGGAAAAGGTAATAGAAACGATTCGGGAGGCAATGAAATATCAGACTCCGGGCAAAAGGGACCAGAGTATTATTTTTCATGTGGATGGATTGCTTCAAATGGTTCCTGTCAGAGAAATTATTTATATCGAAAGTAAAGAACACAAATTATATGTTACAACCATAGATGATTATTTTTCTATTCCATATAAATCCTGCAATGCCATGCTAAAAGAGCTGGATTGTGAAGATTTTGTAAAATGTAACCGGAGCACCATAGTGAATATGTCTTACATAAAGAAGATTGATACTGTGAACCGATATATATATTTGAGGGAAAGCAAAGATGTGTTGGATATTGGTGCTATCTTGATAAAATCATTCATGAATCGGTTTTTAAAAAATGACGAATGTAAATGACACATGCAACAGGAGGTCAAAATGAAAAAAATGGTGTTGATGCTATGGAAAAAAATCAGGAGGATGCGAGCGAAACTGGAGTGGAAGAACCTTGTTATCCTTTTTTTGGCGGGCTGTATTAATTCGGTCGGAGTTGTTATGTTCCTTGCCCCGGTAAACATTTATGACAGCGGTATTTCGGGGACCTCCATGCTTTTGTGGCAGGTCACGCCGGAACGATTTTCTCTATCATTATTTCTAGTGATACTAAATCTTCCTCTTTTTTTCTTTGGGATGAAAAAACAGGGGGTATTGTTTACTTTATACTCTGTGTGGGCAGTTTGTATTTATTCAGTTTCCTCCTATCTGATCACATACATATTTCCGGTGGACGTATCTGCTGCGTCTCCCTTTGCGGGGAATGATCTCATTCTATGTGCTATATTTGGCGGACTTATCTCCGGTGTGGGAAGTGGATTGACGATTCGCTTTGGTGGAGCTATCGATGGCATTGAAGTTCTGGCTGTTATTTTTGCGAAAAGATTTGGCATGACAGTGGGAACTTTTGTGATGATTTATAATGTGCTTCTGTATATCGTCATTGGCTGTTGGTTTCAAAGCTGGATTCTGCCATTGTATTCCATTATTACATATTGCGCGGCGATTAAAACGGTAGACTTTATCGTAGAGGGTCTGGATAAAGCGAAGTCTGTAATGATTGTAACAACAAAAAAAGATCAGGTGTGCAAGGTACTTTCTGATACCTTTGAGAGAGGCATCACCCAGATTGATGCCTGGGGGTATTATTCCGGAGAGCCCAAAACGGCAATTTATTTTGTGGTTAACCGTTTTCAGATCGTTAAGTTGAAGAGTATACTTTCAAAGGTAGATCCAGATGCCTTTGTAACTATATCAGAAGTATCTGATATGATGGGAAGCAGTGTCAAATGAAGTCATAAGTCATATTAGACCAGGAATGCCTTGTTTAAAAAATTCAGTGAAAATTAATACAAATTCTGTTTACATTTTCCAGTTTTTCCGTTATTATGAAATTAATACAGCACTTAAGAAAGAAGAGAGGTGGTTATCCGGGAAGTTAAAGTTTCGATTTATTCACAGAATGTTATGGAGAAGTAACAGAGTTGAATAATTAAGTATTGGAGGTAATAAGAAAAATGAAAAGAATTTTGAAGTTTGCAGCGTTGACGTTTTGTGCTATGTTTCTTTGTGTATTCAGTTTTCAGACAGCACAGGCAGATACAGAAATAATTAAGAATGGCGACATTGAAAACGGACTGACAGACTGGACCGGACAGTATGGTTCGACACTGAGCCTGGCATATTATACCAAGGTAAGTGGAAATCTGGGATTAAAAGCAGCCAGCAGAACGTGTACATCAGCAGGACCATCCCAGGATATTACTGGACGGATACAAGCCGGTAAAACTTATAACGTGTCGGCAAAGGTTCAGTACAGACAGGATGAGAGCGATCCAAACAGCGTGAATTATCCGGCAGAAAAAACATTTCTTATGACGCTCCGTTATGGTGACGGAACCTATGTAAACATCGGAAATGTAACAGCCAAAAAAGGTGAGTGGGGAACGATCAAAGGAACCTATACCGTTCCAGCGAACGCGAATTTATCCAATGTAACAGTTTTTATTGAAACTCCATTTGTAACGAATCCGGCACCAGCCAATGATCTGATGACTTTTTATGTGGATGATGTTTCCATGAAAGAAGTTGTGTCAGTCATTGAAAACGGCGGCTTTGAAAATGGTTACGACAAGTGGACAACCATTGGTGGAGCGACACTGAATCTTGGATATGTTACAAAGTACAGCGGCAACCACTCCATGCAGGCAAAGGATCGTAAGGCAACAGCTGCTGGTCCGCTGCAGGACATTACCGGAAAGGTTCAAAAGGGGCAGAAGTACAAAGTAAGTGCAAGGTTTTATTTTACAGAGGGAAACAGAGCACAGCAGACCTTTAATATATGCATCAAAAGCGGAAGTAAAATAAGTATTATGGCAGGTGCAAACGTGTCCAGGGGGAACTGGGGACTTGTAGAAGGAACCTATACCATTCCGGCGGATGCCGATCTGTCCAGCACAAAAGTATTTGTGGAAACTGCCTTTAAGAGCAGCCCGGCTGCGGATGATCTGATTCCATTCTATGTAGATGATATATCTATGACCGCTGCAGGCTCAGATACTGGCAAAGATGAGACGGTGGATCCGAATTATTCAAAACCAAAATCATTTATTGATTCAAATTACAATACACCGGCAGATTTTGACCAGAAAAAAGCAGGAGTTACATATGGAGAAATCAAAACCGTTGAATATTATTCTTACGTTGCAGAGATGAACCGAAAGGCTACCGTAATTCTTCCGCCAAAATATAATCCGTCAAAAAAATATCCGGTATTATATCTTCTTCATGGAATCGGAGGAAGCGAGATCGAATGGCTGGATGGAAAGCCAAATGAGATCGTGAGCAATATGATAGCTGCGGGAACTGCAAAAGAAATGATCATGGTACTTCCAAATCAGTGTGTACGGCATAAAAATGAAGCAAATCCGGCTCATTTGTCACTGGAGCAGTTTGCGATGTATAATCGTATGCTGGATGACTTGAAAACCAGCCTGATCCCATACATCGAGAAAAATTATCCTGTAAAACCGGGACGTGATAACAGAGCGATTGCAGGTCTATCAATGGGAGGACGTAACGCAATCTACATTGGAGTGAAAATGGTAAATGATTTTGCCTACACAGGTGCCTTCTGTCCGGCAGTAGGAGTACTGCCATATTGGAGAGAGGATGGACTTCTCACAACGCAGACACTGACAATACCACAGGAGTACAGAAAAAATACGTTGTATATGATTGTTGAAGGTGATGGGGATACGATTGTCGGCGACAGCCCGAAGCAGTATAGTACAACTTTGAAAAATAATGGCTTTGACCACATTTATTATAACTGGCCCGGAGGTCACTGGTGGGGACCATGGAAAAACGGATTGTATAATTTTGCAAGAAGAATTTTCCAGTAAATGGAGACGTGAACCATCTCTCTAAGTGCTGTGTAAAAAATATAAGATCAGCTCCTGTTGTGTTTTAGGCAGGAGCTGATTTTTATAAATGAAAAAGTTGTATTCGGAAAGGACTGGATATCATATCAAAAGCGTGTTATAATAAAAAGTATCACTATCTAACTAGGCAAAATGGAGTATTTTGTAACCAAAGGATGATCAATGTTAGGGAGGTACTATGAGAGGAAATATATGGGAATTCTTAGGGTGCGGGATCATTGGACTGCTTTTAGGGATCGTTGTAATGGGATGGCTGCTGCTGAGGGACAAAAATAAGGCGAAGCAGTGGGGGGAAGAACTCATTAATCAAATTTCAAATAATATAGATATGGTCATGCTCGTGTATTCACCTATGGAAAAAAAAGTAATGTTTGTAACAGATAGCGTGAGCTGGATGCTGGGGATCCGAAAAGAGCATATATATCAGGACATTCATTATCTTTTTGAGAAGCTTATTATTGTATCTGAAGAAAAAAATTTTATGAGGGATTTTCTTGAAGGAAATATTATCCTATCAGCCCAGAAAGAGTGTGAGATCATTGATATGCGCAAAAAGCAGAACCGTTGGGGATATTTAAAGATTGTGCCGCGAGATGACGGCACCTATTTGCTGACTTTGACCGATGCTACAGTGGAACATGAATTATCTAATGCACTGCTGGCATCTGTAAATACGTTGGATGATGTGCGCCGGAAAGATCCCGATCTGGTTTTATCCAGTGTGGAGAAATTGAATCAGGAACAAGAAAATAAATCGGTGTTTGAGGAACCTGTGTCTTGTATTCAGAGGGAAGAAGAGCACAGGGTTGAGGGTAGATATGAGAATAAGCGGGTTCTTATCGTGGAAGATAATGCCATCAATATGGAGACAGCATGTCAGATTTTAAAGGGTATGGGAGTGGAAATTGATAAGGCTGTAAACGGAGAAGAGGCGGTCAGAAAATTTCAGAATTCCTGGGAAGATTATTATGACCTTGTTTTTATGGATGTTCAAATGCCTGTTATGGATGGGAATGAGGCGGCGAAAAAAATTCGTGCCATGGAGAGAAGAGATGCCAAAGTAATACCGATCGTGGCAATGACGGCATATATTTTTACCGAGGATATCCGAGCTTCGATTCAGGCAGGAATGGATATGCATATTGCGAAACCGCTGAATACCCAGAAATTATCGGATGTTATGAAAAAATACCTGGCAAATTAGCAGTACATCGTGCATGACAAAAACCTAAAACCATGGGATTTGATAAGCGGTTTTTCGGAATGGAGGGGTAGGATGAAATTAGATACTCGGACATGTATCAGAACGGGAATTACTATTGTTGCGATCTATTTGTTTATCCATTACTGGTCTTTGATCGCGGGGGGAATTGGGCTTGCTTTCCATGCGGCATCGCCCCTGATTCTTGGCTTTGTGGTGGCTTATGCAGTCAACATATTAATGAGTGTTTTTGAGCATATTTATTTTCCCAATACCCATAATCGATTTTTGAATAAGAGCAGAAGAATTGTATGTATTTTGGTTTCATATTTGTGCCTGATTGGAATTATTGCTTTGATCATAGGTCTTATCGTGCCGGAACTTACCAATTGTGTGAAGGTACTTATTGCTAAAATCCCACCATTGATGGATCAGGTATCAGGTATGCTGCAGAACAATCAGGAAATGAGCTGGTTTGTAAAAGAGTTTGGTACTATGACAGCCAATGGAAGTATTGACTGGCAGAGCATCGTAACAAAGGCTGCAGACTGGATGGCAGGCAGTCTGGGAGGAGCGATGGGATTGGTGGGGAGTGTGGTTACAGCAACTTTTTCCACTACCTTTAATATTATTATGAGCATAATATTTTCTGTTTATCTGCTGGCAGGAAAGAAGAAAATATTATCCCAGATTAAACGAACGGCGAAAGCTTATATAAGTATTGGAATATATGAAAAAATTAAGTATTTTCTTGGAGTGCTCAACGAGAGTTTTCACAGTTTTATCGTAGGGCAATGTCTGGAAGCGGTGATTCTGGGCAGTTTGTGTGCCATCGGACTGCTGGTGCTCCGCATGCCCTACGCAGGTATGATCGGGGCATTAATCGGTTTTACTGCATTGATCCCGGTGGCGGGAGCTTATATTGGCGGAGCGGTGGGATTTTTAATGATTGCTACAGAATCCCCGGTTCAAGCTGTCGTATTTGTGATTTTTCTGGTGATCCTGCAGCAGCTGGAAGGGCAGTTGATCTATCCCAGAGTAGTTGGAGCGTCCATCGGCCTGCCGGGTATCTGGGTGCTGGCGGCAGTCACAGTGGGAGGAAGTGTGATGGGAGTCAGCGGTATGCTGCTCTTTGTACCACTCGCTTCCGCAGTTTACCGACTGCTGAAAGAGGATGTGGATAAGAGGACGGGTTAGCTCAAATCGGTATCACTGGGGTGTTTTGACGGTGCCACTCATTTTATTCTTCCGTTTTAATACAAAATGCAAAGTAACCATATCCCGTATCTAACAGCAGACCGTAATCAGGATAAGCTAAATTAAATTCCTGTTGCAGCTGTCCCCTTGTTATGATATGACTGTCCACTGGTTTATATTGCCCAGAGGATTGGAAATTTAAGCCGATTCTTTGTATTACCTGCTGTGACAGTTCTTTTCCGGCCTCACTGACCAACTTATCAATTTTACTTAAATTTATACCTAGCATAGCACCGACGGTTTGTAAAATCAGGCGTTCTTCCAGAATAAAAAAGACCTTTAATCTCTTGTTTTCACGGTGCTGATACGTCTGTCGGAAAATCAGGCATGTTCCGAAATCTTCTCCGCCATAGTGCTCGCTGACAATGTTGGTCTGTCGTTTAAAGATTTCCTCTATGGTATCAGCAATAGCGGTTTCTAATGTTTCAATATTTAGTACAGACTGCTCTTTTTTCCATTTGGCTGAAATATCCCCTGTTATGGCGCGGTCCTCAACCAGAATGTGACCGCTCAGCCATCCGAGGCAGATCCCAAGGAAATGTCGGATGGATTCCGGTGAATATTCTGACATCACTAAATCCCGTTCAAGGGCTGGTAGTGTTTTATAACGAAGATCATCGTGCAGACGCTTGTGTATCTCATATCCGGGATAATGGATGGAAAGCATATATGCTTCTTCTTCGGCAAAATGTTTGACTGCGTAATTTTTAAAATATTTGATTCCCTCGGCGCATGCCCATTGTCCTTTCTTTTCCTCTTGATTGAGGTAGATAAGTTTTCGCACAATTGAGAAAAGGTTCTGATGTGCTTTATCTATATTTTCTACGCCAATATTAAACCGTTCCTTCCATTCTATTTCTTTTGTCATTGTATGTCTACTCCTTTGTCACTCTTCTGTGAAATATGTCCAGAATTTATGTTTTGTTATTAGTATATAACGCGGGGAGCGGGAAGTGCATGTCAAAAAGGCGATGGCTTTACATAGATGGTTACATATGTTACAATAAACGTTAATTTTAAAGATTATGGGGCGTGCCCCCGGCTTTTAAGGAGAAAGGGGTAATATGGTAATGGCAGCTTATACATTGATCACTGGTGCAACCGGTGGTATTGGACTGGAATTTGCAAAGATTTTTGCGGCGAGAGGTAGTTCTCTAATTTTAGTGGCAAGAAATAAAGGACGACTGAAAAAAATTCAATGGGCGCTGGAGTCTGCATATGGGGTAGATGTGGAGATTATTTCCGCTGATCTGGCAGAAGACCGGGCACCAGAAAATATATACCGCTATGTGAAGTCCCAGGGCTGGCGGGTGCAGATCCTGGTAAATAATGTAGGGTTCGGTGATCATAATTGTTTTTTTGACACGAGATGGCAGCGGCATAAAAATATGATCGATGTTAATATCACAGCCCTGATGCATTTGACACATTTATTTGGAGAGGATATGCGCAAAAATAGGAAAGGGAAGATCTTAAATGTGTCTTCGCTGGCATCTTTTTGTGCCGGCCCTTACATGTCTGTATATTATGCTTCTAAGAGTTTCGTGCGTTCCTTTTCGGAAGCACTTTCGGAGGAACTCAAGCCTTATCATGTTACTGTGACAGCGCTTTGTCCGGGACCGGTGGCTACTGGGTTTGAGAAAAATGCCGGTCTTCAGGATTCCAGAATGTTTAAAATAATGCACGTATCCGATGCGGTCTCCGTAGCCCGTGCCGGATATGTGGGGATGATGAAAGGGAAAGTGTTGGTTTATTATGGATGGCAGACCAAAGCAGCGAACCTGTTATCCCGGATGTGTCCGAGAATGGTGACCCGGAAAGCAGCCATGTATGTCAATGTAATGAAAGAGAGCAGGAAAGTGTCGGACGTGAGATAGAGAGAAGAAGTTTTGATGTAAGTTATTTATTTTATACGAGCATGAGGAAATGAAAATATGCAACAGAAACAGATGGAAGATAAAGTGTACTTTGTTGAATTAGATGAGAAAATCCCATTTTTAACCTATGAACATTTGTTAAAACTATTATCTACAGAGAAAAGAGAAAGAATATGGAGGTTTCATTTTGATTTCGATAAAAAGCTAAGTGCTGTATCTGATTTATTGGTACGCTATCTTGCCTGCAATTATTTAGACGTCAATAATTCTGAATTGAGATTTGAGACGAATGAATATGGGAAACCATTCCTTGCTGGAATACCTGATTTTCATTATAACATTTCACATACAAGAAATGCTATTGCAGTGGCAGTATCGAGAAATCCAGTAGGGGTCGATGTTGAGAAAATCAGGGAATATGACAGCGGGATAGTAAGCCGTTTTTTTTGTCAGAAAGAAAAAATCTATATTGAAAATGACAATGAAAACGTATCTAAGCATTTTTATGAAGTATGGACCAAAAAGGAAGCGTATGTCAAGTGGGCAGGAAAGGGTTTGTCAATTCCATTAAATTCATTTGATGTATTTGATGACAAATTGTCATGTTGTTTAGAAACATTTGAGAACAGGAACTATATGATTTCCATTTGCAAAGCAGATCATATTCATCTGGATTTTTACTATGACATAAACGAAGGATCATTATACGAAAAGTTAAACAATCTACAATAATATATGATATTATTATAGTACTTGTAACATAAACCACAGGAAGGGGTATTTTCTATGGAAGATACGTCTAAAAATAGATGGAACAAAAAAACTTCAAAAAGTGTCAGTATCGCTCTTCTGGCCCACGTGGATGCGGGAAAGACCACCTTGTCAGAGGCGATGCTCTATGCCTGCGGTGCGATACGAAAAGCCGGCCGGGTAGATCATCAGGATACCTTTTTGGATACGGATATCCATGAGCGGCAGAGGGGTATCACGATATTTTCTAAACAGGCAAGGATGGTCTGGAGAGATACGGAGATCACCCTTCTGGATACGCCTGGGCATGTGGACTTTTCCACAGAGATGGAGAGGACACTACAGGTGCTGGATTATGCGGTGCTGGTGGTCAGTGGGACAGATGGTGTCCAGGGGCACACAGAGACACTGTGGAAACTGTTGGAACATTATCAGATTCCTGTTTTTTTGTTTATAAATAAGATGGATCTTCCTGGAACAGACAGGCAGCAGCTAATTGGGGAGCTGAAGCAGAAGCTTTCTTCCGGCTGTGTTGATTTTACAGATACAGGATCTGAAGGATTTATGGAAGAAGCTGCTGTATGTGATGAAGCGCTTTTGGAGAAATATCTGGAGCAGGGGGGGCTGGAGATCCCAGAGGATCTGTGTCCATTGATCTCTCAGAGAAAGCTATTTCCCTGCTGTTTTGGATCGGCGCTGCGGCTGGAAGGTACGGAAGAACTGCTGGATACGATTCATGAATACTCTACATATGTAGAAAGAGAAAAAAACTTTGGTGCCAGGGTTTTTAAGATATCCAGGGATGCCCAGGGCAGCCGACTTACCCACTTAAAGATCACAGGGGGAAAGCTCCGTGTGAAGGAGGTATTGGGAGAGGGTGAGAAAGTAAACCAGATCCGGCTCTATTCTGGAGAAAAATACGAGACTGCCGGTGAAGTAAGCGCTGGAAATATTTGTGCGGTGACCGGTTTAAACCATACGTATCCGGGTCAGGGGCTTGGAACCGAACCGGACCTTAATGGGGAACAGCTGGAACCGGTTCTTCGCTATTCTATTCTGTTTCCAGAGGGCACTGATATGACAGTGGCGGCAGGGAAGCTTCGCCAGCTGGAAGAGGAAGATCCAAAACTTCATCTGTCCTGGGATGAGAACCTGCACCAGATGTTTATTCAGCCTATGGGAGAGGTGCAGTTGGAGATCCTGAAGGAAATTCTGGCAGAACGTTTTGGGATGGAGGTAGAGTTTGGAGAGGGAAATATTCTTTATAAAGAGACGATACGGGACGTAGTGGAGGGTGTGGGACATTTCGAGCCGCTGCGTCATTATGCAGAGGTGCATCTTCTGATGGAACCGCTTCCGCCGGGAAGCGGAATTGTGGTCGGGGCGGAATGCAGTGAGGACAAGCTGGATCTGAACTGGCAGCGGCTGGTGATAACTCATCTGAAAGAAAAAGAATTTGCCGGAGTATTGACCGGATCCCCCATCACGGATATGAGGATTACGCTGGTGGCAGGCCGCGCCCACCTCAAACACACAGAGGGTGGCGACTTTCGGCAGGCGACATACCGGGCTGTGCGTCAGGGACTGATGCAGGCAAAGAGTGTTCTTCTGGAACCCTGTTACGAGTTCCGGATGGAATTGCCGACAGAAAATGTCGGACGTGCCATGACGGATATCAAGCGGATGAGCGGAGAGTATGAGGCATTGCCGGAGCGGATGAGCATGTCGGTTCTGACCGGAGTCTGCCCGGTGGCCGCTATGAAGGATTATCCGGTGGAATTTGCAGCCTATACAAAAGGGCGGGGGCATATGAGCTGTATGCCTGGCGGCTATCTGCCCTGCCACAATGAGATGGAAGTCAGGGAGAAGATTGGCTATGATGCAGAGGCCGATGTGGAAAATACTCCCGACTCCGTGTTCTGTGCCCATGGGTCTGGTTACGTGGTCAAATGGAATGAAGTGCCGGAACATATGCATTTGGAGAGTATATTAGCAACAGGGAAGAGACGGGATGACGAAAATCACCAGAGGGATGCGAAGTATGGGGCAGAGACAAATCGTTCAGCGGATTCCAGGGATTTTTATGCCGAGGAAAAAGAACTCCAGGCGATCTTCGAGAGGACTTATGGCGCGGTGAAGCCCAAGGCGGCAAATACCGGATCTAAGGTGATTCGGGCAAAGGAAGAGAAACAGAGGGTGAAGATCCGGGAGAGAAAGCCAGTGGAAGAATATGTGCTGGTGGACGGTTATAATATTATTTTTGCCTGGGACGATTTGAAAGAGCTCTCTGGTGTCAGCATGGATGCCGCGAGGATGAAACTGATGGATATCATGTGTAATTACCAGGGATATACTGGCTGTCATCTGATCCTTGTATTTGATGCCTATAAGGTAAAAGGAAATCCTGGCAGTGTGGAGCAGTTTCATAATATCAGCATCGTCTATACCAAGGAGGCGGAAACGGCAGATATGTATATTGAAAAGACGACAAAGCGCATCGCCGGGAAACACCGGGTGCGGGTAGCGACTTCCGACGGGATGGAACAGATTATCATTCTGGGGCATGGCGCGACGAGAATGTCGGCTGCCGCGTTCCGGGATGAGATCCAGAGGGTAAGCTTGATGGTGCAGAACTGAACTCTGCTCCGTCCTGCTGTTATAATCCGAAATCCTTGGTTTTTCCCGACTAAAATGATAGAAAGAAGAGAGATCGTATGATTGAAAGTATGAACAATGCCCAGGTCAAACGAATTATTAAATTAAAGAGAAGTTCCCGGTTCCGCAGGCAGGAAAGGGTCTTTATTGCGGAAGGGTTCAAAATGGCAGCGGAAGGTCTGGTTCATGGACTGGTTCAGACCATGTATGTGGCAGAGTCCGCGGGAGAAGAATATTTTTCAAAGTTATCCCATACAATAGGAAAAGAGAATATAGAATGGGTGTCTGACGCTGTTTTTCAGCAGTTATCCGATACTGCTTCCCCTCAGGGAGTCCTTGCTGTGATGCACATGCCGCAATATGACCGGGAAAAAATTCTGGCAGGGGAAGGAGCGGCGCTGGTATGTCTGGAGGATATTCAGGATCCGGGAAATCTGGGGACTATTATGAGAACCGCGGAGGGAGCTGGTATGAGTGGGGTGGTACTATCCAAGGGATGTGTGGATCTGTTTAATCCGAAGGTGGTACGTTCAACGATGGGTGCCTTGTACCGGATGCCCTATTATATAACAGAGGATATGTCTACAGAAGTAGAACATTTGAGAAGCCAGGGATTCCAGATAGCTGCTGCAAGGCTGGATGCTGAATTGGACTATACCCATGCCGATTACCGGGGGAAGACGGGAGTATTGATCGGAAATGAGGCCAGGGGGCTCTGTTTAGAGACTGCGGAAAAAGCTGATGTGGGAGTGAAGATTCCCATGGAGGGGCAGTTGGAATCATTGAATGCTGCGGTTTCAGCCGCTCTTTTAATGTATGAGATCCACCGGCAGAGAGGGCATTAAAAATAATAATTGCACAAAAGAAAAAAATATAGTAAAATAAAAGGGGTATCTTTTTATTTCATAAAAAGGAGGCAATGAATATGAATGCCAGTATTGTGTGGCTGATCATTCTCGCTGTCATGATCATTATAGAGGTCGCGACCCTTGGGCTGACGACGATCTGGTTTGGAATCGGCGCCATCGGTGCGGCAGTGGTTTCCGGATTGGGTTACGGAATATGGGGACAGCTGGCTGTCTTTGCCCTGTTATCTGTGATTGCCATGGCATTATGCCGGCCTTTTGCTGTCAGATATCTGAATCGGGAAAAGGAAAAGACCAATATTGAGGAAGTTGTCGGCAAAACTGCGGTTGTTTCCAAACTGATTAACAATGAGATGGCGACAGGAGAAGTAACGTTAGATGGTATGGACTGGACAGCCAGAAGTGAGGATGGAAGTGTGATTGAAGAAGGAAAAAGAGTTACGGTAGTATCTGTCCAGGGAGTAAAGTTGATTGTAAAGTAAATGCGCCAAAGGCGTAAGTAAACCATAGATACATATATGGTTTAGGAAAGGAACAGGTGAAATTTATGGGAGATTCAGGAGCAGGATTCGAGATTAGTGCAGGTGTAGTGATTACCATTGTCCTGATAGTCATTGTGTTGATCATACTGGCATCGTGTATCAATATCGTGCCTCAGGCACATGCGTATATTATTGAGCGTCTCGGTGGATATCTGGGGACTTGGTCGGTAGGCATTCATTTTAAACTTCCTATTTTGGACCGCGTGGCAAGGAAAGTCAACCTGAAAGAGCAGGTGATGGATTTTGCACCACAGCCGGTAATCACAAAGGATAATGTTACGATGCAGATCGACACTGTGGTATTTTTCCAGATCACAGATCCGAAGCTGTTTACCTATGGAGTGGAAAATCCGATCATGGCGATTGAAAACCTGACGGCTACCACACTTCGTAATATCATTGGTGATCTGGAGCTTGACCAGACACTGACTTCAAGGGAGACAATTAACACCCACATGAGATCAAGCCTGGATATTGCGACGGATCCATGGGGGATCAAGGTTAATCGTGTGGAGCTGAAAAATATTATTCCGCCGAGAGAGATTCAGGATTCCATGGAGAAGCAGATGAAGGCGGAGCGTGAAAGACGTGAATCCATCCTTCGTGCGGAGGGTGAGAAAAAGTCTACGGTGCTTGTAGCAGAGGGTAAAAAAGAATCTGCGATCCTGGAAGCAGAGGCAGAGAAGGAAGCTGCGATTCTGCGTGCGGAGGCGAAGAAGGAAGCCATGATCCGTGAAGCAGAGGGTCGCGCTCAGGCGATCGAGGCGGTACAGAAGGCGACTGCTGAGGGTATTCGTTATCTGAATGAAGCAGCACCATCCCAGGGCGTTCTCACGATCAAGAGCCTGGAAGCTTTTGAGAAAGCAGCTGATGGAAAAGCAACGAAGATCATTATTCCGTCGGAGATCCAGGGTGTGGCAGGGCTTGCAAAATCATTGGTGGAAAGCGTAAAGGAGAGCTGAGGATTAGTACGACTGGTTAAAATAGAATGGATAAAAAGAGGGAATTCTTTTGTCCTGGGAGGACAGATGAAAACCCTCTTTCATACATCCTAGTACAATGAATACTAAGTTTAACATTAAACAATTTAATATCCATTGTACTTGACGTGGCGCCATGGAGTTAGGATAAGGAGGAAGAATTGTGAATTTGAAAGACAAAAATTTTTTGACATTAAAAGATTTTACACCGGAGGAAATTACATATTTTCTTGATCTGTCAAAGGAATTGAAGGATAAAAAACGCAAAGGCATCCCCCACCGGGAGCTGGAGGGAAAAAACATCGCCCTGATCTTTGAAAAGACCAGTACCAGGACCCGTTGCTCTTTTGAGGTGGCGGCCCATGATCTGGGTATGGGAGTGACCTATCTGGATCCCCAGAGTTCCCAGATTGGAAAAAAAGAGAGCATCGCGGATACCGCACGGGTACTTGGCAGAATGTTTGACGGGATAGAATATCGCGGATACGGGCAGGAGATCGTGGAAGAACTGGCACAATATGCCGGGGTTCCGGTATGGAATGGATTGACCAATGAATATCATCCCACCCAGATGCTGGCGGATCTTTTGACGATCCGGGAACAATTTGGTACCTTAAAGGGGATCAAGCTCGTTTACATGGGAGATGCCCGATATAATATGGGGAATTCACTTATGATCGCCTGTGCCAAAATGGGAATGGATTTTGTGGCCTGTGCGCCAAAGAAATATTTTCCAGGAGACGATCTGGTGGCCCAGTGTCAGAATTACGCGAAAGAAAGCGGAGCTTCCATTACGCTGACAGAAGATGTGATGGAGGGAACGAAGGATGCTGATGTACTCTACACGGATGTGTGGGTTTCCATGGGAGAACCGGATGAGGTATGGGAGGAGAGGATCCATGCCCTTTCCCCTTATCAGATCAATGCAAAAGTGATGGAAAATGCAAAGGAAACGGCGGTATTTATGCATTGTCTGCCGGCATTTCATGATCTGAAGACGAAGATTGGAAAAGAGATTCATGATAAATACGGCCTAACGGAAATGGAAGTGACTGATGAGGTATTTGAAAAGTATGCTGACGTGGTGTTTGAAGAGGCAGAAAACCGGATGCATACGATAAAAGCAGTGATGTATGCAACTTTAAAATAAGCAGATGTATAAAGGAAAAGGAGGGCCAATATGGATAACAACCTTGATTTGGGATATAGACATGATTGGATACAGAAAATGGCGGATGTTTGTGAAGCCAGCAGCACGATTGACTCTACTTTATTTGATAAATATGAGGTAAAACGCGGACTCAGAGACCTGAATGGCCAGGGTGTCCTGACGGGGCTTACGGAGGTTTCGGAGATCCGTTCTTATACAGTGGTTGACCACGAGATGGTGCCATGTGAGGGAAAACTTTTTTATCAGGGAATTGATATTGAAGAAATCGTGGGAGGATTTCTTCAGGAAAAACGGTTCGGCTATGAAGAGGTGGTATATCTGCTTCTATTTGGCGATCTGCCTACAGAGAGCCAGCTCGAAGACCTCAAAGACATTCTTGCGGAGTACCGTAAAAGTCTTCCTACCAGTTTTGTGAGGGATATCATTATGAAAGCGCCTAGTGCAGATCTGATGAATACGCTGGGAAGAAGTGTTCTGACCCTTTATTCTTACGATGAAAAGGCAGACGATACTTCTACGGAGAACGTACTGCGCCAGTGTCTGGAGCTGGTGGCGCTTCTGCCGATGTTTGCTGTGTATGGCTATCAGGCGGCGAATTATTTTCACGAGGGCAGCAGCTTTTTCCTGCACCCGCCTAAAAAAGAATATTCGACAGCGGAAAATATTTTACATATGCTCCGCCCGGATAGTCAGTTTTCGCCCCTTGAGGCAAAGATCTTAGATATTGCCCTGGTACTTCACGCAGAGCATGGAGGCGGAAATAACTCTACCTTTACGGATCATGTGGTGACTTCTTCTGGAACGGATACCTATGCGGCGATCTCCGCTTCTCTGGGATCTCTGAAAGGTCCCCGCCATGGCGGTGCCAACAAAAAAGTGTCGCTGATGTTTGAGGATATGAAAAAGAATCTGGATGACTGGGAAGATGAGAATGAGATCCGGACGTATCTGACAGCACTGTTGAACCGTCAGGCCTTTGACAAATCCGGGTTGATCTATGGAATGGGGCATGCGGTGTATTCCATCTCGGATCCCCGCGCGAAGACCTTCCGTCATTTTGTGCGGAAACTTTCTGAGGAAAAGAATATGATGGCAGAATACGCTCTTTATGAAAAGGTGGAGCGGCTGGCGCCGGAAGTGATTGCCAACGAGCGTCATATCTATAAAGGAGTCAGCGCTAATATAGACTTTTACAGCGGACTGGTATATAGTATGCTGGAGCTGCCGACAGAGCTGTACACTCCGATTTTTGCCATTGGACGAATTGCGGGCTGGAGTGCCCATCGTCTGGAAGAGCTTGTCAATGCCGGAAAGATCATACGTCCTGCATACAAAGCGGTGTGTCCTCACAAACCATATGTGCCGATGAGTGAAAGGAAAGAGGGCTGATGGATGAAAAACAGGTGCTCTGTGCCTGCAGTGCATACGAACAGAAATTTTATCTAAATCCTAGATATGATTCCCTTCCGACAGGAGTAAAAGAAGAATTAAAGATTTTGAGTGTTATGCTTACTACAGATGTAGGTGGAGTATTTACTATGGAATTTGAAGAGGATGGGACGTTGTATCTGTCTACGACAGCTAAGGAGAATGATTTTTCTTATGACGAGATCGGAAGTTATCTGAAGATCAAACAGCTTCGCCAGGAACACGGAGAGTTATTGGAGGGGCTGGAGGAATATTACCGCAGTTTCTTTTTGTGACAGGTTCATGGAATGAACAAAATGAGATAAGAGGATGGACAGGATAGATGTTACTTGCGATAGATATTGGGAATACCAATCTTACCTTTGGAGTGTTTGAGGGAGAGGAGCTTCGCTTTACTTTTCGTCTGACGACGAGTCTTCCGAGAACTTCAAATGAATTTGGGGAGGCTATCGGAGAGGCGCTGGCGAGACATGGGATCAAAGAATTTCAGATCCAGGATGTGATCATTGCTTCTGTAGTTCCGAAAGTTATGTACTCTCTGGTAAGCGGGATTAAGAAATATTTTCACACTACACCTTATGTTGTGGGAAATGGCACCAAAACCGGGATTCATATCGCGGCTTCCAATCCGAGTGAGATCGGGGCGGACCGTATCGTGGATGCGGTGGGCGCCTATGAACTATACGGAGGACCGGTGATCGTTATTGATTTTGGTACAGCCACCACCTATGACCTGGTGACGGGGGAAGGTGTGTTTGCGGCCCGTGTTACCTGTCCGGGAATAAAGATCAGTGCTAAGGCACTCTGGTCAAGTGCTGCACAGCTTCCGGAGATCGAGATCAAAAAGCCGGATTCGATTCTTGCCAAAAATACTATAACCAGTATGCAGGCAGGACTGCTCTATGGAACCATCGGTCAGACGGAATATATTATCCGCAGAATGAAGGAAGAGTCAGCCATAGAGAATATTAAAGTTGTGGCGACAGGAGGACTCGGAAGAAGTATATCAGATGCGACGGAGCTGATCGATATTTATGATCCGAATCTTACCCTTCAGGGAACCCGCCTGATTTATGAAAAAACGAAGGCGGCAGAGAAGAAGAAAGGGAGTACTGATGAACCGGATGAAAGTAGATAAGCCCTGGAGGATCGGAGATGTGATGGTGCCCGGAAAGCTGATTCTGGCACCTATGGCAGGGGTAACGGACCTGCCTTTTCGTTTGCTGTGCAAAGAAAAGGGAGCAGACCTAATCTATACCGAGATGGTCAGCGCCAAAGGAATCTATTATAACAGTAAGAATACGGAAGCCCTTCTTGAGGTAAGGGAGGAAGAACGCCCGGTGACACTGCAGCTCTTTGGATCAGATCCGCAGATCATCAGCAGTATGGCAGCGAAGATCGAAGACCGCAATTTTGACATTCTGGATATTAATATGGGCTGTCCGGTGCCCAAAGTGGTAAATAACGGGGAGGGTTCTGCACTCTTAAAAAATATCCCTTTGGCAGAGAAGATCATTCGGGAGACGGTAAAGGCGGTGCATAAGCCGGTGACGGTTAAATTCCGAAAGGGATTCCTGGATGGGGAAGAGCAGGCGGTGGATCTGGCCAAGGCGGCAGAGGCGGCAGGGGCGTCAGCTGTTGCCGTCCACGGAAGGACCAGAGAGCAATATTACAGCGGAAGGGCGGACTGGGGCGTCATCCGCCGGGTGAAAGAAGCGGTGTCCATTCCGGTGATCGGAAACGGAGACATTTTTACCGGCAGGGATGCAGAAGAAATGTTTATGGAGACAGGCTGTGATGCAGTGATGATCGGGCGGGGAGCCAGAGGAAATCCCTGGGTCTTTACTCAGATCCGTCATTATCTGGAGACCGGCGAGGAACTTCCCAGACCAGAGCTGCCGGAGCTGGCACAAATGATCCTGCGTCATGCCAGGATGCAGACGGAATGGAAGGGAGAGCTTTATGGCATGCGGGAGATGAGGTCGCATTTTGCCTGGTACACTTCCGGATATCCTCATTCTGCCTCCATGAGACGCAGAGTAAATGAGATTGAAATGATGGAGGACCTGGAGAGACTGCTGGAGAGCTTTCACACTTCCCAACATGCCGCCTGCGGCGGCACAAACAATCCATGAAGAACGCTGCTTTTTGCGTTCTTCGGTGTGAAGAGAGCAATGTGCCGTTTACGGCACATTGCGAGAGGTTGTCTGGTGAGGTTTCAACCGAACCGACAACCTCCTTCACACTTATATCAAAGTATGAACATTTTTTGTTCATACTTTTTTTCTATGCTAAATATAGAAACATCTTAATTCTGAGAATATTCAAAAATAAAAAGCAGGAGGTTCCGTCAGTGAAAAAGAAAAGTAAGAAGTGGAAAGTATGTGTGTTCGGAGGGGGGGTCTGTGTCTTGGCAGCAGTTATGGCGTTTTTTCTGACCCGTGGAGGAAACAGCGCCATGGCAGAGGACCAGGTTCAGAAACAGAGTAGTATTTCCCTCAAAAAAATGGATCTGACAAAGTCGGTCAGCGCCACGGGAACGATCGGCAGCAGCCAGAGCCGGACGGTGTCGGCAGAAGTAAATGGAGTGAAGATAAAAAAGGTATGTGTCAAGGCAGGAGATACGGTCCAAAAGGGAGACACCCTGGTACAATTTGACGAGAGTGACCTAAAGAAGGCATTGTCAGAAGCAGAGCAGTCCCTGAGTGATACCAGGGAAGAGGCTGAAAAAAACCTTTCATCCGCCAGGAAACAGTTGTCAGAGGCCAAAGAATCTTACAGTGAGGGGAAAGAGGGAGCAGCCATGAAGGTAACAGAGACCAAAAAAGAGCTTCGGAGCGCCAAAAAGCAGGTTACGAAATTGAATGACCAGATTTCGGAAGAAAAAGATGCAGAGACAAAGAAGCGCCTGCAGGAACAGCTAGTGAAGGCAGAAGAAGCGCAAAAACAGGCAGAGAGTGCCTATGAATCGGCAAAGGAATCCCGGAAGAATGAAGAGAAGCAAAATAAAAACAGCGTGGAAAATGCAGAAAATGCCGTGACGACAGCACAGTTAAATAATAAAAAGAGCATTCGGGAGGCGGAAAAGCAGGTGGAAGATGCCTCTGACACGCTGGAAAAGTGTGCTGTAACAGCTCCCATCTCTGGAATCGTGACAGCAGTAGGTATCGAAGAAGGAGAAGTTTATAATGGTAGTGATATGATCCAGATCGATGACAACAGCTCTTATGTGATTTCTACAAGTGTAGATGAATATGACATCAGTAAAATTGAGGAAGGCCAGCGGGTGGCTGTACTCACAGAGGCAACCGGCGAGGATGAGATCGAGGGTGAGATAAGCTTTGTGGCACCTACCACGGGCAGCAGTTCCCTCTCTGGGACGACGTCCCAGTCCGCAGGGGGAACGGGAATGAGCAGCACTGCATCATCCTCCAATAGCGGGTATGAGGTAAAAATTGATGTGAAAACAGAAGACGAGAGGCTACGCATGGGACTCACAGCCAAATGCAGTATTGTTCTGGAAGAAGTCCGAGATGTGTACGCTGTGCCCTATGATGCGGTCCACGAAAATGCAGGTGGTTCTTCGGTAGTATATGTCTCTGGTAACACAGTGGAAGAAAAATCCTTCACAGAGATTCCAGTAGAAAAGGGAATGGAAAGTGATTATTACGTTGAGATCAGCGGAGATCAGTTAAAGGAGGGAATGGAGATTCTGATATCCACAGATACGGTATCTGACAATGGGGATGATAAGCCCGAAGAAAATGGATTAGAAATGTTTGGCGGCGGAGCGCCTGGAGCACCAGATGGCCCGGGAAGAGAGCAGATGAAAGAAAGGCGTAGGAATGGAAGTGCGGGAAGCGCCAGGAGTGGAAGCGCTGGAAATGCCAAGAATGGAGGCGCAAATGTCCGATAAAAAGAAGCGGGTGATCGATCTAAAACATATTGTAAAGCGGTTTTATATCGGTCAGCCAAATGAACTTGAGATTTTACATGAGATTGATCTAAGCGTAGAGAAGGGGGAATTTATCTCCATCGTGGGAGAATCCGGATCTGGAAAGACGACACTCATGAACATAATAGGAGCCCTGGACCGGCCTACCGGGGGTGAATATTATTTGGAAGGAACAGATGTATGTCTGGCAAAGGACAAAAAGCTTTCAGAACTCAGGAATCAAAAAATAGGTTTTATTTTTCAGACCTATAACCTTATCGCGAGAACAACAGCATTGTCCAATGTAGAGCTCCCGATGCTGTATGCCGGAGTGGCAAAGGCGGAGCGGACAGCCAGGGCACAGGAGCTTCTATCTATGGTAGGAATGGAAGACCGTATGCAGCACAGGCCGGATGAATTGTCCGGCGGTCAGAAGCAGCGGGTGGCGATCGCCCGCGCTATGGCAAATGATCCGGCGATCCTCCTTGCCGACGAGCCCACGGGTGCACTGGATTCTAAAACTGGCAGAACGATCATGGATATCTTTCACCGGCTGCATAAAGAGCAGGGAAAAACCATCGTGCTGATCACTCATTCCGCGGAACTGGCAGAGGAGACCAGCCGAATTGTTACGCTCCGGGATGGAGAAGTGACGGGAATACGAAAAGGAGGTGCTGCATGCTGATCCTTGAAAATATCAAGCTTGCCTTTGGGGCACTGCGGGCTAATAAAATGCGTGGGTTTCTGACCATGCTGGGAATCATTATCGGAATTGGATCTGTTATCGCCATCATGACGGTGAGTTCCTCTCTGACCACATCTATTTCTGTCTCCTTTCAGGAAATGGGTGCTAATAATATTACTGTTGGTCTGAAACAATCCGGTGAAGAGGAAGAGGTCAGGCAGAACGGAATGAGGTTTGGTACCTCCGGTCGTAGCAGCACAGTGGAGGAAGAGGACCGGATTACCGATGAGATGCTGGAAGCATTGACTGCCCGCTTTCCAGATCAGATCGAAGCCATTGCCATCAGTGAATCGGTGGCGGAGGGCACAGTTAGGAAAAAAGACAGCACAGCGAATATATCCATTACAGGTATAAATGAGGACTATTTTGCCAGCAGTGATATTACGCTTTTAGCGGGCAGAAAGATAAAAAAAGAAGATCTGGAGGGAAACAAAAAGGTAATCATGGTCTCCGACAAGGTAGTAGAAAATATATTTGATGGAAAATACGAAGAGGCTCTCTGGAAAGAGATCAGCGTGGAGATCAATGATGTTTATGTTTCCTATTACATCGTAGGTATATACAAATATGAAGAAAGCAGTTCTTTTTCTTCGTCCTCGGATGATGAAGTGGTTACATCAGCTTATATTCCTCTGACTACAGGAAAAGAACAGATTCATGCAGATGACGGATACGATCATTTTACGGTGGTCACAGCAGCGGGATTATCGAGTGTATCTGCCTTTGCCCAGGAGCTGGAAATCTTTTTTCTTCCATATTATGCGGCAAACGATGATTATGAGATCACTGCCACCACAATGGAATCCATGACAGAATCCATGAATGACATGATTCAGACGGTATCAGCTGCCATTGCGTTTATTGCAGGAATTTCCCTGCTGGTAGGGGGAATTGGCGTAATGAATATCATGCTGGTATCCATAACGGAACGGACTCGGGAAATCGGCACCAGAAAGGCACTGGGAGCAAAAAATAGCTTTATCCGGCTCCAGTTTATCATCGAATCGATGATCTTGTGCCTGGTAGGCGGGTGTCTTGGGATTCTTTTAGGATTTGGACTGGGAGCAGTGGCGGCAACGCTGTTGGGGTATTCCGCCTCAGCTCCTGTGGCGGCAATTCTCATTGCCGTGGGATTTTCCATGACTATCGGGTTATTTTTCGGCTATTATCCCGCAAACAAGGCGGCAAAACTGGATCCTATCGAAGCGCTGCGCTACGAATAAAAGAATCTTTACAAAAAAGAAAAGGCATGGTACACTGATACTATGCTTTTTTCTTTTATGAAGAAAGTTCTTTCGATATTCAGATTTTGTTCCCGATTATTACTTATTCAACAGGCTTGAATCAATAGAAAAAAATAGTTGACAGTTTATCAACATTGGTGTAGTATATCTATATATAGAACAAGTGTTCCGAAATGAAGTTCGATTATTTTTTGATAATTTATGGAGGATATTGAAATGATGGAGAAAGATCAAAATAAAGTAAAAGCATTAGAGTCTGCGATTGCGCAGATAGAAAAACAGTATGGAAAAGGCTCTGTGATGAAATTGGGTGATACCACATCGCGAATGGGCGTTGAAGTAGTACCTACCGGTTCCCTCAGTCTGGATATCGCCCTGGGAGTCGGCGGTATTCCTAAGGGAAGGATTATCGAGGTCTATGGTCCCGAATCCAGTGGTAAGACCACCGTTGCCCTGCATATGGTGGCAGAAGTGCAGAAACGGGGAGGAATTGCGGGATTTATTGACGCAGAGCATGCGCTGGATCCCACCTATGCCCGGAATATCGGAGTGGACATCGATGAATTATACATATCTCAGCCGGATTGCGGTGAACAGGCCCTGGAGATCACCGAGACGATGGTGCGCTCGGGAGCGGTGGATATTGTGATCGTGGATTCGGTGGCAGCTCTTGTACCGAAAGCAGAGATCGACGGAGACATGGGAGACAGTCATGTAGGACTCCAGGCAAGGCTGATGAGTCAGGCGCTGAGAAAGCTTACAAGTGTTATTAATAAATCAAATTGCATCGTCATATTCATCAACCAGCTCCGGGAGAAGATTGGTGTTATGTTTGGCAATCCAGAGACTACCACGGGTGGCCGTGCCCTGAAATTTTATGCTTCGGTGCGACTTGATGTCAGAAGAGTGGAGACATTGAAACAGGGTGGTGAGATGATCGGTAATCACGTCCGCGTAAAAGTGGTCAAAAATAAGGTGGCACCTCCTTTCCAGGAGGCAGAATTTGATATCATGTTCGGAAAGGGAATTTCCAGAGAAGGCGATGTTCTGGATCTTGCCACAAAGAACGATATTATTGCGAAAAGCGGAGCATGGTATTCCTATAAAGGAGAGAAGATCGGACAGGGACGGGAGAATGCCAAGACTTATCTTGCGGATAATTCGGCAGTATTTGAAGAGGTAGAACGTCAGGTACGTGCCAGGTACGTGGAACAGCCAGAAGAAGAGGCTCCCGCCGAGGAAAAGGAGAGTAAAAAGAAAAAATCCTCAGTGAAGGAAGAGAAGTAAAAGGGATTGCTTCATAAAAGGCAGGAATGACAGCCAGAAGAAGAAGCTCCCGCCGAGGAAAAGGAGAGTAAAAAGAAAAAATCCTCAGTGAAGGAAGAGAAGTAAGGATTCATTTATGAAAAACTGGGAAGAAAAACACAGTGCGCCATACCATTTTTCCGATGAAGAATGCAAAAGGGCGGCCTCCAAAGCTATGGCGCTTTTACTTCACAAAGACCGGACCAGATTAGAACTTGCCAGCCGCCTTGACCGGGAAGGATTTTCCGAACAGGCCTCTCTGGAGGCAATGAAATATGTAGAGCATTTTGGCTATATCAATGATCATAGATATGTGGAAAATTATCTCATGTTTCAAAAAGGGAAGCGGAGCCGCCGGGAGATTTTTTATAAGCTGTCAGAAAAGGGAATTTCAGATGAACTGATCCGGCAGGTGATGGAGGAAACAGAGTATCCGGGGGAAGAGGAAGCGATTGAATTATTGATTTACAAGAGATTAAAAGGAAAGCAGCCAGGAGACCTTTCTTATGAGGAAAAGGGAAAAATATTTGCATATCTTGGACGAAAGGGATATGAGATGAATACCGTGAAGAAAGTGTTTTCACAACTGGTCTAATGACGTTATACTTGACAACCAATCATAAAAAGTGTAAAATTGAAGTGTTGTATTTATGTGCAATGAAAACTAAATTAAGGAGGTGCTCCTGTGCCAGAGTTAAGTGTAGGTTTTGTGGTCGGCGCAGTCATCGTAATCCTTGCTCTTATTGCAGTAACAGCACTGGTTGCCTGGAAATGTGCTATTTCTTATCGTATTAAAGTTGGAGAAGCTAAGGTAGGAAGTGCAGAAGAGAAAGCAAGGGAGATTATTGATGATGCATTAAAGACGGCAGAAACTAAAAAGCGTGAAGCTCTTCTGGAAGCCAAAGAGGAAAATCTCAAGGCCAAGAATGAACTTGATCGTGAGACCAAGGAGAGAAGAGCCGAGATCCAGCGCTACGAAAAACGGGTGCTGGGTAAGGAAGAGACTTTGGACAAGAAACTGGATGCACTCGAGAAACGGGAATCAAAGCTCACCACTAAATTGGCGGAATTTGAAAAAGAAAAAGAGACAGTAGAAGAACTCCGTCAGAGCCATTTGCGTGAGTTGGAAAAGATTTCGGGTCTCACCTCCGAACAGGCGAAAGATTATTTATTGCGAACTGTGGAAGAAGATGTGAAACATGAGACTGCAGTTTTAGTAAAAGAATTGGAGCGTCAGGCAAAGGATGATGCGGATAAGAAAGCGAAGGAGTATATTGTGAACGCCATACAGAAATGTGCGGCAGATCATGTATCAGAAGCTACGATATCAGTGGTTCCATTGCCAAGTGATGAGATGAAGGGAAGGATTATCGGTAGAGAAGGAAGAAATATCCGGACGCTTGAGAATCTAACCGGTATTGATCTAATCATTGATGATACACCGGAAGCAGTTATTTTATCCGGTTTTGATCCAATTCGTCGTGAAATAGCCAGAATTGCTTTGGAAAAGTTAATCGTGGATGGCAGAATTCACCCTGCCAGAATCGAAGAAATGGTTGAAAAAGCAAAAAAAGAAGTTGAAACAATGATTCGTGAAGAAGGGGAAGCAGCAGCACTTGAGGTTGGTGTGCATGGAATACATCCAGAACTGATTCGTCTTCTGGGTAAAATGAAGTTCAGAACTAGTTATGGTCAGAATGCGTTAAAGCATTCCATTGAGGTTGCTCACTTGTCCGGTCTTCTTGCGGGAGAACTTGGGGCGGATGTGCGTATGGCAAAACGTGCGGGACTGCTTCATGATATTGGAAAATCAGTAGACCATGATATGGAAGGTTCACACATCCAGCTGGGTGTGGAGCTTTGCCGCAAGTTTAAAGAATCTGCATTAGTGATCAATGCAGTAGAGGCGCATCACGGAGATGTGGAACCGGAGAGTTTGATTGCCTGCGTTGTTCAGGCAGCGGATGCAATATCTGCAGCTCGTCCTGGTGCGAGAAGAGAAACCTTAGAAACATACACGAACAGATTGAAACAATTAGAGGATATTTCAAACGGCTTTAAAGGTGTCGACAAATCTTTTGCCATTCAGGCAGGTAGAGAAGTTCGAGTTATTGTAGTTCCGGATCAGATTGATGATGATGCGATGGTACTGTTAGCAAGGGACATATCAAAACAGATTGAGTCTGAGCTTCAGTATCCTGGTCAGATCAAGGTAAACGTGATTCGTGAATCCAGAGTTGTGGACTATGCGAAATAGGAACGGATGGAAATTGCTGATTTGATTGCATACGAAACATTATATTTGTTAAGAGTAAATAAACCCACTGTATATAAGCAGTTAAAATTGCTTATATACAGTGGGTTTTCGTTGCCTTTGAGAAAGTATAAATGTTTGCTGCTAGTAATTTAATAGGATGTTGGAGAAGAAGATCGAAGGGAAAGGTTCACTATGGTTCATGCTATTTCGATAACTATTGATGTCTATAGACTATACCAAAAAATGACATTTTTTGATATTGTTTTTTTGGAAGTTGTGCGCATATGACGGACGAACAAATTAATAAATCCATAGGTACAAAAATATTATTAAAAAGAACAGAAAAGAATTATACCAGAGAAACAGTGGCGGATTTGGCGGATATTTCAAGTTCTTTTTTATATGAAATTGAGACAGGTAGAAAAGGTTTTACCGTCGCTGTTTTATATCGTATAGCCATGGCTTTGGAAACAGATGTAGTG
>CANBKJ010000002.1 GCA_947369165.1 uncultured Lachnoclostridium sp.
AATCGTATGTAATCTTAGAGAAACACTTTTTGATCAACATAATAAAAATTATGTTGCAAGTAGAGAAAGAAGAAACCATTAGGAATGGGGGAAAACACAATGAAGAATTTGAAACAAAAAATGGCAGTTGCCCTGCTGATGCTGACATTCTTATTTATATCAGCGGCAGGATGGAATCCGGCGGAGGCAGAAGCGGAATCCATCACATATGCGAAAGCGTATACGCTGGGGACAAAATGCACAGGAATGATCACAGAGAATGGTGATACAAAACAATATTATAAATTTACACTTCCAGAATCAGGAAAGATAACCCTCACAGGATCGGCACGAATGAGTAGTGTTAAACTCCATATATACGATGAGAATGCAATCGAGTTATGGAGTGATGAACCTGGATGGAACAGCACCTCGGAAGTGATTTCTATTAGTGATTACGATTATCTTACTGGAGGCAGTTACTATTTTTGTGTTGAAAAAAACATATATGCTCAAAAAAGCACAGGAGAGTTTGAGTTTCTGATCAGTTTTACTGCTGCGGGAGAGTCCTTTCGGGAGAGTAATGGCGGGAGCAATAATTCGCTGGAGACAGCAAGCATTGTTAGGACAGATGGGACATTGTACCATGCACAGCTTTCCTTAAATGATGAAAAGGATTTTTTTAAGTTTACGTTAGAACGGTCAGGGAAAGTTAATCTTAGCGCAACTTTCTATGGGATAAGCAGGGTGGAGTGGAAACTGTATGATGGAAATGGCGTTGAACTGTTGTCAGAGGAACCAGGATGGAATACAACTACCGAAAATATAGTGATAAATGATGATGTTTTCCTAACCAGCGGCACATACTATGCGGTAATCAATACGTATGAATATGCCTACCATCCGCGTGGCAGGTACGATTTCTCATTATCTTTTGCTTCATCAAATGAATCCTTTGCAGAAACAAATGGCGGTTCCAACAATACAATTGCCACGGCCTCTTCCCTGACACTAGGAAATAGTTATAAAGGGCAGATTGCGATTAACGATGAAAAGGATTTTTACAAGTTTACTCTTTCCTCCAGCCAGACGGTCACGATCCGGGTAGAGGCGGGCATGGAGCATTTATATGTAAAGCTGTATGATTCCAGCGGAGAGGAACTGAAATCATGGGTACCACGTAAAAACAGTGTTTCACAAAAAATAAATTTAACAGAAACGGCTGTACTGGAACAGGGAATGTATTATCTGGCGGTTGTCCATTACAACTATGGTGGCTATGGTGACTATACTTTGAATGTATCATCACTGTCCAAAGCCAACTGTCCACATGAAAGATATGAGAGCAAATGGTATGCTCCCACTTATTTTGCAAAAGGATACCGGAAATACACTTGTGTATTGTGCGGCCATTCGTATAAGGGTGATTACCAGCCAGTGAGGAGGCTGGTACAGGGCTATTTTTACAGTTATTGTTATGCGGGAAAAGGAAAATTGTCTTTATCATGGTTCAGGGTGTCGGATGCCAGTGGCTACCAGATCCGTTATTGCCGGAATAAGAAATTTAGAAACGGTGTAGTTACGAAAATGATTAAGGGGCAGGCAAAAAGTAAAAAGACGTTAAGTAAATTAAAAAGAAAGAAGAAATATTATGTTCAGATCCGGGCATTTAAAAAATCAGGAGGGAAGACCGTATATGGAAAATGGTCTGCAAAGAAGTGCCTGAAGACGAGATAGATAGAATAGGGTCTTTGATAACCAGAAATGACCTGCATACACCCCCGATAAAGGAGATATGTGTATGAACGGAAACACAAAAAGCAAATTCAATAAAAAAATATTCACGTTCGCCTTGACTGTCCTGCTTACCCTTGTGTCGTTGTGCGGATGCCGTGAGGAAGGTAATGGGGGTGCCAGCAACTTGCCGAAGAAGAGTGCTGAGCCGTCCTCTTCGGGTACATCGGAGTTTACGGAACCGGAATACCTGTATGAGGAATTTGTAAATACGCAGCAGCCGGATTTCGGGGTGCTGGGACAGGAAGAAGGGACGCGGGAAGAGGCGGAGCAGGTTGGCAGAGAAATCGAAAAGGTAGAAGATGAACTGCATGATGTGGATGAAAAGTATAAAACAGAGGGGACAGTCGAGGAAGACGAAATTGATCTTTATTTGGATGAAGCGCTGAAAAGTGTGCAGAAGCTGTATGAAAATGGAGACATAGCCGGTTATGAGGCTGGGGAGGACAGCATAGAGGTGCAGCTGAATTCCGGTGTGATTTACATAATAGCGCCGCAGGTAGAAGGGCGTGACGCAGGGACAGGTGGTACGAAACTTCAGGTGGCGACCTACCAGCCCTTCCGTACTGTTTCGATCGTAGAAGATGGGAACCCAGAGGAGCTTCTGGAGCGGCTTGACATGGCGGCGAGAACGGTTTCAGATGCAATAGAGCAGTATGAGTACTTCCAAAATGGCAGTAACACGGACAATGATATGGAGGACGATGAGGTGACGCTGGAGTCCGTACTGAGGATTCCAAATTATAATCTCATCTTCTGGCACGGACATGGAAATTATTCGCCAACGGAAGGACCCGTACTGGCGCTGGGAACCCGGTATACGCTTAAAAGTAATATGAAGTATATGGGAGACCTGCAGAAAGGAAGACTTGTCTGCATTGGGGGCTACTATGCCATAACGGGCAAATTTATAGAGAAGTATATTCCGGATGGTGCGTTGAAAAACAACATTATTTACCTGGGGGCCTGTCACAGCGGTGAGGACAAGCGGTTGTCGGAGGCCTTTTTGAGCAAGGGCGCGGCGGCGGTATATGCGAATAGCGGAACCATAGACCGTGCCTATAATCTTTCTATGATCCGCACGGTGGCGGAAGGGCTTACAAAACAGTGGGGGGACGGCCGGTATTATACGGTGGAGGAAGCTCTGGCGTTTGCGAAGCAGCAAAATGGTGAATACGACAGGTTTGGAACGGAGGCGGTCTTGTATCAAAATTCTAATGTTGGAAAGGTGGCGTTAGACTGGTATGAGGATCATGTGAAGACGGAGCGTGATGTAGTGATGGTGCTCGACCGATCAGGCAGTATGGCCGGGGAACCGCTGGAGCAGACGAAGGAGGCGGCTTGCAGGTTTGTGGATACAGTGCTGGAGCAGGATGCGCGGACAGCAGTCATGACGTATAGTGATGACGTTCAGCTGGCAAATGATTTTGGAAGAAGGGGAGTACAGTTAAAGGAAAGCATAAACACCGTGAATGCGGGCAACGGGACGAACATATATGATGCGGTAGCAGAGGCAGACGCAAAACTGGATATGAGCCAGGCAGAGAAAAAGATTATGCTCTTGATGACGGACGGGCAGCCGAATGGAGGAAAGCAATTAAATGGCAGCTATGAGGAGGCGCTCATCCAGTACTGTGAGAATATGAAACAGAAAGGATATTACGTATATACGCTGGGGTTTTTCTCTGATCTGGGAGACGGAGAAAGAGCGGTTTCACAGAGGATGCTGCAGAACATGGCGAGCCCGGGATGTCATTATGAGGTGAAGAATGCAGGTGACCTTGTGTATTTTTTTGATGACATTGCCATGCAGATCGGCGGAGAGGATTATGTGTATATCCGTATCGCGTGTCCGGTCGATGTAACCGTGTCCAGGGACGGGGAAACATTGTCTTCCGTGGCAACGGATCAGAATACACGGACGTCTTTTGGCAGCTTGACGTTCGAGGGGGAATCGGATGAGATCAAGGTGCTCCGGCTCAAGAGCGATGAAATATATGATGTGGAGCTCAATGGTACTGACAAGGGAACGATGGATTATACGATCGGCTTCATGGATGAAAACGGGGAATATACGGATCAGAGAACCTTTATCCAAGTTCCGGTTACGGAAAAAACAAGTATTGATACGGATACAGATGGAGATGGAAGTACGGTACTGGAAGTCGACAGTGACGGCGATGGAGAGACAGATAAAACGTATGAGGCGCAAGCAGGTGGAGAGGGAAAAGAGGTTGAAACAAAAAAAACGTGGAGCCGTTATGCCGTCATAGCCGGAATCGTAATAGTGGTTGTGGCCATTATCCTTATCGTGGCCATCGTGGCTGTCAGGAGAAAAAAGAAAAATGGCATGGCAGATCAAAATATACAGCAGAATACGCAGCATTATGTAACACCGGTATTTATGCCCGGGCTCCTGTGCATTCAGGGAGAATATCAGGGCGGTATGTTCGAGATCCCTGTTTCGTCGACGGTTTCCATTGGGAGGGATAAGGATTGTAACATCGTTTTGAACCATGAGAAAATAAGCAGGTTGCACTGTATGGTATTTGCGGCGCCAGAGGGCAGTTATCAGGTTATGGATTATTCTTCAAACGGTACTTATGTCAATGGAACGCTGATTCAGAAGGGTGTTCCGTTCCATGCAGTTTCCGGTCAGAACATTGCAATCGGTAAATCAGGTAATATATTTCAACTTAATTGAATGGGGGCTGGACAGCCATGGAGCTTTCTTATGAAACATTATCGAACAGGGGGGAGCGGCAGGTGAACGAAGACTGCCTTGGTGTTACAGTATGTGCGAATGCAGTCGTGTTTGTCTTATGTGACGGCCTGGGAGGGTACGGAAATGGAGACGTGGCATCCTCCCATGTGGTGTCCATGATGGATTTTTGTATAAATAACGGGATGTCTGTGGAAGAAAGCATTCAGAGGTCGCAGGATACGCTGCTGGAAAGACAGAAGGCAGAACATCTGGAAGACTCCATGAAGACGACGCTCACCTGTCTCGTGGTAAAGGGGGAAAACGCCTGGTTTGCCCATGTGGGCGATTCCAGGGTTTACTGGTTTGAGAAAGGGAAATACTGCCTGAGGAGCCAGGATCATAGCGTGCCACAGATGCTTGTAAACAGCGGAGCCATTCGGGAGGAGGAGATCCGCTATCACGAGGACCGGAGCCGTCTGCTGCGCGTGATGGGAACCGAGTGGAATTCGCCTAAATACCAGTGGGGGGAGAAAATAACGCTTACAAATGAGTCTTCTTTTTTATTGTGCAGCGATGGTTTTTGGGAATTAATTGATGAAAAAATGATGGCGAAATATTTGAGAAAATCAAGAACGCCGGGGGAATGGCTGGCCAGGATGGAACAGGAAGTCATAAGAAACGGCAGAGGGACAAACATGGATAATTATTCTGCAATCGCAGTTTATGTGCGCTGAGAAAGAGGTGAGCGTATGGTGATAAAATGCAAAAACGGACACTGGTTTGACCCAAACGTGGCGAAAACCTGTCCTCATTGTAAAAGAAACGGTGAAAGATTAAGTCTGCAGATTGATGTGATCGAAGAGGACGATAAAACGGTAGCCATTGCCGAAGCGGGGATCTCGTTTGATGAGCCGTGGGATGGATCTGCGGGAAGGTACTCAGATATACCAGCGTCAGGCAGCAGTCTTGCGGGAAATTACTTTTCAGGTGGGAACTTCCCGGGGGCTGACGACGACAGGACGGTCTCTTTCGGTCTTTTTGACCTGGCGGGGATACCGCCAGTGACAGGCTGGCTTATTTGCCAGAACGGCGGCGAGCGGGGAAAGGACTATCGGCTCCACGCGGGAAGAAACTTTGTCGGGCGGGGAAATTCGATGGATGTCTGCCTGATCGATGACAAGAGTATTTCGAGGGATAAGCATTGTTCGGTCACCTATGACCCGAAGAGAAATGTATTTTATCTGTCTGCAGAAGGAGGAAATACCGTTTATATAAATGACAGCCTGCTGGAAGGAACCGTGCGCTTATTTTCGGATGACGAGATTACGATCGGGGAGACACGGCTGGCATTTGTGGAATATTGTAAGGAGGGAAGGAAATGGGACGGCGAAGTGGAATAAGGATAGGAATCGGTGTGCTGCTGTTCACGCTCTTTACTGTGTGCTCCATGATATTTTCAGGCACAAAGACAGTGGAGGCAAAATACTTTTCTCATTCCTATATCCTGGAACAGGCGAAGGGCAGGGCGCCGAAACTGAAGGCATATGTGACAGGGAAGGACATATCCGGGGAATGCAGGTTCAGCGGTGAACTGGCGGGAGAGACCGAACTAAGCCAGGTAGGGAAACCTTCCGTTTTCCATAAATCCGGCGAGGGGATTCATTACATTGTCCTGCTCGATAATTCGGCATCGGTGGATGCCGGCCAGTTCAAGGAAGTAAAAAAGCAGCTGGCAGCGATGCGCAGAAACTTGAAAAAACAGGACAAGATGTCCCTTTACCTGGTCGGGACGAAGGGTGCATCAGGAGTGAAGAAACGCGCAGGGAAGATCAAAAAAATAAAGAGGGATAAGGGAAAGAAGAGTAAGACGGTACTTTACCGGTCCTTGAATGAGGTGCTGGCGGAAAATGCCTCGCCAGGGATCCGGACGGTCGTCCTTCTTATAACGGACGGGGAGGATGACTCTGCCGGAAAGAGCAATTCAAAGCAGAGCACGCTGAAAAATGTCCAGTCGGCGACGATTCCCATTTACTGCATCATGCTCCGTAATGTGGCAAAGAAGCCGAATAAGGAAAAGATGAAAAATACGTTCCTCATCATGGAGGAAAAAAACAGTCGTGGGTATTGTGCGGACTGCAGCGGCGGAGGGGCGGCGAAAAAGATAAAAAAGGCGTTTTCGGATATCCAGGACATTATAAGAAACAAAACGTATGTCGTAAATTTCCGGGCACCTAACAACAAACCGGCCAAGGGAACTGTCACGATCGAGTTAAGTGCTAAAAAGGGAAAACAGGTGGTGCAGGTGCCGGTCATATCCCGTACCGACTATAGTGCCTCTGTACCGGATACCGAGGCTCCGGTCATTGGGGAAATAAAAAAAGAAAAGAGCAATGCCGTTTCCTTCACGGTCACAGACAATTCAGGCACAGTTTGCGGCGCTGAGGAGGCATCCAATTATATTGTAAAAACCAAAAAGGAAGACGGAAAGGTATGGAATATAAGCAGTGCCAGCTACAACCGGGTAGACCATACAGCGGTGCTCACCTTTACAGAGGATCTGTACACAGGGGATTATGTTTTAATCTGCAATAACATCCGCGACGATTCCTGGGAGGAAAATATGATCAGCCGGCCCTATGAATTTCATTTTGAGGGACTGGACGAACAGACGGAGCGTAGAAAAGATTTTGTCCGTTCATACTGGTGGACCGTTGTTATCTTCCTCGTCCTGACCGTCGGGCTTATCCTTATTATTATAATAAAGAAAAAACCGCCCCAAATCGTGGAAATCCCACAGGAAGACCCCGTAAAAGCCGATTTGAAGCGGATCGGGCTTACGATCACCGACCGGAGGGGGACCATCAAGGATGTGGAATGGAATGTGGAGGGAAGTCTTTTTATCGGTCGGTCGGATATGTGCAACATTTACTTTGACGATGACAGGCTGTCTAAACAGCATTTTGTCATAGAGGTAACGAAAACGGCATGTTATATCGAGGATCTGGAATCCACAAACGGCACATTTGTAAACGGAGTAAAAATGAACAGCCGCCGGATGCTTCTGGACGGAGATGTTATAACAGCAGGAAGGGAAAAGTTTGTATTTCATACGTTGAAATCTGTGGTGAATGAAATTTCGTAGCGTATGAAACAGAAGAGGAAGGGTTATGAAATTTTGTCCGAATTGTTTCCAGACAGGATATCAGGGCATTTACTGCAGCCTGTGTGGGTATGAAGAAAAGCCTGTGACGGATCACAGGGTTTTGGCACCGGGCATCTGGTTAAAAAACAGGTATGTAATCGGGCGGGTGCTCGGTGCCGGGGGGTTCGGTATCACTTATCTGAGCTTTGACACGAAGACGAGGCTGCGGTGGGCGGTCAAGGAATACTTCCCGCTGGAATGGGCGAACCGGACACCGGGGACGAACCAGATTGTGTCAAACAGTTATTCGACAGATGAATATTATTATCATGGAAAGCAGGTATTTGCTGATGAAGCGAATACTCTTCTTGGGCTGAAAAATAATCCGGCTGTAGTAAATGTGATAGATTTTTTTCAGGAAAACGGAACGGCCTATCTCGTGATGGAGTATCTGGACGGAGATACGCTGGAGGGGTATATGAGGGAACGGCAGTCACCTCTGCCGGTCGAGCTTGCAAACCGGACGGTGAAGGAGATTGGAAATGCCCTGGTCCGGATACATGAAAATATGTTGCTCCACCGCGACGTAAGCCCGGATAATATCATATATACGAGCCATAGGGAGCTGAAACTCATTGATTTTGGCGCCACCCGGGTGTATGCGCTCAATTCACCGAAAAGGATGTCGGTTCTGGTAAAGCCGGGATTTGCCCCGCTGGAGCAGTATTCCAGTTCGGGGAAACAGGGGCCTTGGACGGATGTATATGCGCTGGCGGCGACTTATTATTACCTTGTTTCCGGAAAAAAGCCGCCGACGGCGCCGGAACGGCTGACAGGAGCCGGGCTCGTTCCGCTCCGCACGTTAAATCCGCTGGTGTCGCAGGCGATGGAGAGGGCGGTCCACCACGCGCTGGAAACCAACTGGGAGGCAAGGCCGAAGGATATGCGACAGTTCATTATGGAAATGGAACTGGACAAGGTAAAGACGGAATACGAGGAGGAGGCTCAAAAACTCCGTACCATGACGAAATGGGACAGATACATGCAGCGGAAGCCGCAGCTCCTGCTTCAGATAGGCAGCGAGGTGAAGAGATATTATTTTACGTCTCGGCGCATGACAATTGGTCGGGGAAGTAATTCGGATATCCAGCTGCTGAATACGCAGATCAGCAGTCATCATTGCGACGTGTCCGTGAACGGTGACGGTTACAGCTTTCAGGTGGTGAATTATTCCGCCAACCGCACATACAGCAGTAAAGGGATACTGGAGAAAAACAGTTATGTCGACCTGGCTCCGGGGGAATGGTTTTATCTGCAGACGAGCAGCGACCGATATATTTTTTATTTGGAGGTGCAGTAATGTTTGGAAAAAAGAGAGCGGACGAGCCGATTGTGAATAATCCTAATCCGCCTTCCCGACCCGTACACAGGAGCATACAGGAGCTGCGTACACTTTGTTATACGGAAACGGGAAACCGTGAGTACCAGCAGGACGCCGTATATGTATCCAAGAGCAGGATACTTGCCTCGAACAAGGTTACGAGGGTTTTAGCGGTAGTGTGTGATGGTATGGGAGGAATGGCGGACGGTGGAAAAGCGAGCAAGACAGCAATCCAAATGATGATCCAGGGCTTTGAACGGATCGAAAGACTGCCGAGTGTTGACATCCCAGCCTTTTTCCGTCAAGGGATTACAGCGATTGATAACGTAATACATCATTTCCCGAAAGAAAACGGGAAGGGTTCGGGAACGACGATGGTGGCGGTGATCGCTGAGGAGAACAGATGGTACTGGGCATCCGTTGGGGACAGCCGGATCTATGTCATTCGGGGAAGGAATATGAGGCAGGTGACGAGGGATCATAATTACTGGCTCCGGCTGCAGGAAATGGTGGCGGCAGGGCAGATGACGATGGATGAGGCACTGGCGGCGCGCCAGAAGGAGGCGTTGATCAGCTTTCTCGGGATAGGGAATATAAGCCTTATGGATGTTAGCGTGCAGCCGTATGAAATGCAGATCGGGGATACGATCATGCTGTGCAGTGACGGCATTACAAAGACGCTTACCGACGATCAGATCAAAAACATCATAACGGATGACATTGTATCCATGGAGGAAAAGGCAAGAACGCTCGTGCGTGCGGCTGTCACAAATAATACCCATTCCCAGGACAATACATCGGTAGCGGTGATGCAGTTCAGGGAAGTGGAAATAAGCAAGACGAAATGAGCCTGCAGGTGCAGGCACACAGAGAAAGGAGAAAAGTTATGAACTTAAGCAGATGCGAAAATGGACATTTTTATGATACGGAACGGTATACGAGCTGTCCGCATTGTACGGGGGCAGGGACGCCGGCTTCCAACAGCCTGACGACGGTATTTACGGAAGATCCTGGGGTGCCGCTTCCGCTTCAGGAAGGAAAACCGGATCTCCCGGCGACGGCAGGTACCGTTCCCATGGACTTTTCACTGCAGGATACGCTGCCCACGGCTCCAGATCCGGCGTCCCAGTACACGATGGCAGCCCCGAATATCAACTCTCTGGATACGCCGACGGTTCCGCTGGGCGAATCAGGCATGACGCTTCCGGTTACGGATCCGGCGGTTTTCGGGGACAATGACCATACGGTCGCATTTTTTGACGACGTATTTTCCAATGTGGTGCCAGACGCCGTGAAGCCGGCGCCAGGACAAGGCGCCCCAGCTGTATCTTCCCCGTGTGTGGGCTGGCTGATCGCGATCGGCGGTGTCCATATCGGGCAGGATTTCCGGTTAAAGGTCGGAAAGAATTTTATTGGAAGAGACGAGAAAATGGACGTTGCGATGACGGGTGACAAAAGCGTTTCACGAAACAGACACGCAGTCGTTGTTTATGAACCGAAGCAGCATCTCTATCTGATCCAGCCGGGCGAGTCCAGCGCGCTTGTTTACTGCAATGACGAGGTTGTTCTTTCTCCGGTCCGGTTAAAGCCGTATGACATTATCACGGTGGGGGAAGTAAACCTTCTGTTTGTTCCGCTTTGTGGAAAAGAGTTTAACTGGAGCGAATTGTTGGAAGAAATGGCCTGTAAAAATCACTAAAGACTTGGAATTTGTGCCGATTGCGCGGCGGAATGGAGAAGAAGGATGGAACGGTTGGCAAAGGGCATGAGGACGGCATGCGGGCTGTTATTACTGTTGAATTTGGTAGTTTTTTTCGTACCGGTTACTAAAATCGAAAGGCAGAATTCGCCGGGCAGGTCAGAACTCACCTATTCCCAGATGGACTATGTGACATCGATGCTGAGGGAGCAGCTTCCCCACGACGAATATCTGGAGCCGGGACAGATGGAAGTAAGCGGCTTCATGACTGTGGCATGTTTTATGCTGCTACCGCTTTTACTGTCAGCGGCGGGCGGTGCATACGGGATCGCCGGAAGCCCGAGTCAAATGTTTACCGGCGTCAGCTCTCTTTTAAGCGCGGGCTGTTATGCAGCGCAGTACGTCAGACTGAGCGGGCTGTGGCCGGCTGGGACGCAGAACCTGAGATGCGTACGCAGCCCCGGCAGCTATCTGGCAGTCATCGTGCCGTGTGTCGCCGCACTGTTTGGTATCCTTACGTTCATTCTTGTACCAAGGGTGAATAAGGAAAGCAGGAAGGCAATTCCGGGCGGACCGGATGGGACTGAGCGGATGCAGGAGGCAAAAGAAGGACAGGCCGGGTACGTGATACGGGGAGCCGGGGGCGTCATGACCGGGCTGGCGGGCATATACGAGGGGGCGGAGATCGAATTCTATGATGGCATGGCAATCCGGCTCGGCCGACTGCCAGACAATGACCTGATCTTTGTAAATGAAATGCAGGTCAGCCGTCGACATTGTGAGATTACGTGGCACGCTGCAGAAAATATTTTTACGATCAGGGATTTTTCAAGCAGCGGAAGTTACATACATGGTTCCGGGGCAAGAGTACCGCAAAATGTGGAAACACCCTTGAGCCCGGGAACCATACTGGATATCGGGGATGAAAGAAACAGATTCCGCCTTGGATAAAAATGAAAGAGGTACTATATGGCAAGTGAATTATGCATGAAGTGTTTTCATGTAAAAGGTAAATATGATATATGTCCCCTGTGCGGTTATGCAGAAGGGACACCTCCGGATCAGCCCCACTACCTGATGCCGGGCACGATCTTAGGAGGGCACTTCCTCGTCGGAACGGCGATCGGTGCAGGGGGATTCGGCATTACATACCGCTGTTTCGACGTTACACTGGGAGTTGTCGTGGCGGCAAAGGAATTTTACCCGGCGGGACTCGTAAACCGTGCCCCGGGGCAGGCAGCGGTCGGGCTTTTATCGGGGGATAAGAGAAGCCAGTACCGTGCGCAGCTGAGCCGTTTCCTCATGGAAGCCCAGAGCATCGCCCAGTTTGGAAAGGCGAAGGACATTGTAAATGTATACGATTTTTTCGAGGAAAATAATACGGCATATATCATTATGGAATACGTCGACGGCATACTGCTAAAGGACTATCTGGAAAAGCAGGGACGCGTGGAGCCGGAGGACGCGCTGAGCATCATAGCGCCGATTATAGAGGCGGTGAAGAAAATACATGGGGAGGGGATCATCCACAGGGACATCAGCCCGGACAATATATTCATTTCTGGCAGTGACTCCGTTAAGGTATTTGACTTTGGCGCCGCACAGCTAAACGACAGCTCTGCCGGATTGGCTGCGGAAAAGGTCATTAAAGTCGGGTATTCAGCGCCGGAACAGTACAGGGACAAGTATAAACAGGGATTCTTTACAGACATTTACTCTGTAGGTGCGATCTTATACCAGATGCTCACCGGCATAAAGCCGATCGAATCCACGGAGCGGGAATTTAAGGATGAACTAAAGTCACCGCTGGAACTCGGTGTAAAAGTGGAGCCGAATATCGACAGGGCAGTAATGGAAGCGCTGGCAGTTAAGCCAGAACTGCGTTTTCAGAACATCCAGCATTTTGAGGACGCCCTCCAGAGCAAAAGGATCGCTGAATACCCAAAACAGAAGCTGCGGAAGAGGAAACGGAAGCGGAACTGGATCATCAGCCTGGCGGTGGCGGTAGTTTTAGGAATCTGTGTATTTATTGGCCTTATGAATACGGTGTTACGGGAAGAGCAAGTGATTTTCGACCAGCTTCTGAAGAAAGAGGAGACCCCCATCGTTGTATGGGTGGACAGCCAGGAGGCCAGGAAAAAGCTGGAGGACATCGTGGAAAAGGATTTTTTCCCGAGCCAGGATACGGCTGCCGGGAACAAGAAACTGAAAGAGATGCTGCGGGACAATGAAAAAAATCTGAAGGAGTCGGGCATTCAGGTGGTGGACGTGACAGAGGGCGATTCCGGCGGCACGATGGAGACGAAACTGGCAGAGGCGAAAGCCAGCGGGAACATGCCGGATATGTTTTTATCAGACAGGGTCAGGAACCTGGATGAGTATTCTCTCATTTCCCTAAAAGAGGATGTGTATGACGCCATCGATGACCTGGATCAGTACCTGTATTTCGATACATATCCGAAGTACTGCCGGGACATGAAAGAAATTCCTACGGGCATAAATGGGATGTTTCTTTATGGCATCCACTTTGAGGATAATAAGAAGAATACTTTTGACAGTAGCAAATTTTATGTAGATTCCTCTGCACCGACGGTGGAACTCCAGGATATCATGGATCGCAACGGGGTGCAGAATCGGAAGGAATTTACGATGGTTGAGGACGGCTTCAGCACGAAAGCGGGCATCCTGTCCAATAGCAATTGTTTTCTGCCTCAGAGCGGCACCCTGGCGCCGGATTCGGATCTTGTCAGCAGCCTGTATTATTTTGCGGCGCAGATGCGTGGTGAAACAGTTAATAAGAGGAAAGCAGTGAAGGGCGGAACCGGGAAGGATGTGCCGGGAAACAGTGTAATTGCTGGCGTGGAATACCGGAAAGGGCTGAACGAGTGGAGAAACGGCGTACAAAGAGGCGGGATTACGGCCAACGAAGTGAGTGACTATTCTGTACAGGTTGTGACAAAGGATGGGCAAATGCTCGTCACCTATGAGGACAAGTTTGCAGTTTCGGCAGAATCCTCAAGGAACCGGCAGATCGCCTGTATGCGGCTTCTCCGGATCTGCCTGCTGAAATCGGCGCAGACAAAGAATTACCCATCGGATCTGAGTACGCCGTTTCCTATTCTAAAAAGTGCTTTTGACGAATTTTTTGAATATAACAAAGAACATAAATGCTTTCAGAAAATGATAGGCAGCCCTACATACCTGATCGGAGACGGACTGGCGGAACTGAAGGGATTCGACGATGGCGTGTGCGGGCTGGCGGATAAGAATGCGATGCAGTATGAAAATATTTTAGCGTATTGTGAGAAGTATGTGGAGAATAAAAAGAAGGAAACACAGGTGGAGGATTAGTGTGCTGACAAGAAAGGATGAACAGAATGAAAGCATATAGGAACAGTAGAATTGCAATTCTATTGATTTTATCAATGGTGGCAGCGGTGTGGAGCGGGAGAGCCGGGAGCGCAGGGAGCATAAGAGAGAAACAACAGGCGGAAGAGCCGGTAACAGAGATCACGGAGGTGTGGATTGGGATTAAGACACCTGCGGTTGATCAGGCGTTACCAGACACAGCTACAGTGGAAACAGTTTCTGTAGAAAGTGGAACGGTTGAAGCGGTTTCTGTAGAAAGAGGAACGGTGGAAACAGTTTCTGTGGAGAAAGTTAATTGGTTGCATGAGAGCGGTAATGAGGTCGGGGATAACGAGAAGGCTGAAAGTGGGAAGAGCTATACATGTTTAATTATATTAAAAGCAAAAGATGGATATAAGTTTAAGGATAAAGATAATTTAGGGGTTTACTTTAATGGTAACAAAGAGTTTAAAGCCACGGTTAATAAGTATGAGGATGACAGAAAAGTTGTCTATGTAGAATATGGATTTAAAGTAGATGGTTCTGGTTCTAGTACTTCCCCATCCCCGCCAGTCACGCCGACTGATACGCCAGTTCAAACAACAACAACACCTGATAAAACCGATAAGCCTACATCATCTCCAACAGCCGAGCCGACTGCCGGACCAGTCGAGCCTACCCCTGCCGTGCCGGATACGGAAACGCCGGATGTGCAAAAGCCCTCCGCCACGTGGCCCGGTGATGTGTTCCTGCCGTCCCCCAGTCCGGCTGTTTACATGATTACATTGGATGCCAATAAAGGGACGGTGCCGGATGCAGATAAGAAGAAGGTGACAAAAAGATTGATTCCCTTTACGGCTGCCCAGATGGATACGATCAAACTGCCAGTGCCGGTGCGGAAGGGGTATGTGTTTATCGGCTGGTATTCAGGGAAGACCCGGGTGGAAAAGATCAGGGAGGCGAAGGATATTTCCTTAAAGGCTTTGTGGATGAAGGATACATTTACCTATCCCAATTTCAATTTTAAAAAGAATCTGGATTCCAAGTTAAAGTGGAATGTTACAGTTAATTCCATCGAGAAGAAATATAAAAAAAACGTGAAGATCAATAAAAAAAAGGGAACGATAAAAGGAAAAAAATACTTTAAGAAAGCGAACGTCGTTCTAAAGATAGATGGGAAAAAAATCTCTGTGACGGTGAAAGCAAAGCTGCCGAAACCGAAGATTGTGCCAATGCCAGGAAAAAAATTACAGTATTATGTTTCTGGTGCATATCGAAGATATGCCTTGAAGTATACGTATGTTAAAGCAGGGGCGACCCGGGCAGTAGCAGAGTATAGTTTTAAAAAAGGAAAAGGTTATAAAAAATGTGGAAAATACCAGAATATGCTTAAGGGTGCGAGAGCCAGTGTAAAAAAGGGGAAAAAGGTATATTTTAGGGTAAGGATTTATTATGGTAAATATTCATCGCCGCCATCTGCGCCCAAACTGTTAAAAGGATAAAAGTGTAAAAAACGAAAGGAGCGATTCCGGATATGAAATTATGTATGGGATGTATGAATCAGATTGAGGATCAAATGGCAGTCTGCCCCTGCTGCGGTTTTAATGAGAGCCAATTGCAGCAGGAAGGGTATTATTTGGCGCCGGGTACGATCATCGGCGGCAAGTATATCGTGGGGCGCGCGATAAGCTATGGAGGATATACGGTTACCTATTTGGGGCTGGATGCGGAGAAAAACCTGAAGGTTACCATAAAGGAATATCTGCCCAGTGATTTTTCCACCCGTTCTGAAGGGGAGGTGGATGTGACGATTTACTCGGGCGATGCAAGAAGGCAGTTCGAGCAGGGGCTTACCACCTTTTTGAACGAGGCGAATAGGATTCACCAGCTGGGAAAGCCCAAGGGGATCATGCAGGTATATGACTGCGTGGCACAGAACGATACCGGATACGTAATTTCAGAATATCTGGAAGGTAAAACATTGGCACAAATACTGAATGAGGGGAAAATATTTTCTCCTCAGGAGGCGAAAAACTTTATTTGTGAAATTCTTGAAGGGCTGCGGAGGGTGCATCCGCTGGACGTAGTCCACTGTGATATTGCGCCGGAAACAATTCTTGTCACGTCGGCGGGGGAAATTAAGCTGCTTGATTTTGGCGCGACCAGGTATGTGACAACGGCCAATTCAAAGAGTCTTGCAATCATATTGAAACAGGGGTATGCGCCGGAAGAGCAGTACCGCAGCAGCGGAGTCCGAGGACCATGGACAGACGTATATGCACTGGGGGCGGTTATGTATCATATGATCACGGGGACGGTTCCCCTTGAGGCGGTAGACCGTGCCCTTGTCGACGAGTTAAAGGATCCTTCCCAGCTTGGGATACAGATCCCGCCCAATATGGAAAGTGCGTTAATGAATGCCCTGAACGTATACCAGAAAGACCGCACCCCTTCTGCCGAGGTGTTCTATCAGGAGCTGAACAGTGCCCAGGTTAAGCGCATTCAGGTAAAAAAGCGGAAATACGAAACCGGGAAATTTCCGGCGTGGGCAAAGGCCCTTGTGGCGGGACTGCTTTGTGCTGCGTTAGCTGGTGGGGCATATATACTTCTCAGCCCGAATAGAGGGGAGAAGGTGGAAGGCGAGGCAGCTGATTCAAAAAAGGAGCCGGCGCTGAATATTATCGGAATGACAGAAGGGGAGGCTGAGGAAGCATTAAAATCAAAAGGGATAAAGTATGAACTGGGCAGGAAAGTTGTTTTTGATCCGGATGTAAAAAACGGGAGCGAAATACTCTCTCAAGAGCCCGCCGCGGGAACCGTGCCGGAGAAAGGAACAGTGACAGCGGAGATAATACTCAGCAGCGAGAAATGTCTGTATCGGGATCTTCTGGAGGAGGAGGAAGTCAATTCTTTATGTGAAAAGTTTGGGATAGATGTGCAGAAGGTGAGCGCCTCCGAAGAAAAGGATGCAGATGATCCAGAAAAGACCTATGGCAGGCTGTATTCTGTCATACTGGCGGACGGAAGGGTGCTAAAGCCGAAAGACCTGAAAAGTAAGGACATCATGACCCTGTCGGACATACAGTCTGTAACCTACTATGTCAGCCCGTACTTTTATGTAAAAAAGCTGGAGAATTACAAAGGGAAAAATATAGGGAAGATCAAGTTTCATAAGTATACCGAAAAGAAAGGGAAAAAGGTAAAGGCCGGAACCGGCAGGCCGCCATGTTCCTATACATATTTTTCTTTTGAGGAAGAGAGAGGCTGTATAGTCAGCCAGAGGAAGGCGAAGGGGAAAAGCTATCGCTCAGACAGAGATAACGGAAGCCTGTTTGACGTGGTGAAAGAGAAGATCAGCTGGAAAGGGAAAAAAGCGGATGAACTGATTTCAGAGTTGGAAGACAGAGGGTTTAAGAAGGACAAGCTGGTGGTAAAGGGAAATGGTACGGAGATCGGTGAGATCAAAGTGAGCGGAAAAGGAGGAAAAAAATTCTTTACCGCCAGGGACAGGATCACGATAACCCGAAAAAAGCAGGAGGCCAGACCGCAGGCAGCTAAGCCGAGTGGTAAGAAAAATAAGGAGATAACCAGTGGGGACGGGAACGGAGATTGGAATTAAGAAAAATACAAGGAGGAAAGAACCCATGACCCTATGTTACAACTGCATGACCCGGCTGTCAGACCAAAAACTACATACATGCCCCCGCTGTGGCCAGCCGCTGCAGCCAGCCGCAGTAGAGCCGGATGTCCTTCTGCCCGGGACCGTTTTGCAGGGAAGGTTTATTCTGGGGCGACTTCTGGGGTTTGGCGGTTTTGGGAATACATATATAGGATGGAACCAGATACTGGCGTGCCGGGTTGCAGTGAAGGAATTTTTCCCGCGGAGCATGTCGGCGAGGGGGCAGGACAGGAAGACGATTTCCGTGTCGGGAGAAACGATGCAGGCGCGATACAGGCAGAGCCTGCGCAGTTTCCTGGAAGAGGCGCGGAGGCTGGCGGAACTAAATGATGTTCCGGGGATACCGGATATTTACAGTTATTTTGAAGAAAACGGAACCGGCTATATCGTGATGGAGTACCTGGAGGGAGTTACAGTAAAGACACTGATGAAGGATTCGGGGGGCAGGCTCAGTTACGAGTTCAGCCGCCAGATCATCCTTTCTGTGCTTTATCTGTTGAAGGAAGTTCACAGGAGAGGGATTCTGCACAGGGACATCGCGCCGGACAATATCATGATAACGGACGATGGCATAGTTGAGCTGATCGACTTTGGCGTGTCGAAAAGAAGCATGAGCGATATGGCAGATCCGGTTCTTATACTGAAAGCCGGGTATTCGCCGCTGGAGCAATATTCCCGGGGAGCGGCACAGGGCGTATACACTGACCTGTATTCGGTGGCGGCCACCTTTTACCACATGGTAACGGGAGTAAAGCCGCCGGGGGCAATGGACCGCATCCATGCGGATACGCTGCTGCCACTTACGGCTTACGGCGTGGGCTGCACCAGCCAGGCAGAGATGGCAGTTATGATGTGCCTGTATTTAAAGCCGGAACACCGTCTGGCAAACGTAGAAGAATTTATCATGGCGCTGGATGGCGGGAATTTCAGGCCTGTCACAGAATGGAAGCCACCCATGCCGGCCGGAGATGGAAAACGGGCGGAAAAAAGAAATGGGGAATTTCCGGCGTGGGCAAAGGTCCTTGTGGCGGGACTGCTTTGTGTTGCGTTAGCTGGCGGGGCATATATACTTCTCAGTCCGAATAGAGGGGAGAAGGTGGAAGGCGAGGCAGCTGATTCAAAAGAGGAGCCGGCACTGAATATTATCGGAATGACGGAAGGGGAGGCTGAGGAGACATTAAAATCAAAAGGGATAAAGTATGAACTGGGCAGGGAGATTATTTTTGATCCGGATGTAAAAAACGGGAGCGAAATACTCTCTCAAGAGCCCGCCGCGGGAACCGTGCCGGAGAAAGGAACAGTGACAGCGGAGATAATACTCAGCAGCGAGAAATGTCTGTATCGGGATCTTCTGGAGGAGGAGGAAGTCAATTCTTTATGTGAAAAGTTTGGGATAGATGTGCAGAAGGTGAGCGCCTCCGAAGAAAAGGATGCAGATGATCCAGAAAAGACCTATGGCAGGCTGTATTCTGTCATACTGGCGGACGGAAGGGTGCTAAAGCCGAAAGACCTGAAAAGTAAGGACATCATGACCCTGTCGGACATACAGTCTGTAACCTACTATGTCAGCCCGTACTTTTATGTAAAAAAGCTGGAGAATTACAAAGGGAAAAATATAGGGAAGATCAAGTTTCATAAGTATACCGAAAAGAAAGGGAAAAAGGTAAAGGCCGGAACCGGCAGGCCGCCATGTTCCTATACATATTTTTCTTTTGAGGAAGAGAGAGGCTGTATAGTCAGCCAGAGGAAGGCGAAGGGGAAAAGCTATCGCTCAGACAGAGATAACGGAAGCCTGTTTGACGTGGTGAAAGAGAAGATCAGCTGGAAAGGGAAAAAAGCGGATGAACTGATTTCAGAGTTGGAAGACAGAGGGTTTAAGAAGGACAAGCTGGTGGTAAAGGGAAATGGTACGGAGATCGGTGAGATCAAAGTGAGCGGAAAAGGAGGAAAAAAATTCTTTACCGCCAGGGACAGGATCACGATAACCCGAAAAAAGCAGGAGGCCAGACCGCAGGCAGCTAAGCCGAGTGGTAAGAAAAATAAGGAGATAACCAGTGGGGACGGGAACGGAAGTTGGGGAATGTCCGGTGACGGCAATGGCGACTGGAATTAATCCTAATCATTTATTCCCCGCACCCATCCCCAGACTGTCATAAACGTCACAACAGCGGAATATTACAAAGGAGGCTTGTAGATTGAGTACAAAGACGGGAAAAAGATTGGTTGACCCAAACAGGCTGTGCATGGGATGCATGGGGCTGTGGGAGGCGCCGATAGCAGTGTGCCCTTACTGCGGGTTTTCCCTGCAGCATTATGAACAGGCAGGGAACAGCCTGCCGCCGTATGAGATATTGGACGGGAAGTATCTGGTCGGAAGGGTGATCGGCATCGGTGGATTTGGGATCACCTATATCGGCTGGGATTTTTATCAAGGCAGAAAAATATGTATTAAGGAGTATTTTCCCCAGGGCGTGGCAGCACGGCTTACTGGAAGGGAATGGGAGTCAATGGGGGAAGTTTCCCTTTCCTGCAGCTTAAATGTCTATACCCAGAACACGAGGCAGGCGCAGCAGGCGTATGCACACGGGTTGGAAACCTATATCAAAGAGGCACAGACGCTGGCGAGATTTTTTCAAATGCCAGGCATTGTATCGGTGCGCGACTTTTTTTATGGAAATATGACAGCATATATTGTTATGGAGTTTATCGACGGAATTGATCTCCGTCAATATGCGAAAAGATGCGGGGGCAGGATGGAACCGGGACAGCTGCTGCCATTATTAAAAAATGTGTTGAGGGCGCTGCACGAGGTACATAAGGCGGGGATTATCCATCGGGACATCAGTCCGGATAATATGATGATGTCGGTTGACGGAGACGTGAAGCTGATCGATTTCGGAGCGGCAAAAAATTATGAAACTGACCGGGATCTGAGTGTCCTTTTGAAACACGGCTATGCGCCTGTTGAGCAATATGACCGAAATGGGAATCAGGGCCCGTGGACGGATATTTACAGCATATGCGCCAGTATTTATTATCTTCTCACAGGGATAAAGATTCCCCGGGCGACAGAACGGGAACAGAAGGATACCGTGATTCTACTGCAGGCGCAGGGGGTTCCGATTCCGGAGGAGCAGGATTTTGTGATCCGGAAGGGGATGAGCATCCGGCAGGAAGACCGCTATCAGGACGTGGCAGATTTTTACCATGCATTGTACGGGCAAAAGCTGTAAGGGCAGGAGGGAAACGGGCATGGAGAAGCTGACTGTTTGTAAAGGTTGTTTTACGGAGTGGAATGACGTGGACTTTCAGTGCCAGTGGTGCGGCTGGTGTCCTGACATGGAACCGGGGAGGAGTGGCATGGGGGAATGGAGCCTGGGGACCCTTCTGGAAAAGAGGTATCTGCTTGGAAATATTTACTTGAAGACAATGGACGGGTACACGGTGTGGCGGGTGTATGACCGCCATCTGGACATAAAGTGCTTCTTTCTGGCTGCAAAAAGTGAAAATGTACACTGGCTGACAAAGATTGCATGGGGGTTTTTTGAACGGCCGGAGGGCGGCATAAAGGTTCTTGGATTAAGAGAATTCTGTGGGAAATATGTTCTCATTTTCAGGATGAAAGATAATTTTCTGCCCATTGAGACGTTCCAGGGCATGGTTCATCCGAGAGAAGAAAATGCCAATTCGGCAGCCGGGCGCATTGATACCAAAATAAATGTGGCGGTGCGGGAAGTTGTGCTGCCGGAGAACACCCTGCTTGGCGGGCGGTACCAGGTGATAGGCTGTCTTGGCATCGGTGGATTTGGGATCATGTACTTGTGTGAAGATATATTGCTGCAGCGGGACGTAGCGGTAAAGGAATATTTTCCGGGTAAATGGGCGGAACGGGAAGGCATTTATGTAGGAAGCCGCACATCGGGGACGCTGCAGGCGTATCGGTTTGGATTAACTTCCTTTCTGGAGGAAGCGAAAATAACGGCCAAGTTTATTGATGTGAAGCATATTGTGACGGCATACGACGTGTTTCGGGAAAATGACACGGCTTATATTGTGATGGAATACGTGCCGGGAAAAAGCATAGCGAAGGAATTTGGGAAACGGGACTTCCGCCCTTACAGCCCCTACCGGACAGTGGAAATACTTGTTCCGGTACTCCTTGCACTAGAAGAGCTTCATAATCAGAAGGTCATACACGGAGATCTTTCGCCGGGAAATATTATGCGGACACCAAAGGGGGAAATCGTCCTCATTGACTTCGGGGCGGCGAGGTACTATTTGGAAAAAGGGAAGAACCGGGTAACTCCTTTCTTAAAGACGGATTATGCGGCACCGGAACAGTTCCGGGCGGTGAAGACGGGAAATTTGGGGGAAGAGGGACCGTGGACAGATGTTTACGCGGTTGGCGCGATCATGTACTATTTTCTAACCGGGCATAAACCGGCGGCTGCATTGCTCCGGATGTCTGCAAGGTCATCAGAATTAGTGACGCCCAAAAAGTACGGCGTAAAACTGAAGAAGGGGTGGATGAAGCTGATCCACCGATGCGTAGAGCTGGAATATAAAAAACGGATTCCCTCCTGCCGGACGGTGATAGAGGAAATGCTGAATTTATTGAAACATGAAAAAGAGGGGGGATGAGGAGGTGCTTTACATTGGAATTTGCGATGACGAGAAGGAATGCCGGAGTCAGGTAAGGGAACTGTTCAGCCGTGCCCTGTTCCAATACGACGAGATCGAAACTGTCCTTTTTAAAAATGCCGTGGAGGTGATCAAGGCGATCGAAAAAGACGAGTTTTGCATCGACCTCCTGCTGCTTGACATACACATGCCGGGTAAAAGCGGTCTCGCCCTGGCAGAGTACATCCGCATGAACCAGATCGACGTGGATATTATTTTTATAACGGTATCGCATGACCACGTATTTGACGGATATACGTATCAGGCATTTACATATCTTCTAAAGCCGCTTGATTATGAGCGGATCAAAGAGGAGGTCAAACGATATGTGGAGCTTAAGAATAAGAACACAGACTGCCTTCATATCAGGATCAATGGGAGGAGTGAAAAGGTAATCCTGAACCAGGTGTTTTACATTTCAGCGGTGGGGCGCAAGGTTTCATTTCATAACAGGGATGGTGAACTGTCTGCTTATGCGAAACTGGGCGACCTGGAGGAAACCCTGGAAGAGTATGGCTTTTTCCGTTGCCACCAAAGCTATTTGATCAATAAAAAGTTTGTGCAGTCACATTCCCGGTCAGTACTGACGGTGGCGGGCGAGGAAATCCCGGTCAGCCGCAGGTATATCGAAAGTGTCAGAAACATAATGGAGGCGGAGACGCAAGGAAATGTGAAGGAAGGAGGAGGATAACGATGCCGGAAATCAATACGAGGGAGACGATGCAGGTTACGCGGAGCCTGGCGCTGTCGTCGGAGGCGGCAGGCGGCCTAATCTGTATCCGGGGAAACCACCTTGGCCACATGATCCCGCTGCCTGGCGATAAAACGGTCACGTTTGGACGTGACCCAGTGGCGTGTCAGGTCGTGCTGGACGACGGGCAGGTCAGCAGAAAACACTGCCAGATCACGTACATAGCATCGCTTAAGCAGTATCGTATTATTGATCTTTCAAAAAATGGGACTTTTTTCGCTGATGGCACGCGGCTGAAACAGGGGAAAAAATATTATGTGAAGCCTGCGGCTGAGATTTACATGGGAAACGGCGACAACTTATACAAATTCAGATAGGAGGAGATACATATGGTTTGTAATTATTGCGGCAGTCACATCCCGGATGGAAGTGCCGTCTGTCCGTACTGCCAGAAACCGGTCGGCGGCATGGGTTATCCGGGAAATGGGCAGTTTCCGGGCAGTGCACAGAATCAGCCCATAAAGGCAGGCAATATTTTTTCAGCACTGGTTTATGAAAAAACGCCTGGGGCTATTTGGGAATTTTCCCTGTGGTGTGTGGTGTGCGTATGCGTGGTTCTTTCTTTGGCGGCGACGGTGTCAGTAAGCTCGTGGATCAACGGCGAGAGTTATTTCCGCTTTATATGGCTGTACCTGATGACTGCGGAAACCATAATCGGTTTTTTTATGGCAGTTCGAAAGAAACCGGAGGCCATGTCTGCCACTGTCGGCTCCATACAATTTTTGATGCCGGTTATTCTGTTTACCGTATATGGCAGGGCATTCGATAAAATAAAGGGCAGTATTCCAGCGGTAATGGTTATACTGTTTGTACTTGTGTTTTTAGCGGCACTGGGCTTGCTGGTCTGTTCTTTTATCCAGTTTCATTCCAGTGCGTATTTAGGAAAGGTAGCAGCAATACTGGATGCCGCCACCACGGGAGCGATCCTGCTTTTCATCATAGGAATTGGAGCCTCGTCGGGCTTTATAAGCAGCTGGGTCATCTCAAAAAGCGGGTTTGGTCCTGGTGCCGTCTCGCTGGTCTGTTTCACTATCGTAATGGCTGTTTACTTCATGCTGTTTTTCTTTGGGTGTATCGACAGCAGAATTGACAAGGTCACCAGTGGCATAAAGCTTTTTACTGTGAGTAATTTCGGTCAGCGGGGTACGGCCGGAGGTGATTTTGGTAAAAAAAATTTTAGCGGGAGTTCAGGACAGGCGCTGGGATTTGTACCAGGTGTACAGTGCATCCGCGGTCAGTACCAGGGACAGGTTATGTACTTAAATGGAAAGGAACTGGTCTTTGGCTCACAGGCCGGCGCAGCGAATATTATTATTGTGAATCCGTATATCAGCCACAGGCACTGTTCCATACGGTATAATTACCATTCGGGAATGTACGAGATTCTGGATATGTCGTCAAATGGGGTTTATATCACTGCTCCGAACGGAGGTGCGGACAGGATTCCGGCCGGGCAGTATATTCCGTGCCAGCGCGGGAATGTGATCAGTCTGGGCGGTATGGAGCAGCAGTTCAGACTGCTTTAAACAAATTAATAAAAAAGGGGTAAAAGATACATGAAAGAAAAAAATACAATGAAGTTATGGCAGATGTTGTCTCTGGCAGTGATCTGTGTCGGATTGCTCGTTAATATGTTTTTGCCACTTTGGAATACAAATGGGACGAAGATCATGGACTGGATGCTGGATTCTGTTTCAGAGAATCCGGAGCAGGCAGGTTCATTATTTTCCTCATTAAGCGAAATGAATATTAGTAAAGAAGAGTTAAGCATAGCTCTTGGTAAACTGGAAGAAGGTGATCCAGATACAAAAAGAAAATTAGAAGAGTCCATAGATGACATAGATGACAACCTGGAAAAAATTGAAGACAAACTGGGGATAAATTTGTTCTCCATGAGCGGTTTTGATCTTATCACTATGGATGTAAATGCCTTTCTTTTAGGTGATAAAAATTATACGGAAGAGGAGTTGGAGGAATTTGAACAAAAGTTCGAAAAAGAAGAAAGGGAATCAGAAAAAGTTACAGCAGATTCATTGGAAGAGATCAGAGGGAAGATTATAAGCGGTAAAATAGTGTGTATGACCATGTATGTCTGTACAGGTATCGTTCTGCTTCTTATTTTTCTGGGATTTTTTCTTGGATGGAACAAGCTTATTGTTTCAATCTCCAGTTCTGTCCTGGGAGCTGGAATTATGTGTTATCATGGGTGGATGTGGTGGGCGACACCGAATTATGCTGTGGGACAGATGGAAGAAGGAGATATGGTGCTTCCATATATCCAATCATTTTGGGGATCGATTGTGTCAATTGGAATTATAGCAGGTTTCATCCTTGGGGCACTTTTTCTGCTTATGGCTCTCACCACCTGCTTCGTGGGAAGACCGGAAGTGATTCCAGAACCAGAACCGTTACCAGAACCAAACCCGTTCCCATTTCCAGAACCGTTTCCAGAGCCAAACCCGTTCCCATTTCCAGAACCGTTTCCAGAGCCAAAACCATTCCCCAATCCAACACCGTTCCCCCAACCGGTTCCCCCACCGCCAGTACCGGTTCCGCCAAAGAGCGGGCGTGTCAAGTGTACACAAGGAGTTGCTGTCGGGCAGGGATATAAGCTGCCGGAGGACAGAAAGGTCATCGTGGGAAAAAGCCCGCAAAATGCGACGCTGGTCATTCATGACCAGCATGTGAGCAACATTCACTGCAGTATTCGGTACCGTGCAGAAACTGACACTTATATAGTAAAAGACCATTCTACAAATGGCACGTTTGTGCACGGAGTCCGGCTTGGTAAGGATGTAGCGGTGGAGTATCCGTCAGGAACGGTACTTTCGCTTGCAGACGGCACAAACAAGATCACCCTGGGGTGAGTGTGGAGATATTATAACCACATTTAACAAAAACAATGTTCTTCTGGCATTGTTGTCGTCAAATGTTTTGTAAAAAAATGATTGGAGGAAAGACCAATGGGTAAAAAATGTCCAAAATGTAATAGAATACTGCCGGATCATGCTGCTTCATGCGTATGTGGTGCAAAATTTCAGCCACATGGGGCGCATCTGCCGTATCCGGTGGGTCACCAGCCGTATCAGGGAGGCCAGCCGTATCAGGGAGGCCAGCCATATCAGGGAGGCCAGCCGTATCAGGGAGGCCAGCCGTATCAGGGAGGCCAGCCATATCAGGGAGGCCAGCCATATCAGGGAGGTCAGCCATATCAGGGAGGTCAGCCGTATCAGGGAGGCCAGGTTGCATACAAGGGGGGCGCCGGGCTGGCAATCGGATCGATGGTACTTGGAATCCTTTCGCTTGTTTTATCCTGTTTCGGTTTTTCCGTCGTTCTGGCAATTATCAGTTTGGCTCTGGGAGGTGCCAGCCTGAAGGGAAACAGGGAAGGACGGGGAATGGCCACAGCTGGGATAGTGTGTTCGGTGATTGCATTTATGGTGTTCTTAGTGCTGCTTCTAATAGGAGTATCCATTTTGAGCCAGTCTGGAATGCAGAGTTGGTAAGAGGGCGGGGGAACGAAGCAGGGACATATGCAAAGAATAATGAAGATAGATAATATTATCTGCATAGCCTCCTTGTGCCAAAAACAACATAAAAAGTGTTAATTATTACATATTCCGTCAGACAGGAAAAGCCTTGTTATAATGAGTTCATCATTAAAAAATACCAAAAAGAAAGGAATGGTGATCATTATGAAGGTATTGTTTAAAAAAATCAGTTTGGCGGTGGCGGCATTTACACTTGCCCTTGCTGCAGGGATCTGTGGCCGACAGCCTGCCGAAGCAGGTGCGGCTGTGAAGGGCTATACGATCGGCACATCAAATGTACAGGTGTATTCAAACACAGGGCTGACAAACAGGTATGGCGCGATCTATCCGTCGGATGAGGTTACAGTCAATACTGTAACTGACCGCTATTGCAAGGTAACGTATCCGGTCGCAAGAGGAAGGAAGACCGGATATATCAGTACAAAGAAGATTTTAACTAAGACGACAGGGAACAATTATACCTCAAGGGCAAAGATCACGACATACCGGCGGGCAGGTGGCAGCACCTATGGCTACGTTTCAAAGGGAGATGTGGTGAAGGTGCTGGGGGCCTCGGGTGGATACACGCAGATCAAGTATCCGGTTAGTGGCGGATACAAATATGCATTTATAAAGACGGCGGATTTAAATGCCAGCATACTGCCGGCTGCCTCGAACACGGGGATTATCAAGAATGGCACGTACAAGCTCGTATCTGCCCTGAATGGGAATTATGTTATGGACGTCAACGGGGCGTCTGTATACAATGGCGCCAACGTGCAGCTGTATGCTGACAACGGGAGCAATGCCCAGAAGTTTACATTTACCCGCCAGTCCGACGGCTATTATACGATCAGTAATGTAAACAGTGGGAAAATGCTGGATTGTTCCGGTGCAGGAAGGACGAACGGAACGAACATCCAGCAGTATCAGTCGAACTATTCGGCGGCGCAGCGATGGAAGGTAACATCTGCCGGAAATGGATATTACACATTGACGTGCAAATGCAATGGCCTTTTGGCGGATGTGACGGGGGCCAAAGTTGCAAAGGGAACTAACATCCAGATGTATTCGGCCAATAGAAGTGCAGCCCAAAAATGGAAACTGGTTCCCGCAACCGCCTCCAGCAAGCCGGGAAATTCTGATATTGGACGGAAAATTGTGGATTATGAACTGTCACAGGTAGGCATAGGAGATTTCAGGGGAAATAACCGGGTAATATACAACGACTGGTTCTATAAAAGACCGGTGTCCGGACCCGGATACGCATGGTGCATGGTGTTCCAGTCATACTGTGCGGAAAAGATGGGTATACTTGGCACCGGGATTCCCAGGACGGCCAGCTGCAGGGAAGCGGCAGACTGGTACAGGAAAAATAACCGGTTTAAAGACAGCAGATATTATGGCGGATCTTATACACCCAAAGCGGGTGATCTGGTATTTTATTATGAAAAGGGAAGTTACAGCCATGTCGGCATGGTCACGGCGCCCCCAGTCAATGGCTATTTGCAGACGGTAGAGGGAAATTCCAGGGAATCCAATGGAAATTACAGCGTTGTCCGCTTTACCAGGAATGCCAAAAGAACCATCCATAACAGCTACGTGCGCGGATATGGCCTGTTGTATTGACAGAAGTATTTTATATCTTACTTGACACTACCGAAAACATCGGAGGTTATAAATGAGAAAAGGTTATCAAAGAGGAATTGCTCTAATTATCGTAATCATGTTGTTTCTAATTACAGGCTGCGGAACGGAAAGCAGATGGTTGAAAAAATCATCCCGTGAAGAAAACGAATCACGTTCGGATTTTGGATTTCAGAAGGAAAATCCCCTCTCATCGTTGGCTGCAAAAGACGAGGAGAGAGCAGAGGAAGAGGATCTACAGACGATCAATACAGTGTTATCGGCATTTACGACTGCAATTGCAGATGCGAAAGCGACTGGAACAGGAATAATTACGATAGATAGTGAATCTACGCTCAAGCAGGCTGAAACGGATGGAAAGGATACTCAGAGAGTACTGGATATTATGGTAGAAGTGTTGGGAGACGGAGAAATTAAATTAAAGTCAGATGTGGGGAAAGGGCGGGAGTTTATATGTTACTATGAGGCTTCAAAAAATTTGGTCGAAGTATATGTGGCGCAGCATGACGATTCCGTTGGCGGTAGTGAGATATCACCGCATAGTAATAGTGGAGTTGTCGTGCAAAATTGTAAGTATCATGATAATACACCTTTGATGGCAGCAAATTATAGTTTGTGAAATATTAAATGAGTCGGAAGATCCTAATATTAGGTTTTCCGGCTTTATCTTTTGTACTGATAATATAAAATGTCAAAATAGACATAAAAGTTGTTATTTTTTACATTTTTCGTTTGACTAAACAAATTATATTACAATTAATATAAAATAAAACATCAGCAAGAAAGGAAAGGTGGTAAATATGAAAAGAAATATTGTAGTATTTTTAGTAATCGCATTACTTGTTGGATTGATACCGGATACGGGTATTTCAGCAAAGGCGGGCTATGTTAAGCTGACCAGCAAGTCAGCGGAATTATCAGTAACAGAAGATGAGGATGGCACTACATATGAAACAACCCGGATAAAGCTGAAAAAGGCGTACGGCGTAAAGGTAATAAAGACAACCTATGCTTCTCAAAACAAAAAAATAGCGACTGTGACAGCCAAAGGAAAAGTAAGGGCAAGGAAGCAGGGAACCACCCGCATAACCATAACCGTGAGATACAAACGCCTGGGGAGACAATACGTAAAAAAATTAACGTTTACCGTAAAAGTGGTAGAAATCGTAGATTACGATTCTGAGGAACAGGAGTCAGAAGAGACAGAAACAGAACCGGAAGAGATCGACGATCCAGGAGAGGATCAGATGAGTGGGCCCGGCAGAAAAGCGCCGATTCAGATTGCAAACACCGTGAAACCGACTGCAAAACCAACGGTAAAACCGACTGTGAAACCAACGGTAAAGCCGATTGCAAAACCGACTGTGAAACCTACCGCAAAACCAACTGTGAAGTCGACCGTGAAACCCACCGCGAAGCCGACCAAAAAAACAACTCCTACACCAGTTCCATATAAGATGCTCCCGAATGGGGTATACAAGCTTAACACAAAGCTGCATAGCAGTATGATGCTGGATGTATCGGGACATGGGACAAGTGATGGGGCAAACATCCAGATTTACCAGAACAATGACAGCGGTGCCCAGAAATTTTATGTGGAGCATGTGGGGAATGGCTGGTATACCATTTCAAACACATATCCTAAAAAGTGTTTGGATGTACAGGGGGCTTCAAATAAAAGCGGAACCAATGTGCAGCTTTATCAATCTAATGGTTCGGACGCGCAAAAATGGCGGTTTTACCCGACTGGCGACGGTTATTACACCATTTTGAACAAATGCGGACATTACTTGGATGTAGCCGGGGGAAGTGCAAAGAACGATACCAACGTGCAGGTATATACATACAATGGGACAAATGCCCAAAGGTGGAAACTGGTTGCTGCCAGACAGGACTATGTGAACATTGCGGACAGCCTTTATACCATTAAAGCTCAGGTTGGAAACGGCATGACGCTGGACGTATCAGGCTGCGGAACAACAGATGGAACTAACATACAGGTTTATCAGGGCAATAACAGCATTGCACAGAAGTTTAAGGTACAAAGCACAGGAGATGGCTGGTTTAAGATTTCTAACCCGTTTTCAGGGAAGTGCCTGGACGTGCAGGGAGGAAGTGCAAAAAGCGGAACCAATGTGCAATTATATACTTATAACGGAAGCAACGCGCAGAAATGGCGTTTTTACAAGGAAGGAGACTGCTTTGTCATAAAAAACAAGCTTGGATGTTATCTGGATGTAGACGGAGGAAAAAACAAAAACGGAACTAATGTATTGGTTTATACAAAAAACGGGACGCCTGCGCAAAAATGGAAAATACAGGAGACCAGCGCAATTGTAGCGAACTCGTCCAGTTTTACGCTGGATGGATTGGGACAAACGAAAACAATATCCATTTCCTATGAACCGGCATATATTTTTGCATTAAATAAAACGATCCAATGGAGCTCTTCGCAGCCCAAGGTCGCAACGGTGTCGAACGGGGTAGTAAAGGCGGTAGGAGCAGGAACGGCTACCATCGTGGCGAGGGCTTTTAATGGACAGACATGCCTCATAACGGTTACGGTAAAGACGACTGCGGCTTCGTCAAACGGCCAGGCGCTGGGAGCGCCGGTTCCAGCCGGATGCAAATTCACTAAAAAGACAAATGATGGCGGATGGTTTGGTTTTCATGATATAAATAGAGGCGTTAAAATAGGGACACCAGTATATGCGGTCGCAGATGGAACGGTTACTTTTAAACAGGCGTATACAGTATTTGGCGGCGTTCAAAAGCTGACCAGTTACGGAAATTTTATTGAATTGAAGACGACGAATGGTTATAAGGCGAAATACTGCCATCTAAACAGCTTTGTAAATGTGGCGCAGAAAATCAGAAGTACAAATACGGTACAGCAGGGAGGCAGCAGTGGGACGTATACTCTAGGAACGAGAAACGTAAAAAAAGGCGAGGTAATCGGATATATCGGGACAACCGGTAATTCATCGGGTGCGCATCTCCATTTTGAACTTTATAAGAACGGAGGGCGTATCGATCCGACTTCGGTTATCAAAGGGCTCTACTAAAAATAGAAACTGGTAAAGCAGGCAGAGGATATGCTTCATCCCCGCAGGAGGGCAGGTATCTCTACCCCACCCTCCTGCAGTTCCCCTCCAGATCATAATCCCTCGTGTACCCATCGTCCTCATATAGGAGGTATGAACTACCTTTATAGCCGATCATTTTCATATGATCCGTATCGATGCTGGATACACATTCAGCCACATCAGCAAGAGGTATGCACCTGCCCTGGCGTATGAAAAGGGGGACAACGTTCAGTGGCACAGAGATATAATGATGTCCCTGGGGAAGTATTTCCTCCGAGATTTCACCATCTGGAAGAAACCGGATGAACATCATCTCTTCCGGGAGATAGACATAGCGTCCTTTTGCATTCTGGGTGTACACAGGGGCGATCATCAGCTCACCGCCAAGCATAAGCTGATCTTCCACATTGGCCGCCATAGAGTCGTGAGGAAAATCAAAAGCCAGAGGCTTAAAGAACATATCATCCTTCAAGGCTGCCTTCATATACTCGCTGTAGAGATAAGGAAGAAGCCGGTAGCGGACGCCGATGATATGCCGGAAGTCCTCGATATGTTCAAAACGGTAGCATTCCTGATCCCTGGTTCCCAGTGCGGCGTGGTTGCGCATAAGAGGGGTAAATACGCCGAGAGCCAGCCAGCGCAATAATAAATCCCGTGAAGCATCCGCACCGAAGCCCCCCAGATCCGCACCGATATAAAGAAAACCGCACATGTTCAGGGAGGGAAGCATTTTCAAGTTCAGAAGAATGTGCGACCACCAGGATTTATTGTCGCCGGTCCATATGCCGCCATAGCGGTGCATGCCGATATAGGAGGAGCGTGAGAAGAGCAGGCAGCGTTTTTCAGGGGAAATGCTTCGCAGAGCTTCGCCGGCAGCCCTTGTCATGTTAAAACCATACAGATTATGAAGCTTTTCGTGGCAGACCAAGGATCCATTTATGTTGTGGTAAATGGAGGCATAATCAGCAGGGGAATTTGCCAGACTCATCACCTCATTCTGCATGTTCCACACATCGTCTTTGTTTTCATCCTGCTCGATAAAAGTTTTCATCTTATTTTTAATATTTTGTATGCCCTCCGGTGTGTAGAACATTGCCGGTTCATTCATATCATTCCAGAAGCCCTCGATGCCCTGATCCGTCAGTATACGGTATTTGGAACCGAACCATCTGCGTACTTCTGGGTTCAGCACATCGGGAAGATGTGTATATCCTGGCCAGACCGCAGCGACGAAATCGCTGCCATCTTTTTTCTTACAGAAATAATTATTTTTTACCCCTTCTTCATATATTTCGTAGTCTTTTTCGATCTTTACCCCAGCATCGATAATCGGGATCAGGCGGATGCCGTTCTTTTTCATATTATGTACAAAAGCCGGAAAGTCTGCAAACTCATTGTTTACCGTGAAATCTTTATAGTCTTCCATATAATCAATATCCATGTAGATCATATCGATGGGAATATGATTGCGGCGGTAACCGCGGGCCACCTCAAGAAAGTCCTCTGTTGTCCTGTACCCCCAGCGGCTCTGGCCAAAACCAAAAGCGAACTTTGGAGGGATATAGCTTCTGCCGATCATTTTTCGGAACTGCTTTGTGATGTGGTACGCGCCATCCCCCTCGATGATGTATAAGTCCAGATCCGCCTCCTGGCAATGGATCTTTAACTCATCTGTCCGGGTAAAACCGATATCAAAAGTCAATGAAGACGGATAGTCGATATAGATTCCAAAAGTCAGGACACCGGAAACAACGATAAAATTATGGGCGCCATAGAGGGAAATGGTATCTTCCAGATGGTTCGGATTATCGCTGCAGTTACTGGTATAGACAAATCCTCTCTTATTGATTCCGCGGTTTGCCTCACCAAGACCATAGACAATGTCCTCGGAATCCATGTGGAAGGAGAAGGTAAATCCGTTCTCCAGGCTGACTTCTCCATACTCCGGAACCCCCTGGGCAGGTTCGATGGGAACAATAATGCTTTCTGTGGGAAAGGGTGTGCCGAAGATGTATTTTTTTATCATAGGGGGTTCCTCCTTTTGGATCCATCGTGGTATATGTATTCTTTATAGCATAATTTTACCTGTTGTGCAACAATATAAAGTCAAAGCCTTTAGTGGAAGAATGAATATTGACTAATGATAAATAAAAATGTTTCATTGTAACATTTCACGGACATTTGCCTGTTATACTATCTGCAAAAAGAAAAGGAAGTGACGATATGAAGCAGATTTTAATTGTCGAGGACGACAGTTTTTTGAATAAGATGTTGGCCTACAACCTGACCGCTGACGGTTACGGTGTGACCTCTGCCCTGAACGCCAGGACAGCCACCGAAGCCCTGCACACGCGAGAATTTGATTTAGTCCTGCTGGACATCAACCTGCCGGATGGCAGTGGCTACGACCTATGCCGGTTGATTAAGCCGGAACACCCGGACACTATTGTGATCTTCCTGACCGCCAACGATCAGGAGAGCGACCAGATACGGGGCTATGAGGTGGGCGCGGTGGACTATATCACAAAGCCCTTTGTGATTGGAGCATTGCAGCGGAAAATCAAAGCCATGTTCGCCATGCTGGAACACCACAGGCCCGCAAAGGATATTTACGATGATGGGCGGCTGTTTCTGGACTTCTCCGAGCAGGCCGCAGACCTGAACGGAAAGCCGCTGTCCTTATCCCCAATGGAGTATAAAATGCTGAACCTGTTCCGCAAAAACCCGAAGCAGGTACTTACACGCCAGCAGCTTTTGGAAAGGCTGTGGGATGTGGACGAGCGTTTTGTTGACGAACACACCCTGACAACCTCTATCAGCCGTATTCGCAGCAAGATCGAAGCGGATGGCGGTGCGCCCTATATCAAGACGATTTACGGCATGGGCTATCAATGGACGGGAGGCGAGAAGAAATGACGCTCAAAGACCTATCGGTAAAAAAGCTGTTCCGTCTGGTGGTGGCTGGTCTGCTGCTTTCCATGACGGCGATCACGCTGGCCCTGTTCCTTGTGACAAAACAGACGGCGGTATTGCTTGCAGGTGGCGCACTGTTTCTCTGCACCCTCGTCTGGTTTTTTCTGCTGACGTTAGCTTTTGGAAAGCGCCTGTCCCTGTTTACCTCTGACCTGTGCCAGACCCTTGACCACATGATTGAGGGTGAGGTCGCACCCCAGCGTGCAGAGGACAGCGAAACCATGCTGGCCCGTATAAGCCATCGGCTTTCCCGCCTCTATCAAATTATGCAGGAGAACCGGCGTAAGGTGGATGAAGAACGGCAGGAGCTTCAAGCCCTGGTATCGGATATTTCCCACCAGATAAAAACGCCGGTGAGCAATCTGAAAATGGCAGCGGACACTCTGCTGGAAAAGCCTATGGCCGAAACGGAGCGTACCGATTTCATCCGGGGTATTCGTACCCAAACGGATAAGCTGGATTTTCTTTTTCAGGCGCTTGTGAAAACCTCCCGTCTGGAAACGGGCGTCATTCAGTTGAATAAGAAACCGGGCTGTCTCTTTGATACTGTGGCCCAGGCCATGAGCGGGATCGTGTATGCTGCGGAGAAAAAACAAATCGCCGTGTCCGTGGACTGCCCGGAAGATCTCACCCTCTCCCATGACAGCAAATGGACAAGCGAAGCCCTGTTCAATCTGCTGGACAATGCGGTAAAGTACACCCCGGCAGGAGGAAACATTTCTGTATCGGTGATGGAATGGGAAATGTATGTGGAGGTCAAAGTCACCGACACCGGCAAGGGCATTTCCGAGAGCAGCCAGGCGGCTGTCTTCCGGCGATTCTACCGGGAGGAAGCAGTGCATGAGCAGCAGGGCGTGGGCATTGGCCTGTATCTGGCCCGTGAAATTGTGACCCGGCAGGGCGGCTATATCAAAGTGGTTTCAGAGCCGGGGCAAGGTTCTGCTTTTTCCATTATGCTCCCTGTGAAGTAAAGGACAGCGGGCGGCCTTTTCCGGCTGTCTGCTGAAATTTTCTTGAAATGTCCGAGCATTGTAATAATTCACCCTGATTTTCATTAAAATTTTTTTGCCGCTGTAACATTTCGCGGACATTTGGGTTTTACAATAGCCTTATCAACAGGTAAAAGCCTTGAAAGGAGTATTTGAACATGAATATTTTACAGACTATTGACCTGAAAAAGTATTACGGCACAGAGCCGAACATCACCCGCGCCCTTGATGGCGTAAACTTCGACCTGGAGGATGGCGAGTTTGTGGCTGTCGTTGGAACCTCCGGCAGCGGCAAGTCCACCCTGCTTCACATGATGGGTGGGCTTGATACACCCACTTCCGGCAATGTGATCGTCCGGGATAAGGAGCTGGCAAAGATGAACGACGAGCAGCTCACCATCTTCCGACGCAGAAACATCGGCTTTATCTTTCAGAACTACAACCTTGTTCCCATTCTGAATGTGTATGAAAACATCGTCCTGCCGGTGGAGCTGGACGGGGACACAGTAGATCAGAAGTTTATGAACGAAGTCGTTCACCTGCTGGGTCTGGAAGATAAGCTGAAAAATATGCCGGGCAATCTTTCAGGCGGCCAGCAGCAGCGTGTGGCGATTGCCCGCACCCTGATTACCAAACCGGCTATTGTGCTGGCCGACGAGCCGACCGGCAACCTGGACAGCAAGACCAGCTCCGAAGTGTTGGGACTTATCAAGCGCACCAGCGCAGAGTTTAGGCAAACCGTAGTGATGATTACCCACAACAACGACATCGCCCGCCTTGCAGATCGGATTATCCGCATTGAGGATGGAAAGATCGTGGACTAAAGGAGGTGGCAGGCTATGACGTGGCCTTTTGAAAATGATACCTGCACCATTGAAAAAAAGCTGGCGAAAAGAAGTCTGAAAAGCGAAAAACGCCGAAACATGATGGTGATGATCTCTGTTGCGCTGGCTGCATTTTTGGTTTGCTTTACAGGAATTGTATCTACCTCTGTAATGCAAATACAGCGCAATCAGGTTGTCGATACTTACGAGGTCGTTTGGCTGGGAATTGACGAAACCGATATAGAAACCTTAAAAGGGCTGCCGGAGTTTGCCCGTGTGGGCGGTTACTATGAGCTCGGGCAGGAACACTCTGAACAGGGCTATCATGCGTCCTATGTATATTGCGACGAGGAAATGATGTATATTGCCCGCGACCAGATGAATCTGCTGGAGGGCCGTGTGCCTGAAAAAGCGAACGAGGTTGTGGTAAGTGAATATTTTCTAGCCACTTATGGAAATAACGCCAAGATTGGGGAAACTGTCATTTTACATACAGACAGCTTTCACGGAGAATATACCGTAACAGGCATTATGGACAGCGTGGGAGAAAAAGAGGCAAATACCTGCGCTATAATTCTTTCAAAGGCAGCACTGACTGAATGGACAGGTTTTGATTCGGCGGGGTATCGTGCCTATGTGCATTTTAAAAATGATACGCAACTGGATGAAGAAACCATGACAGCTTATTGCCGGGAAATTGCCAGCAACTATGATCTGCCTCCTGTGGGAATGAACAGCACCTATTTAACTTACTATTCCAGGTCGATAGATTTTGCTGCTCTTGGCAGTGTCGCATTACTTGTTTTGGTTGGTGGATATATCGTCATTCAGAGTATCTTCCGTATCTCTATCAATGACAAGATAAAAAGCTATGGGCAGTTTCGTACCATTGGCACAACACAGAAACAAGTCAGACGGATTGTGAAGAAAGAGGGGCAGCGGCTCGGCAGTATCGGTATTGTGGCTGGTGTGATGTTAGGCGTATGCGGCGGATATATCCTGTTCCCCAAAGGTTTCAATGCTTTCTATTATGGGGGAGTCATTGTTTTAGCAGTGCTGATCTGCTGGTTTATGGTGTCCATTTCGATTCGGAAACCGATTAAAATTGCCTCAAACATTTCACCATTAGAAGCAGTACGCTTCTCCGCTGAACAGAAAACCATACACTGCCGGAAGAAAAATATCAAGCTCAACCCTGTTTCGATGGGCATTGCAAATTTCAAGCGTGACCGCAAAAAGACGATCAGCATTGTGGCCTCGTTAAGTTTAGGCGGTATTTTCCTTTTGATTATTGCATCTGCACTTTTGACAAGATCGCCGGAACAGTATGCACGGCAATTCTACCCGGATGGTGATTATAAAATCTATATGGATTCAGATCAATCCGAAATAGAGCTGATGGCCGTAGGAAATCCCTTAAATGAAGAATTGAGGCTGGAAATCTTATCCATCGACGGCGTGACCGATGTAATTGAGAAAAGAGAAGCGATTCACGGAAAGGTTACAGCAGCAAATAGTAATTCCACAAGTGGAGCGTGTGATTTTCTTAACGAAGAAAATTACCATGAAGCCGAACACGCTTTAATTGCTGGTTCTCTGCCAACGGGTGAACATGAGGTTGTGATTGGGCAGCTTATTCAGGAATACCTCGGAGATATAGAAATTGGCACAACACTTGAACTTTCTGTTGGGCAAGAGGTTGTCCCCATTACGGTATCTGGTATATTTGATACAAAGAAAGTTACAAACGGTCATGGGGCTTTAGCAATGGATGCAACACAAATGTTCCTTTCCAGAGAATTTGCAGAGAAAGTCTTTCCTGAAATCGAGAACTTCAATTATTCATGGAGTATTGTAAGCGAACCTGAAAAAGCGCAAAGCGTAGAAAATGGACTACGCAATATCGTCGCAAACCACAGCAACATTTCTTTAGATGCTTTTAGCATACAGAAGGAGTATCAGGAAGCGCAAAGTTCAATTATATTTGGTGGTTTACAGGCACTTTCTTGGATGATCTTCCTGTTTGGTGTTATCAACCTTATTAACACCACACTCTCAAATCAGATTTCACGCAAGAAGGAAAACAGCATTTTACGATCTGTCGGTTTAACCGGGAAACAGCTCTGTCAGATGAATGTTTACGAGGGGTTGTGTTATGCGTCCTCTGCTGCATTGGTAACCCTGATTGTTGGACTACCTATAGCAATCATCGTTAGTAGGAAGATAAGCACGGTGGCCTTTGCCGGTGAAATAGTTCCTTACCAGTTCCCGGTTTTAGAAATGGGACTGTTCATCCTGGTGCTGTTTGGGATGGAATTGATTCTGTCTGTGTGGACGGTGAACAGGCAGAAAAAGCAATCTCTGATCGAGCAAATGCGTTCAATAGAATGAGCTCGAACCCATGCAGGATAAGCTGGTGGAGTACGCCTAGCTCGATGGCGCCATCGAGCTACAAGGAGTTGTCCGATGAACCATCGGAGTTGATTTGTATTGGGATATAGGCATAGTTACTATCAGACAATAGTTCTACTTGTCCTTCGATTAAAAGAATGATACAATAGAATAAAGCAACAGAAAATGGAAGAATTGTTATTTCTGGAGGTGACTATATGGCACGGAGATGTAGTGTCGAGAGGGCAAATCAGCAGATTGGCAGCTTTGCCAGTGCCAGGAAAAATCTGATCATACAGTATCAGGGGCGGGAACGCTCGGAAAAGCATTTGCTTGACCTGATCTATCAGGATATTCTGGACCGGGGTGTGCAGGAGACAGAGATTGAGGACATAGACATTTATGTAAAGCCAGAGGATCAGGCAGTATTTTACGTAATAAATAAAATGATAGAAGGGCAGATTGCTTTTTAATCTATGCTTAAATGCAAAAGATGGAGGAGAACTATGGCAGTAACATATGTGATCGCAAACCAAAAAGGCGGGATAGGGAAGACAACGACAGCGACGACGCTGGCAGGGATTCTAGGGACGAAGGGAAAAACATTATTGATCGATGCCGATCCCCAGGGGAACAGCACAAGCACCTATCAGGCTCTGATTGAAGATCAGGCTACGCTGTATGATGTGATGGTTGACTCTGATGCCTTGCCGATCGAAGAAGCGATCCAGCACATGCCCAATGGAGATATTGTGGCGTCAGACCCATTGCTTGCCAAAGCTGGGAAAATGCTGGATGGAAACGTGGAGGGACTTTACCGGCTGCAGGATGCGCTGGAATTATTAGAGGGATACGATTATATCGTGATTGACACAGCGCCATCATTAGATGTCGTATTATATAACTGTCTGATCGCGGCAGACCGGGTGATTATCCCGGTGACAGCGGATGCTTATGCGATGCAGGGATTATCCAAATTAAATGAGACCATCAAGGCGGTACAGAAACGCCAAAATCCCAAATTGGAGATCGCAGGACTTTTGCTGGTAAAATATGCAGGGCGTTCCAATCTTGAAAAAAATGTAAAAGAAGAGATTCAGCAAGTCGCAGACCAGATCGGAACCAGACTCTTTCCAACCGCGGTGCGCGAGTGCGTGAAGACAAAGGAAGCACAGATGAATAAGAAACTGTTGATCGATTATGCTCCGAACTGTACCACGATGCAGGATTACCGGGAATTTGTGGAGGAGCTGCTGGCAGGTGAGGATGGAAGTGCCCGTGCCTGAGACATACGATTGCAGGCAATTTACAGTTGACAATCCGCATCCAAATGATTATAATAGCCATAACACGTTGAAGAGACGAGTAAAATGCGGTAACATGACAGAGAAGGGTGTCGGAATGCAGGCGGTTTTAAAGTGACCAAAGGCATCGGGCTGGAAGCACCCCCATGGGAAACATTTGAAAACTACCTCTGAGTGGCCCTCATCCGGTCCGGTGACTCCGTTATCGTCAAATGAAGCCGGGTATCCTTCGGGTGAAGAGATGCCAATTAGGGTGGAACCGCGGGAATTAACAGATGATTATGCCCCGTCCCTGTAAACAAAAACTGTTTGCCGGGACGGGGCTTCGTGCGTGTAAACAACAAGATACGCATCTCCCCTGGAGACAGCCGATTTCATGCCTGCATGTAAAAATAGCTGCATCTGGGAGGAATATGTGACGACTTAAATGAATGGGAAAGGAATGGAATAAACATGAAAGTATTATTAAAAGATGGTTCCAGCAAAGAATATGCGGATCCAATGGCGATCATTGATATTGCGAAGGACATCAGCGAAGGGCTTGCCAGAGTGGCCTGTGTGGCAGAGCTGGATGGTGAGACGGTGGATCTTCGTACGGTGGTGGACGGAGAGCATGAGTTAAATATACTAACTTTTGACAGCGAGGAAGGAAAGGCGGCCTATCGGCACACCGCTTCCCATGTGCTGGCGCAGGCAGTCAAGCGTCTGTACCCGGAGGCAAAATGTGCCATCGGTCCTTCGATCGCCGATGGATTTTACTATGATTTTGATATGGAGTCATTGGACAGGGAAGCCCTGGATAAAATAGAAAAAGAGATGAAAAAGATCGTGAAGGAGGGGGCAGAGCTTGAGCGTTTTACCCTTCCGAGACAGGAAGCGATCGAATTGATGAAAAAGCGGGAAGAGCCATATAAAGTAGAACTGATCGAAGATCTTCCAGAAGACGCACAGATCTCCTTCTACCAGCAGGGCGAATATATCGACCTGTGCGCCGGTCCACATCTGATGAGTACAAAGCCATTAAAAGCAATGAAATTGATCTCGTCCTCTGGAGCATACTGGAGAGGAAATGAAAAAAATAAGATGCTGACCCGCGTATATGGTACGGCATTTACCAAAAAGGCAGACCTGGATGCCCATATGGAACATCTGGCGGACATTAAAAAACGGGATCACAATAAACTGGGCCGGGAGATGGAGCTCTTCACCACGGTGGATGTGATCGGACAGGGACTTCCTCTGATCATGCCAAACGGAGCGAAAATGATCATGAAGCTTCAGCGCTGGATCGAGGATCTGGAGGATAAAGAGTGGGGCTATATCCGGACAAAGACACCGCTTATGGCAAAGAGCGATCTGTATAAGATTTCCGGGCACTGGGACCACTATACCGATGGAATGTTTGTGCTGGGAGATGAGGAAAAAGACAAAGAAGTTTTTGCACTGCGGCCTATGACCTGTCCCTTCCAGTATTATGTGTTCAAAGCCAGCCAGAAATCCTATCGTGACCTGCCATGCCGTTATGGCGAGACTTCTACCCTGTTTCGGAATGAAGAGTCGGGAGAGATGCACGGTCTCACCCGTGTAAGACAGTTCACGATCTCCGAGGGACATCTGGTGGTGCGTCCTGATCAGATGGTGGAGGAATTCAAAGGTTGTATCGCATTGGCACAGTACTGTCTTCAGACCCTTGGTCTGGAAGAGGATGTGACCTATCATCTGTCCAAATGGGATCCGGAGAATAAAGAAAAATATATAGGTGAGGCAGAAGTCTGGGAGGAGACGGAACAGCATATCCGCAATATTCTTAAGGAACTGAACATTCCTTTTACCGAGGACGTGGGCGAAGCTGCCTTTTATGGTCCGAAGGTAGATATCAATGCGAAAAACGTCTATGGCAAAGAGGATACCATGATTACCATTCAGTGGGATGCCCTGCTGGCAGAGCAGTTTGACATGTACTATATCGATGAAAATGGGGAAAAGGTACGTCCCTATATCATCCACAGGACTTCCCTTGGGTGCTATGAGAGAACACTGGCATGGCTGATCGAAAAATATGCAGGTTTGTTCCCGACATGGCTGTGTCCGGAGCAGGTTCGTGTCCTTCCTATATCAGAAAAATATTCTGAGTATGCGGAACAGGTAAAGGCGGAACTGGATAAGAATGGTGTGGATGCCACAGTGGACAGCCGTTCGGAAAAGATCGGGTTTAAGATCCGTGAGGCGAGACTCAAAAAGATTCCTTATATGCTGATCGTTGGCCAGAAGGAACAGGAAGAAAACCTGGTATCTTTGCGGAGCCGTTATAAGGGGGATGAAGGTCAGGTAGCGCTTTCTGATTTCATTCAGGATATCGTAGAAGAGATCCGAACCAAAGAGATCCGAAAGATTGAAGTAGAGGAACAGCCTTCGGAGGGAAAGAAAGGTTGAAAACCTTCGGTTGAAAAGGAGACGAGTCATGGAAACAAACAATAGACCGAACACAAAGGCGATTGCGTCCCTGGTAATATCCTGCATATCGGTGTTGAATTGCTGCCTGTGGCAGTTAGCGATACTGTGTGCTGTGGTAGGGATCGTACTTGGGATCATCGCACTGCGGGAAGAGAACCAGAGACAGAAGGATCTGGCGGTTGCCGGTATTGTAGTGGGAGCAGTGGGGCTGACACTGAGTATAACCCTGGTTGTGATCAGTATCATGTTATATTCAGAAGGAGGCGGCGTGAATCCGGGAACTGTCCCAGCCGGAAAAGATACAGTAATGGCAGCATTTTATATCTGGGGACAAAAAATCTTTTGTCCCTGAACATAACGGAAAAGGAGTAGAGATAAATGGAAGAGAATGCAAAAAAAGGACTGGGTATTGCAGCAGTCATATTGGGGGGATTTTCCATCCTCTGCTGTACCTGTCTGGGATTTGGAATGATACCGGCGATCGTAGGTATGATTTTTTCGATTATATGTATTGTAAAGGGGACTGGTTCCGGCAAAACGCTGGGAATCGTCGGAATTATCCTGAATGGGATCGGAATCCTGTTAGGGGTCTATATATTGTTCAGCCTGGCTATGATGATCGATTGGAACAATGTAATGGATCCTCAGATCTGGGATCAGTTGGATCAGATTGACCCCAATGACCAGAATCAGGTCAGGGACTGGATGCAGCAGTTTTTCCGAATGGACATCAGTTATTATTGATTAATGCAGTCAGCACATTAGCAGTAATAAGTTCTTAATCATCCATTGTAATAGTATGATGACAATGCCGAAGTAAACATAACTGATACGAAAAGAAAGTCCTCTTGCAAAAGGAGATCTGCAGGGGGCTTTTTTTTTCCAGATACAGATTTTTTGCAGTGTATGGCTTGCCATATACAGGACATACATCACAAAACAGTAAAATACAAATGGATGATAGACAAAGCAGGAGATGAAATCCCCCTGTAACAGTGATGTAAAGGCGCGGGTTCCCCCGCAGCCGGGACAGTAAAGACCGGTGATCCGGTGAAACAGGCAGGGGTAAAGTAACTGTGAAAAATTTATCACTTCCCAATTTTGCAAAATAGAAATAATAATACCTGCCATAAACAAAAAAATGCCAAGACGGTATAAAACTTTATCTGTCAGAGAGATCACCTGCTTTCCGCACAAACCAAGTTGCACAGGCAACTTGCTAATAACTTAGTCAGAAGTTATTTTAACACATCAAAACGGGGTTGACAATGTAGTTTATGAGGGGATTTTTGCTATTTTTTGGAGTAATATTTCTTGACAACATAAGTAAATTATGATCTAATAATGTATGTAAATTGTTTGAAAAAACAAAAGATAAAGAATAAATTAGGAGGAAGAAAAAATGAATTCAAAGTACAAAAGATTATGTGAGAGATTAGCAGTTGTAGTTTTGGTGTTGGGAATTATTGGTTCGATATTTCTTGCTGCAAAATATGGGGAAGTTAAAGAGGTGTCTTATTCCCGATATTATGGTGTATCAGGGGAGGCAAAACGGGATGTTGCTTTGACACTTTCCATTTTAGTTTCAAGTATTTTCAGCACGGGTGTTTTGTATGCGATTCTAGCAGGCTTAGGTGAAGCTTTGGAATATTTGGAGAGGTTGTCTAAAAAAGAAGAAGAGAGTAGTACTAGTATTTTTGAACAGTCAAAATTACCACCGTTATAAAAAAGAGGTCAGGCAGGATGAAAGAACGCTATCGAAGAATACTAAGTATAGATGAAATGTATTACCAGGAGGAATCACCGTTACTTCTTAAGAAAGCAGCCTTATTATTTGATGAACAAAAGGAAATTAATATTTTTCAAGGCAAGTTTACGAATGTACAAAGTCTCCCAATAGCGGCTGTATATGTGGATATTACTTGTTATGATATTTCCGGAAAAGAGCTCGGCATTGTTCAAGGAATTTATCTTGACATGAATATTCATCAAAACTCATCTTTTGGAACAGATATTCCAGTAGAAATTCCATATGCAGATGCGAGAAAATTTGCTTTTGCAATAACGAAAACAGCGTATACAAATGGGACAATAAGTGATCAGAATGTTTCATTACATAGTATTCCTAAAATTGAAAGATTAATTATAGACAGTCCAGATATGGAACAATATATTCGTGAAATCAGTCTTTTAAATTCAAGGGTGAAATGCAAAAATTTGTTGGTGGAAAATGAAGAATACTGGATATGTCCTTGTGGTATTTTGAATGCTAAAAGAGGTAAAACATGCCGCAAATGTGGTTTGAATATTGATGAATTAACGAAATTATCTGATAAATCATATTTGAATCAGAGGTACATGGAATATGAAGAAGAAATACGAAGAAAAGAGGAAATAGAGAAACAACAGGAAGAAGAAAGACGCAGGGATAAACATAACCAGAACATAAAACGGGTTAAGTTATTTTCCATCTGTGTATTAATTTTAATCTGTGTATTTTTGTTGGCAAAATATGTGGTTTTGCCTCGATACTACAGTGGTGAGGCCCAGAGATATTTAAATGAAAAGGATTTTGATTCTGCTGAAAAAACCTATCAGAAGATAACAGGCTCATTACGAACATCTAGAGAATTAGAAGGATATTATGATTACTGCATTAAGTTTCTGAATGAAAATGATATTGAAAGTGCAGAAACATGTTACGGGAAAATCCAGAACACAGAGGAAGCAAAAGGTAATGAATTAAATGAACTGTGGAAAAAAGCATGTATAGATGAAGCAAATAATAGTAACCAGGATAATATGCTTTTATGTTATTCCAATATTAAAAATCAAGACATAATAGAAAGCAAGGAATTAAATGACACTTTGCTGCAATGTGGTAAAAAATTATTAATTAATTTGGATTTTGAAAACGCAAAAGAGTTATATTTATCGAAAGTTGTAGATAAATACTCTGCTTCCATAGAAAATGTGTACTATGAAAGTGCATTATGTTTGATTGAAGAAGGAAATTACATAGAGGCTGTTGAACATTGCTATGAGCATATTTCCTCTGCACATATATCTGAATTAAGCAGTGATTTAAAAAAGGCATACTTACTTTCTATTGACAAAAAATATACAGACGTCAATAACTTTAGCGAAATACAGGAATATTTATTGAAAGAAGATGTATCTTCAATTCAAAAGGCCTTGTATACAAAAGGCAAAAAGAATTTGAGGAATAATGAATATAGTGCTTTTTCTGATTACTGTTTTGCTCAATTGAAGAATTACAAAGATTCAGCAAAGTATCGTAAGTTTTTGGAAATTGTTAAATCGGGTGATATCCGAGGCGTTTATAAAAAACTACAAAAGCTGAATAGCGGAATTGCAAAAAGGTATCTCAGAGAAAATATAGAAATGAAGGAATATAAAGAATCCCTGAAGGAAATCATAGGCTCCTGGAAAGGAAACGGTTCAGGATATGATTATTATGTTACCATCTCCGAATCAAAGGTTACCTATAAAAGGTATTATGATGATAAGCCTGTATGGGGAATAGTAGATCCACGGGCAGGAGAATTGAGAGATTCTGATAGTTATAAACTTGAATATTCTTCTTACTATGGGTGGTATTATACTCGGTTTGGAAAAAATTTGAAAATAAAACGTACCGGAAATGTACTTAAATTTGAGTTTTATGATGTGTGGAAAAGAACAATAAAAATGCATTAATCGGAAATTTATAATGAAAAAAACTTGACACATTACGCTCCTCTATGGTAAAATAGCAAAGGTGCAAAAAGCAGAGTTATCCACTCTCACCTTGCCGCCATATGAGGAGCGCGCAATGGTCAACCATTTTTTCAAAATGAAAGAATACTGAATTTATGTGGATAGCTGGCTTTAAAAACAGTTATCTTTTTTTATTACATTTGGAGGTGCAGGTTATCAGCGATTTAATGATTAACGAGCAGATTCGCGACAGAGAAGTGCGCGTGATCGGCCCGGACGGAGAACAGCTTGGAATTATGTCAGCGAAAGAAGCTTATTTGAAAGCAAAGGATGCTGACCTTGATCTGGTTAAGATTGCCCCGACGGCAAAGCCGCCGGTATGTAAGATCATCAATTACGGAAAATTCCGATATGATCAGGCAAGAAAAGAAAAAGAAGCCAAGAAGAAGCAGAGAACGATAGATGTGAAGGAGATTCGTCTTTCGCCGAACATTGATACAAATGATTTAAATACAAAGGCTAATCAGGCTCGTAAATTCCTGTCCAAGGGTGACAAGGTAAAAGTGACCCTTCGTTTCCGTGGCCGTGAGATGGCGCATAAGGATGTGGGGCGCGAAGTTCTCAATGCATTTTATGAGAAATTAGAAGACGTCGCTGCGATCGATAAGGAAGCCAAAATGGAAGGAAGAAGCATGATCATGTTTTTAACAGCCGCAAAATAGTGGTAGATATCTGCTACCAAATATAAATGGAGGAAATAATCATGGCAAATCAGAAAATGAAGACAAAAAGAGCCGCTGCAAAGCGATTCAAAGTAACCGGAACTGGCAAACTGGTTCGTAACAAAGCTTACAAGAGCCATATCCTGACTAAGAAGACCACGAAGAGAAAAAGAAATCTCAGAAAATCAACTCTTGTGGATGATACCAACGTAAAGACAATGAAGAAGATCATGCCATATATCTGATGGATTGGCGAAGGAGGTAAATGACAAATGGCTAGAATTAAAGGCGGATTGAACGCAAAGAAAAAACATAAAAGAGTATTGAAACTGGCAAAAGGTTACAGAGGCGCCAGATCCAAACAGTACCGTGTGGCAAAGCAGTCAGTAATGCGTGCCCTGGAGACTTCTTACACAGGAAGAAAGCAGAGAAAAAGACAGTTCAGACAGCTGTGGATCGCACGTATCAATGCGGCAGCACGCATCAATGGACTTTCTTACAGTAAGTTTATGCATGGTCTGAAGCTTGCAGAGGTGGATGTAAACCGTAAAATGCTTTCCGAGATGGCGATCAGTGATCCAGAAGGATTTGCAGCTCTTGTTGATGTGGCAAAGAGCAAACTTGCATAGCTCGATGGTGCTATTTTTGACATAGTTTTCAGTTAAACTGTCTATAATGAATTTAGAAAGGGTACTTCATCCATATGAGGTACCCTTTTTAGACCAGACGGGCTTAGTGTCGTCGAGTAAAGAGGTGGGAAAGGATGAAAATGATAAGCAGTAAAAAAGCATGGTTGAGAGTATGGCTGATTCTGTTATTTATTTTAGGCTGTACGGTGTGGGAACCGGTGAAGGCGGAGCAGACCGATAGGGCGGGGGATTTTGCTGTAACCCAGACGCCTCTTCCGGAAATGCCTGTATTTCCTTCGGAAACATCTGCCCCTGCTGAAGTGACAGTTCCCACAGAAACGCCATTGCCACCGACGCCTGCTCCCACTGCTTCCCCGGCTCCGCTGGTGCTTAAAAACAAAAACGCGGCTTATCGTGCAGGGAAACAAAAAGGGATCGGATATGGAAAGATAAAAAAGGGAAAAATATACCGCATATCATCCTATGGTTCTGATCCTGTCAGGCTGCTGCCGTCAAAGAAATCTACTTTTCGTATAATAGGAGGGATACGGAAGAAGGATATCACCTCAAAAAAGATAAAGGTCTCGCGGGCGGGGGTTGTTTCCTGTGCCGATAGGGCAAGGGACAAAAAACAGTATGCTATCGTGCAGGTGACGGCAAAGGAGACTGGGGAAAGTATTTTCGTGTACATTTATTTTGCCCCGCGCCTCTATACAAAGACGCCGGCAAAGCAGGTGGTGTATCAGGGAAAGACGACGAGACTGTCATATAATTATTCGGCCAAAAAGATTAAGTTCAAATCTTCTAATAAAAAAGTGGCGCGTGTTGATAAAAAAGGAATTGTGACGGCGAGACAGAAGGGAACAGCTGTCATCGAGGCGAAGGTCAGAGGGTCCCAGAAGAACTTAGTTAAAGTTAAGATTATTGTAAAAGAAGAACCCTGGCTGGTCAATGACAGGGACACGGTATACAGTTATGAGGATATGACAGAGGATATGCAGCAGATTGCCAGAAAATACCGCGGCAGGGCGGCACTCAAATGTCTTGGAACAAGCGAAGATGGGAGAAATATCTGGTGCCTTCGCATTGGCAGTCCTTCCGCGGGGAGAAAGCTTCTGCTGGATGGGGGCATCCATGCGAGAGAATGGCTGAATTCACTGATGCTTATGCGGAAGAGCGAGGAGATACTGAGACAGTATTCCGATTATAAAAACACGCTGGCACATACATGTCTTTATGTGGTACCCATGATCAATCCAGACGGCGTGACGATCTCACAGTCCGGATTTGGTTCTATCAGGAATAAAAAGTTGCGAAAAATCTGCAAAAAGACAAAAAAATCTGCCCGTACATGGAAGGGAAATGCCAGAGGGGTAAATCTGAATCTGAATTTTCCTGGGGGCTGGAACACAAAAAACAAGTCTAAAAAACCCGATGGGATGACATATCCGGGCGAAAAGGCAGCCTCAGAAAAAGAGACGAAGGCAATGATGAGGTTTGTCAACAGCATATCCGGTCTTAAGGAGGCGTTGAATTATCATTCCACCGGGAGCATTCTCTACTGGAACTATAACGTGGAGGGGACGCCGGCACTCTATAACAGACAGAAGGCACTGGCGGAAAAGGTGAATGAATTTACCGGCTACCGGCTTATGCCAAAATCCATCAGCACAGATCCCAACGGCGGCTTTGGTGACTGGCTGATCTACAACAAAAAGATTCCCAATGTGACGGTGGAGACGGGATCTGTTATGTGTCCGCTCCCTCATTCACAGCTGGGGAAAATTACCCGGGAAAACAGCAGCCTGCTCTCCTGGTTTGCCGGAAGCAGATAAAAATAGATAAAAAAATGAAAAAACATTTGACAATGAGGAAGAAATCTGGTATTATAGTCAAGCAGTGTTAAATTGCATGCGGAGTTGCTGGAATTGGCAGACAGGCATGACTAAGGATCATGTGTCTCTGAGACGTGTGGGTTCAAGTCCCATACTCCGCATTGGCAAAATGATAGGAACCGCCTTGGATGGGCGGTTTTTGTCGTTATGTATGGATCAATGACTTTCGGGGAAATGGTATCCGTGCCGTTGAGCTGACTCGATGGCATATCGGGCCGGAGACGGGCATAAGAAATGAGAGGAGAGGGAAAGATGAAGTTGAATGTGAAAGTAAAATTAGCTTCGGCGGTTATTTTGACAGGCTTGTGCCTGTCGTTTTCGGCGGCAGATGCAAAGGAGGCCTGTGCGGCGAGGCAGAAGGTTATAGCCATCGATGCGGGGCATCAGCTGCGGGGAAACAACGCGAAGGAACCTAATGGCCCAGGTTCTTCTACAAAAAAGGCAAAGGTGACGTCGGGTACCTCCGGCTGTGCAACAAAACTGCCTGAATATAAACTGAACCTTCAGGTGGCTAAGAAGTTAAAGAAAGAACTGGTGAAGCGGGGCTACAAGGTGGTCATGATCCGCACCAGCCATAATGTAAATATATCCAATGTTCAGCGGGCCCAGGTGGCAAACCAGGCAAAAGCAGATGCCTTTGTGAGAATCCATGCAAATTCCGCTTCCAGTTCCTCGGTCAGCGGGGCGCTGACCATCGCTCCGACGAACAAAAACCGGTATCTGTCAAAAAAAGTACGGAGCGCCAGCCAGAAATTTTCCAAAAAGGTTATTGATGCTTTCTGCCGTGCCACAGGAGCGAAGAACCGTGGTGTCATGTATACGGACACAATGACGGGAATTAACTGGTGTAAGATTCCTGTAACTATCATTGAAATGGGCTTTATGAGCAATCCGGCGGAAGACCGGAAGATGTCTTCGGCTTCCTATCAGAAAAAGATGGTAAAGGGAATTGCGGATGGAATAGATTCATATCTTGCCTGATGCCATTTTTTGTGGTAAAATGAACGCATAAGCGCGAACGCAGACTTTTAAAGAATGCGGCGCCTGTTTACAGGCAGATCGCATTCTGAAAAAGGCTATGTGAGCCAAACGAACAGGGAGAAACCGCAGGTTTCGACGTGAGCGCTTATGCAGATAACATGCGAACGCAGACTTTCAGGAGCATACATGTCTGCCAGCAGTCAGATGTATGTGACAGAAAGGCTATGTGAGCCAAACGAACAGGGAGAAACCGCAGGTTTCGACGTGAGCGCTTATGCCAGTGAAGTATAAAATAAGTACATTATGGGGCTGCCGCCCTGTCCGGCAGAACAAAAACAGAGAAAAAGCCAGGGAGGACAATTGAATGGCATTATTACAGGAATGGAGAGATTATGCATACGCAGAGGATATGCAGAATTCCAAAAAGGGAGAAGAACTTTGGAGAAATTATTTTGAACTGGAAAAAGGAATCTATGAGCAGCTTCTGGCGAACCCGGAGGAAGTAGTCGAGGGGACAGTAGAAGGGCTGGCAGAAAAATATGATGTGCCCCTTTCTATGATGGTTGGATTTTTAGATGGTATTAACGACAGTCTGAAGGAGCCCAATCCCATTGACACGATGGAGAAGGACACACAGGTAAAGCTCGATATTGACTGCGAAAAATTATACTACAATATGGTTGAGTGCAATGCCGAGTGGCTGTATACGCTTCCCCAGTGGGACGAGATTCTGACTAAGGAGCGTCAGAAGGAGTTGTACCGCAAACAGAAGGACTCTGGTACAGTGCGCAATGAAGAACCGAAAGTGGGAAGAAATGAGCCCTGTCCATGCGGCAGCGGTAAGAAATACAAACATTGCTGCGGTAGAAAATAAGTTCTGGCGAACTTATTTGCGAGTTTTTGCAAAACTCGGGATGAGCAGAAATCATGTACAGAAATTAAAAATAAAATGGAGGTAAGGAAATGTTAGTTTCAGCAAAAGAGATGCTTACAAAAGCAAAGGCAGGAAAATATGCGGTAGGACAGTTTAATATCAACAATCTTGAGTGGACAAAATCAATTCTCCTCACAGCAGAAGAGTTAAAATCCCCTGTTATTCTTGGTGTATCTGAGGGAGCGGGAAAGTACATGTGCGGTTATAAGACTGTTGTGGGTATGGTAAATGGAATGTTGGAGGAGCTTGGAATCACCGTACCAGTAGCCCTTCATCTTGACCATGGCAGCTATGAGGGAGCAAAGGCATGTATCGAAGCAGGTTTTTCTTCTATTATGTTTGATGGATCTCATTATCCGATCGAGGAAAATGTGGCAAAGACAAAAGAACTGGTAGCAGTCTGCAATGAAAAAGGCATGTCCATTGAGGCAGAGGTTGGTTCTATCGGCGGTGAAGAGGATGGAGTCGTTGGCGCAGGAGAGTGCGCAGATCCTGAAGAATGTAAGATGATCGCAGACCTTGGTGTTACTATGCTGGCAGCCGGAATCGGAAATATTCACGGAAAATACCCAGAGAACTGGGCGGGTCTCAGCTTTGAGACACTGGATGCTGTACAGCAGCTGACAGGAGATATGCCGTTGGTACTTCACGGTGGAACAGGAATCCCTGAGGATATGATTAAAAAGGCCATTAGCCTTGGAGTTTCTAAGATTAATGTAAATACAGAGTGTCAGCTTTCCTTTGCAGATGCGACACGTAAATATATTGAGGCTGGAAAAGATCTGGAAGGAAAGGGCTTTGACCCACGTAAGCTTCTGGCTCCGGGTGCCGAAGCAATTAAAGCTACAGTAAAAGAAAAAATGGAATTATTTGGTTCAGTTGGAAAAGCTTGATCAGTATAACGTCATATAAAAAAGCCATACTATTCCTGTAACGTTAACACATTACAAACAGGAGGAATACTACAATGGCTAAGAATTTTTTAGACGATTTCAATGAAAAGAACAGTACAAACAACAACTCGAACAACAGCACGAAGAATAGTACAAATAACAGTACTAACAACAGGTCAAACTGCTCAAACTGCCGGAACTCTTCAGGTTGCAAGAACAGCACAAACAACAACTCGAACAACAGCACAAAGAACACAAGCAGCAACTCAAGTAACAGTTCAAGTAAGAATTCCAGCAAAAATTCTACAAAGAATGCAAACAATTCTTACAACAGCACAAAGTAGTTTGCCACAGCGATCAGGCCGTCACCATTTGGGGGCGGCTTGATTTGTGCGGAAGGCACAAGCCATGGTGCGCCCGCGAACCCGAGTGGTCTCGCGAAGCGTGAGGCTCATGGTTTACGCGGAGGTAGTTTAATGGAGCCCATTACGCCAGTACGGCTTGGTGAGCAAAATGGGCTGTCGGCGTTATTCTTATGGGTCACGTTTTACATAATCATGTCATATAATGTAATAAAAAAGAACGTGATAAGTATGAGTTTTTCGATAATACCCATCCAGGATCTGGAGAATTATCTCAGAAGACCGGGAACAATTCTCATAGATTTACGGGAGGAAGAAGATTATGAACATGGCCATATAAAAGGTGCTAAAAATATACCTTATGAGCGCTGGCAGGTGGAAAAAGAAACCTGGACCCACAGATACGACACCGTGGTGTTTTATTGTGAACGGGGGAATCAGAGTATGTATGCGGCGAGGGAAATGAACAAGAAGGGCTATTATGCCATCAGCATCGCCGGGGGATACCAGGGATATAAGGTATGGAAAAGAAAGGAAACGAATGCTGAATGAAAAATAACACATATGAGCTGATCGCACCATGCCATTTTGGAATGGAAGCAGTGTTAAAACGGGAAATTCTGGATCTTGGCTATGAGATTTCGGCAGTGGATAATGGAAAAGTTACTTTTCGGGCAGATGCGGAGGGAATTTGCCGGGCTAATATTTTCCTGCGGACAACAGAACGGATTCTTTTGAAGGTGGCAGAATTTAAGGCATATACCTTTGATGAACTGTTTGAAAATATTAAGGCGCTGCCATGGGACAGATACATCCCCAAAGATGGAAAATTCTGGGTAGCTAAAGCTTCCTCGGTAAACAGCCAGCTGTTCAGCCCATCAGATATTCAGCGCATTGTAAAAAAGGCAATGGTAGAAAGTCTGAAACAGACTTATCGCCAGGAGTGGTTTGCGGAGGACGGGGCAGAATATCCTCTGCGTATCAGTATTCTAAAAAATGTTGTGACGGTGGGGCTTGATACGACAGGGACGTCTCTTCACAAGAGAGGTTACCGTAAGTATACAGCTCCCGCACCGGTGACGGAGACGCTGGCGGCAGCGCTGCTCCTTCTTTCGCCATGGAAAAAGGACCGGATTCTGGTGGATCCATTTTGTGGAAGTGGCACAATCCTCATTGAGGCAGCGATGATCGCCATGAATATGGCTCCAGGGATGAACCGGGAATTTACTGCCGAGGGCTGGACCAACCTCATTCCTAAAAAGGAGTGGTACTCAGTGGTAGAGGAAGCTTCTGATCTATTGGAAGAGGAAGCAGAGGTTAACATACAGGGCTACGATATCGACGGAGAAGTTTTGAAAATGGCAAGGGCAAATGCGGCACTTGCCGGTGTGGACAAGCAGATTCATTTTCAACAGAGAGACATCATTAATTTCAGTTCACCGAAAAAATATGGTTTTGTTATATCCAATCCACCCTATGGTGAGAGACTTTCATCTAAAAAGGAAATGGAGCTGTTATACCGTACTATTGGCAACATCATTCGAGAAAATGAGACTTGGTCTTTCTTCCTTCTGAGCGGTTTTGAGGAAGCGCAGAAGGCCATCGGAAAAAAAGCGACGAAAAACCGGAAGATCTATAACGGCATGATGAAGACCTACCTTTATCAGTACATGGGGACAAAGCCTCCAAGACGCTGATTTATTCCTGCTCATTTTGATATGTAAATGTAAAAGTCGCTTGCTATTTTACGCTGTACCGATTATACTAAGAAAGAAGTGAGGAAATATTATGGCAAAGAAACTTATATTTGCGACCAATAATCAGGGAAAAGTAAATGAGATCCGCCAGATTCTGGGAGAGGGTTATGACGTATATTCTCTCAAAGATTTGGACATACATACTGATATCGTGGAAGATGGAGCCAGTTTTGAAGAAAATGCTGTGATCAAAGCAAAGGCCATCTGTGAGGAGACAGGAGAGATGGTACTGGCGGATGATTCCGGTTTTGAGGTAGATTATCTGAATGGTGAACCTGGCATCTATTCTGCCAGATATCTGGGAGAAGAGACATCCTACGATATTAAAAATGCAGATCTGCTCCGCCGTTGCGAAGCGGCCGGAGAAGGTGAAAGGACGGCGCGGTTTGTGTGCGTGATCGCATGTGCTTACCCAGATGGAAGAGTCGATACCACCAGAGGGGTAATTGAAGGAGTACTGGCGCATGAGCCGAAGGGAACCAATGGATTTGGCTACGATCCGATCTTTTATCTGCCGGAGCGGGGCTGCACTACCGGGGAACTGGAGCCGGAGGAAAAGAACCGCATCAGCCACCGGGGGATCGCATTGAGAAAAATGGTAGAAAAATTAAAGTAGTACTTGAAAAAAGTAGTATTTGTTGTACTGGCGGCACCTTTATCGGGAGAATATATGATATGGCAAAATATCTAGTGTTCAGCGACTCACATGGAAGAGATGAGAAAATGCTGGACATCATTAAACAATATAAAGAAGCAGAGGGAGTTTTTTTCCTGGGAGACATAGAAAATCATGGAGACAGGCTGAGAAATTCCATTCCAGGACCTGTTTATATGGTCAGGGGAAATTGTGACTGGTCTTCGGATGCGCCGGAGTTTCTTACGTTTCCGTTGCATGGCCACCGCATCGCCATGACTCATGGGCACAGACAGCACGTGGTTGGCGGAGTAAACATCCTTAAGTATTGGGCGTTGGAACAGGAAGCGGATATCGTGATGTATGGTCACACCCATGTTCCTTTTGTGGAGCAGACCTCCCAACTGACGATTCTAAATCCAGGCAGCATCTCCAAACCGAGACAGGGTGATGGCATACCTACTTATGCGGTAATTGATTTTGCAGAGGGTGGAGAAGTTCAGATTGAGATTTGTAAAGTATGAGATGCCGCTCTCACCGGCACTACCATAAAGGAAAGGATTAATATAAAATGTTACAGTATTTGATTGTTTTTTTAGTATCTATGGTACCCATCGTTGAATTGAGGGGAGCGATTCCCATTGCAGCGACCTATATGGCGGCGGGATATGATATTTCTATGCCGATATCTTTTGTCGTAGCAGTGGTGGGAAATATGCTTCCGGTTCCTTTTATCTACCTCTTTGCCAGAAAACTGCTGGAATGGGGGGCGGACAAGCCGGTTATCGGAAAGTTCTTCACCTTTTGTCTGGAAAAAGGCGAAAAGGGAGGAAAGAAGCTTCAGGAAAAGGCTGGGAAAGGTCTTTTTGTGGCCCTTCTTCTGTTTGTGGGTATTCCTCTTCCAGGGACAGGTGCATGGACTGGTACTTTAGCAGCAAGTCTTCTGGATATGGATTTCAAGTCCAGTGCGTTAGCAGCTATGGGTGGAGTGCTTCTGGCGGGCGTGATTATGTATACGCTCAGTGTGGTGGCAGCAGGAACTTTTACGGCATTATTCCTCTAGAAAATTAAGTTAATTTTCCATGAAAAAACGGTCTTATGGAAAAAATAAATAAAAAAATAGAAAAAAGTCAAAAAAGGCTTGACAAATTTGTCTTGTCCTAATATAATAATCAATGGCGCTGCTGATAAGCGAATGGCGTATGGGATCTTAGCTCAGCTGGGAGAGCATCTGCCTTACAAGCAGAGGGTCACAGGTTCGAGCCCTGTAGGTCCCATTTATTTTCTTATTTTGTGGCAGCTTAATATAAAGCCATTTTATATGGCATATGGCGGGATAGCTCAGTTGGCAAGAGCACACGGTTCATACCCGTGGTGTCGGGGGTTCAAATCCCTTTCCCGCTACTTGTAAGCCTTGATTATTCAAGGCTTTTTTTGCGCGAAGGCTACAAGCCGTGTGTCAGAAAATACCATCTACTTGTTGTGAGCTTGCTCACATAAAAGTAGATGAGTGTTTTCTGACATAGGGCGCCAGCCCGCGATTCTTCGCTGCGGAGCAGCGAAGAATGCACGGCGAGTGAAAGAAGGGCGAACGGGGAAGTTCTCAGTAAAAAGGAGGTCATCTTATGCGGATTGGCACAGGATATGATGTACACAGGCTGGTTAAGGGTAGAGGTCTGATACTTGGTGGGGTAAAGATCGATCATGAATATGGACTGCTTGGTCATTCTGACGCAGATGTATTGGTACATGCCATCATGGATGCTCTTCTGGGAGCAGCGGCTTTGGGAGACATAGGAAAGCATTTTCCCGATACAGAGCAAATCTATCGGGGGATCTCCAGTATCTCCCTGCTGGAGCATGTGGCGGGGCTGCTAAAGGAAAATGGATACTCCGTAGGGAATATCGATTCTGTCATTATCGCCCAAAGTCCTAAAATGGCACCACATATAGAGAATATGCGAGAAAATATAGCCAGAGCGCTCTCTATAGAGCTTGGTCAGATCAGTATAAAGGCGACAACAGAAGAAGGGCTCGGGTTCACGGGAGCTGGGGAAGGGATATCTTCTCATGCGGTGTGCATATTAAACAACAATGTCTGACTTGGTGCCATTGAGCTAGTCAGGCGATGCCATCGATAGAAAGAGAGGGATTCTCTGGAATGAACCATCGGGAACTTTGGAAAGAAATATTTGGTGATACGGACAAATATATCGATTATTATTTTAAAGAAAAGGCGAAAAAAAGTAAAATTTATTCCATATATGAGAGTGACGAATTGGTGAGTATGGCGTTTTTTACGCCTTATGAGATGGTCTGCCGGGGGGAGCTCTGCTCCTGTCCCTATATTGTAGGCGTGGCGACCAGGGAAGAAAGCCGTGGCCGGGGACACATGAGAACAAATATCGAACAGGGGCTGGGTGAATTTCGGGAGGCTGGAGCCCGACTTGCTTTTCTCAGTCCGGCGGATGAGAAGATTTATCGGCCTCTTGGGTTTTTGCCAGTATATTACCATGAGCGAATTGAGGTGTATGGGCATAAAAAGAAGTGGTATGAGGTGGTGTCTTTGTCTCAGATGGACAAGGAAAAAATGAAGGAGATGGAGAAATTTTGCTGTGATCTTTTGACTGCTTCTGACCTGGATCTCTACATGTATCACAGCACAAAATATTTGTCACAGCTTCATAAGGAAATGAAGGCTTTGGAAGGTGAAGTGGTTGCCTTATGGGAAGGTGAGAGAATTTGCGGCGTGGCAGCTTACACCCGGGAAGAAGATGTTTATGAGGTGACAGAAGTGATCTGTGATCCCAAAGATGGCAGAAAGGTCATGGAATCACTATGTGCTTATCTGGATGAAGAGGAGACCAAAAAAGTTACCATTTTGGACGGATATTTTCTGGGAGAGGTGTCTGGTGAGGGAATCCAAATTATGCAGTCGAACAAACCGTATATCATGGTAAAGCCGCTGAATATGAAAGAAGAAGTAACCGGATTACGTGTATATATAAACGACATTACCTGAATGTGAAGGAGAAGAAAATGGAAGATGAGAGCAGATTAGAGGGGCGTCACAGCGTATTAGAGGCATTTCGCGCGGGAAAGCTGATCGAAAAGCTGTTTGTGCTCAAAGGATGTAAGGACGGTCCGGTGCTGAGCATATTGAGGGAGGCAAAAAAAGCAGGAACCCTGGTAGATTTTGTTCCGAAAGAGCGCCTGGACCATATGAGTGAAACCGGGAAGCATCAAGGGGTGGTGGCCGTTCTGTCGGCATTTCATTACAGTACTGTAGAAGATATGTTTGAGCTGGCAGAGCAGAGAGGAGAGGAGCCTTTTATTTTTCTGCTGGATGGTATTGAGGATCCCCATAACCTGGGAGCTATTATCCGTACCGCCAACCTGGCAGGGGCACATGGAGTGATTATCCCGAAGCGCCGGGCGGTGGGACTGACTGCCACGGTGGTGAAAGCATCTGCCGGAGCGATCCATTATACCCCGGTGGCAAAGGTGACAAATCTTTCTGCCGAGATGGAGCAGCTCAAGGAAAAGGGAATGTGGTTTGTGTGCGCGGATATGGAAGGAGAGATCATGTACCACCAGAATCTGAAAGGCTCTATTGGCCTGGTGATTGGGAATGAAGGTTCTGGGGTGTCGAGGCTGGTGAATGAGCACTGCGATTTTAAGTCAGCGATCCCCATGTCAGGAGATATCGATTCCCTGAATGCCTCTGTGGCGGCAGGAGTTCTTGCATTTGAGATTTTAAGACAAAGGAAATATGCAAATATAACGAATATTAAGTAATTAACTTAATGTCTGTTGTATTTACTGAGGGGAAAGGGAAATGTATGGCAGAGCGGTATGATGATTTGACTGATGAGGAAATCATATTTCAAATCCGGCAGGGGGACAATTCTGGTGTAGATTATCTCATGGAAAAATATAAAAATCTGGTGCGCAAAAAGGCAAGGGCGCTTTACTTGATCGGTGGCGACAGTGACGATCTGATCCAGGAGGGGATGATCGGGCTGTTTAAGGCGATTCGTGATTATCAGCGGGAAAAAGAAAATTCTTTTTATGGATTTGCTAATCTATGTGTCGAGCGGCAGCTGTATAATGCAGTAAAGGGAGCAAACCGGCTCAAGAACTCGCCCCTGAATTCCTATGTTTCTCTGGATGTCCCGGTGGGAGGTGCCGGAACCGAGGAGACAGGACAAACTCTGGGGGAAACTTTGGAGAAAAATGGAATATCCAATCCTGAAGATATTATGATCGACAGGGAAAGGGTGGGCAAGATCGAGGCATACATTCAGAACCAACTGAGCCAGTTCGAGCAAAATGTGGTAAATTTATACATTGAGGGCATGAATTATCAGCAGATTGCAGAGCGTTTGGGACGTACACCAAAGTCGATCGATAATGCTCTTCAGCGCATTAAGAAAAAATTAGGTGAATTGTGTTGATTACCTGTTGACATAATCATATTACTCTGCTACAATAATGCGTGGGTTAAAAATTAATCTAAGCTGGCGTGGCACAGTCGGTAGCGCACTTCATTGGTAGTGAAGAGGTCACGGGTTCGATTCCCGTCGCTAGCTTTATAAAATTATAAGTTGTGAAAGATAGGAAAAGAGGAGACGTGAGTTAGCTCATGGGATTCTCTTTTTTCAATTTACAGGACATAAACCTTAGGTATCAATTGGGGGTAATCTGCCTTTTGCTCCCAATATAACAAGGATAGAACATCGCGGAGAGCACGTAGGAGGGAGTTATGGACGCTTCAAGAAGCAGAGGGGAGATTATCGCCTCCCACACCTTTACTTATTTTAATTTTCTGAATCTTGTACTTGCGGGTTTGATCCTCTTTTCAGGCCAGTATAAAAATATGCTGTTTATGGGGATCGTCATTACCAATGCCCTGATTGGAATCATCCAGGAAATAAAAGTAAAGAAACTGGTGGATGCGCTGTCTGTAGTAACTGCCACAAAGGCTAAACTTGTGCTGGGGGAGGAGATTCGTGAAGTTCCGATTGAAAGCCTGAAGAAAGGAGACACGATCCAGATATCTATAGGCGACCAGATCCCGGTGGATTGTGTGACCAGAGAATCTCAGGGATTAGAGGTAAATGAGTCCCTTCTCACCGGTGAATCACTGGCAGTTTTGAAAAAAGGCGGCGATATACTATATTCAGGAAGTACAGCAGTGGCAGGTACGGCGGCGGCAGAAGTGATTCATGTAGGTGAAGATAATTATGCGACTCAGCTTGTAAAAAAAGCAAAGACAAAAAGGCGGGCTACTTCTGAGATGCAGATCGCCATCAAAAAGATTATAAAATATGTTGGCTACGCCATCGTGCCCATCGGAACGGTATTGTTTGTTATCCAGCGGCAGGTGGCAGGAAATGATATATCCGATTCCCTGGTGAACACTGTGGCAGGAGTACTTGGAATGATTCCGGAGGGCCTGGTACTTCTGACCAGTATATCTTTCATTCTTGGTGTGGGAAGGCTGGCGAAGAAGAATGCCCTGGTTCAGGAGATGGAGGCCATCGAGGCGCTGGCAAGAGTGGATGTGCTCTGCCTTGATAAGACAGGTACGATCACCACCGGAGAACTCCTGGTAGAAAAGGTGCTACCAGGAGAAGGCGCAGAAGAAAAGGAAGTGTATTCTGCCATGGAAAGTCTCTCCTACGCTTTTGAGGAGACCAACAGCACCACAGAGGCACTGAGGAATCATTTTAAAAATACGGGGAGACTGGAAGTCATAGATAAGATTCCATTTAGTTCAGAAAGAAAGTATATGGGAATCACGGTGAGGTGCGCAGAGGGAAAAAGAAAGTATTTTCTTGGGGCGCCAGAATATCTCACAGAGGAAAGACAGTCGCTGGAACAGGCGGAGCAGTTCGCTTCAGAGGGGATGCGGGTTCTGCTGCTGGCAGATGAAAAAAGACAACCCCTTGCACTTATCGTCCTGGCAGATGTAATAAAAGGGGACGCCCCGGAGACATTTCATTTTTTCCGGGAGAAAGGTGTGAATATCAAAATTTTGTCGGGTGATAATCCATTGACGGTATCTGTTGTGGCGAAGCGGGCAGGGCTTGACGGGGCAGAAAGATATGTGGATGCAAGGGAACTGCCGGAACAACCGGAGCAGCTTCGGAAAGAAATCAATAAGTATCAGGTGTTTGGCAGAGTATCTCCGGAGAAAAAACAATGTATCGTAAAAGCTCTTGAGGCAGAAGGAAATGTGACAGGAATGGTGGGAGACGGCGTCAATGATGTTCTGGCGCTGAAGGATGCGGATTGCGGGATCGCCATGGCCTCCGGCAGCGATGCGGCAAAGCAGAGCGCTCATATCGTACTTCTGGATTCGGATTTTTCCTCTATGAAAGAAATCGTAAATGAAGGAAGGACGATCATATCCAATATAGAAAGAGTTAGTGCATTATATTTGACCAAGACATTATATTCTATTTTATTATGTGTGTTTTTTATTATTATCGGAAAAACGTATCCCTTCATACCGATCCAGCTCAGTCTGATCGGCGCGACATCCATCGGCATTCCCAGTTTTGTGCTGGCACTGGAGCGCCATGAGGATACGATTCCCAGAGGTTTTTTGAAAAATGTCCTGCGAATATCACTGCCGGCAGCAGTTACTTTGACCGGAGGCCTGGTGGTTATCGCATTTTTCAGCCATCTATTTCATATGGGCGAGGTGGCAGTCTCCACATGCAATCTATTGGCTGGCGGTTTTGTGAGTTTCGCTGTGCTCCTGGTGGTCTGCATGCCGATGAGCAGAATGCGCTTTGGTCTCTGTGTGACGGTGATCGGCTTATTTTGTGGGGCTGTGCTCCTGTTTCCGCATTTTTTCAATGTCATATCCATCTTTGAATTATTGTTCTGAAGGATTATTGAGAGTCGTCTGCAAGACCAAGCCGGATCAGTTCCAGCAGACGTTCCATTTCACCGTTCAGATACAGGTATCCTATTAGCGCCTCAAAACCGGTGGCAGTACGGTAGTCGTGGATATCAGCGTTTTTAGCTACAGAATGAGACTTGGCATTGCGTCCTCTCTTAAAGATGGAAATTTCTTGTTCTGTCAAAGCACCCATGATCCGGGACATAAGTTCAGCCTGTGCTTTCGCATTGACGAGATCGCTTGACTGCCGGTGCAGGGATTTTACGGTGCCAGATTTTTTCTCAACAATAATTGTCCGGATTATGATTTCAAAGACGGCATCTCCCAGATAGGCGAGGGTAAGGGGGGGATAGCTGTTGATCTCTTTCTGGCTGATGTGAAAGAAGTCGTGAATGTCATCGAGAAAATGATTTGTGTTCATGTTAAATAGTTCTCCTTATTTTTCAAATAGTATCTATATCCGCCATAGGAATGACAAAATGTTTCTATATATTGTATCTTGAAACAACCAGAGAAGTCAATTCTAAAAAGAAACAAAATGTGAATAAATTGTAAATAATGTAAAAACAAGGGGGGATGTGAGAGGGGGCTAAAATGAAAAATAGCCTTGCATATTGGACAGAGTGGTGATATAATGATGATAATTTCATTGCGGAAGAAATGGAGTTTTTCCGCAGTAAGAAAAACAATTTAGGAGGTATTTCGATGAGACAAATCGGTACACAGTCACACAAGTGTTTCAGAAGGATTGTCACATTTTTACTGGCGATTGCCATGGTGTTGACATCTTTGGCTGTTTCATCCGTTGACTCTCAGGCAGCGACTAAGAAGGTTAAAAAAGTTTCTATCGGAGTCAAAGTGGGCGGTTCTGGCATACTTGTATTGAAAAAAGGACAGAAGAAAAAGTTAAATGTTTCTGTGACCCCTAAAAAGGCGAGCAAAAAGGTATCTTACAAGTCAAGTAAAAAATCCGTTGTAAGTGTCAGCTCAAAGGGTGTTGTCAAAGCTCGCAAGAGCAAAGGTTCTGCGAAGATCACAGTGACATCCAAGCAGAATAAAAAGAAAAAAGCAACGATCAAGGTTAAGATTGGTACACCGGTAAAGAAAGTATCTATCGATTCCAAAGCTGTTTGCTCATGGAGCAGTGCGAACTGGGTACTTAAAACAGTAAACGGACAGATGCAGAAGGTGTATCCAAAATATAAAGAGACGTTGAAGGTGTCAAAGGGTACATACACGGTCATGAGAGGAAGGGAACTGACTCTTAAGAGTTCAGTTTCTCCGAAAAAGGCGACCCATAAAAAATTGTACTGGAAATCCAGTAAATCCAGCGTAGCTTTCATTCCGGAGGCGTACAGGGCTGGTACCAGCACAAAGATTACCCCCAAAAAAGAGGGAACAGCTAAGATTACAGCAACAGCCATGGACGGAAGCGGCAAGAAGGCAAGTGTGAAGCTGAAAGTTGTTAAATTCATTACGGACAAGACAGCAGCACCAACAGCGCCTCCAGATACCAGGAAGTATACGATGGTCGAGGATTTTGAGAGTTATCCAGTGGGAACAACCTGGACGAAATACACATCTGCCGGAAAGAATTCCGGACATATGACAGTGGTACAGGATCCGGAGAATCCGGAAAATAAATGTCTGGAGATCAGGATGGATGGACCGGATAAAGCATTTGACTTTGCGCCGATATTCAGTGTAGATACTGCCAACCTGAAAGATTCTGAAGGAGTTTCCGCAGCAGGAAAGACGCTGGGCAATTATACCACGATCCGTGCAGACTGGCGTGTAGTTGGAAATGCACCGGATATTAAGTATAAAGAGATCCGCTGTTATTTTGACCAGTATGGGGCGATCAAGACAACAGATTTCTTCTCTACTACAAATAATGAGACGGATTCAGCACACGTGGCAGGTCATCCGGAATACCGTTTTGGAAAGAATATTTCCATGGCAACGGGAAGTGATAAAGAAGTAGGAATAACTCTTCACAACGATAAAGCTTCGAAGGAAGTACATAAGTATCTTCCGACATACCACGATAACGTATGGAAGATGGAGCAGCCGAATACCCACTTCATTGAGAATTCCTGTACAAAAGGATTTAAGATGAACGAGGCGCAGGCAAAAGTTGGCTTTGCTACCAGAAACCTGATCTTCAATACATCACGTATTAAAGAGGCAGACGATACCTTGTTGAATCAGACTAAGTTTGATGTGGTTATGGGCAGTACCTATGAGGGAGATACGCTGTATGCTTCCACAGGTGTAAGCCTTGTATATTACATGGACAATGTAGCACTTGTATCAGACGATGTTCCGATCACTGGATTTGATCTTGCTTTGAGCGAGGGCGGCGATGTTGTTTATCCGGGCGGATCTACGAATGTTAATGTGAAGTTTACTCCAGAGGATACGACACAGAAAGACCTTACCTGGACATCGAACAATGCACAGGTGACAGTAAGCAGTGAAGGAAAAGTAACAGTACCTGAGAACTTTGACTACGCAGGTGCGGAGACCGTTGAGGTCGTGGTTACTGCTACATCTAAGGTAAACCCAGCTCTGACAAAGAGTGTGACCATTAAGGTCTGCAAGCTGGTACTTCCTACTGTGCCATATTATGTGGATTTAGATGCATGGTATGATCCAGAGCTTTCTGGAGATCTGAAACCAGAGAAGACCACTGACAGCGAAGGTACTGAGTGCTGGAAGTTTACATTTACAGATAAGAACCAGAGAATTTATTTCAAATTGCCGGAAGAAGTGAATCTGTCGGCATATCAGAAGGCAGAGCTGAAAGGATTTTCGACTTTCCAGACCACTCTGGACTTCTATGACAAGAATCTGCCAGAACAGCAGAAAGTAACGGATGCTGAGTGGTGGAAGAATGCAGCGATAGCGACCCAGCCATTCTATGATGGTTCATCACCGGATCGAAATGATAAAGGTGAATTTGTTACTAGCGGTATTGAGACTTTCTCAGAACTGTTGAGTACTTTGAAATCCACCGAGGCGACAGCAGGTAATTTCAATGCAGTCAAATATATTGCCATCGGAAATGCCTGCAACGATAATGGTCCAGGAGAGTTCTTTGTTTACTCTCTCAGACTGACACCAAAACCACAGGGTGATCTGCCGAAACTTCCTGTTGCAGATATGCCGGATGGAAAGTTTGCAGAGTCCATGGAAGGTGAAAGTGTTTCTCTTCTGGGAGCCACAAATTCGACAGTAGCTGAGGGCGATGCAAAAGACGGTACACATTATCTGAAAGTAGCCGAGGGAGATAAACCATCAATCCTGATCGACAACCGTGCCGGTGAAGAAGAGAAGCAGTATATGGTAAGTGCATGGGTAAGAGCCGAGGATGCAAATTCCGGTACTGTGACTGTACTCAGTCCGAAAACCTATATGAAGGCAGAGTACGAGAATTACGAAGATTATGATAAGGTTGAAAAGTTGATTTGGAACCAGGCAACAAAACAGGATTTGTCAGGAAACAGTGAATGGGTTCAGATCAGAGCAAGAATCCGGGTTAGTGCAGGAAAGATATCAGAAGTAGGATTTGGTCCTGAAGATGATACGGCATCCTTTGCATTCCAGCTGGATAATATTACGATAGAGTGAAAATAATCACTTATTAAATAACCATGTATTAAGCGGGGGCCTTCCCCCGGGAAGGCCACTGTTTAAGGAATTTTATAAATTCTATAAAAATTAGGAGGTAAGAGTTTTGAAAAGAAATTTCAAAAGAACTTTAGCTAAAGTTATGGCCGTTGCCCTGACAGTTGCTCTGGCAGGAACTGCAGCACCGGAAGCTGACGCAGCTAAGAAAGCGAAGCTTTCCGCGAAATCCGTAACAGTAGTTAAGGGAAAGAGCAAAAAAGTAACTATTAAGAACGTTAAAGCAAAGCAGGTTAAAAAACTGGCAGTAACAACTTCTAACAAAAAGATTGCTACTGTAAAGAAAAAAGGAAAAACAGCTTTTAATGTAACTGGTAAAAAGGCTGGAAATGCTAAAGTTACAGTTAAAGTTACAGTTAAAGGAAAGAAGAAAGCTACAAAGCTGACTTTGAAAGTAAAAGTTAAAAATGCTACGACACCTAAGGTGACGACGGCACCTACAGCAGTTCCTACTACGGCACCTACAACAACACCTGTTGTGACACCGCCGACTACTACAGATGCACCACAGACGACACAGACACCACAGAAGACAAAGAAACCAACTCCAACGCCTACGCCGGCATGGGAGGTAAATCCCATTAAGAATATCCAGCTTGGTGGTAACGCAGCTTCTAAGCTGACTTACTTCAATGTGGATGAGAATGGTACTGCTGATCTGATCCTCAATGAGAGTGCAAAATATGGTAATGTATATACCTATTTTGATGTTGTTCTTCCTGAAGGATCTACAGTAAAAGATCTTTACAGTGTAAAATTTGATTTTGACGCTGTATCCGGAGACTTGGAGAATAAGAAGGTATATCTTCTTGCAGGAAGCACAGATAATGATTCACTGGATGCATTCCCAGGAGAGTTGCTGTATGAGTGGGATCCTGTAAATCAGTTTACAAATATTAAAAATATTGCCGTTGATGAGTATGCAATCAGCTTCAGCAATGCCGGTCTTCTGGAGGATCAGGAGCTTGAGATCGATACAGCAATACTTGAAGATATGGAACTTAAAGACAACAAGATTCGTTTTAGTATTTTTGCAATCCTGGATGGAGTGAAGGGTGCAAATACCGAGTATAAAGTTGGTAACATTCGTGTATTAAGCAAAAATGGTGTGACAGATGGCAATGATAAGCCTTCCGATAAGATTGACGCTACAGAAGGTATCGCTCCAGCTGGACTTGTTGCACTTGGCAGAGGAACCATTGGAGTAGGAGATGAGACAACTGCTGAGGCTGTTGTAAAGAATGCTTCTATCGTTGGTGATATTAAAGAAGCTAAGTGGAGTACAGATGGAACAGATGTAGTTGAGCTTAAAGCTAACGCAGATGATCCTAAGCTGGCAACTATTACTGCTAAGGCAGCTGGTGTAGAGACCGTTTCTGTAGAAATTACTACGACAAAGGATAAGAAAGTCACATTTACAAAACAGATTACTGTTACTGCTGAAAAACCTGTAATCGAAGACATTACATTAGAGTTGACAGAGAATAATGTAGTTACCATTGCTAAGGATACCGCACAGGGTAAAGGAAAGGGAACCATTGATATTACAAAACTTATCGAGGGTGTTGATCTTGCTAACTATGAGAACATTACGATGTTCGGTAGTGCTACCTATAAGGGTGAATCCTTAGAGGATGATGGAATCCTGACCCTGCAGTTTGTAAATACGGATGCTTCCGACACAGGTCTTGTGACCGTTCACAACATTAAGGGAAGCAGCCTGGCAGAAGGTAAAGGAATTGTTGCTGAAGGTTCTCTTGAGACACTTATAAGTGGTTCCAGCATGTTGAAACTTCTCTTCCAGAATTCTGTAGCACTTACAGATGGTGACCTTGTAATTACAATTGATAAGGTTGTACTGAATGCAAAGAAAGATGCAACAGAGGAGCCAGCAGAGTAAGATACTTTGTAAAACAAATCAAATAGTAGGTAAATCGTTACCTGATTAAAAACAAAAAAAGGTGCATTCCTATGCGTATGCACCTTTTTTTAAAAGATAGTTCTAAATAAAAAGGAGGTATTACTTATGCACAAAAATGTAAAAGGTGCATTAGCCAAAACGCTGATCGCTGCCATGGCTATTACTATGGCTGGTGTGCAGGCTCCAGATTCGTCTGCCGCAAAAAAACCAGCACTTAGCACGAAAAAAGCGACAGTAGAGGTTAAAAAATCCAAGAAAGTAACGATTAAAAATGTAAAGGCAAAGGCAGTCAAAAAGCTTACAGTTAAGTCCAGTAAGACGAAGATTGCAACTGTCAAGAAAAAGGGAAAAACAGCATTTACTATCACTGGTAAGAAAGCAGGAAAAGCGACAATTACTGCGAAACTTACTTTGAAGGGGAAGAAAAAGGCCACAAGTCTTAAAGTCCAGGTTACTGTGAAGAAGGCGGCACCAAAAACGACAAGTGCTCCTGATGTGACCAGCACACCGACCGCAGCTCCGACGAATGCGCCAACTACGCCACCTGCGGGAACACCAGGAAATCCAACTTCAACACCAGGGGATGACAATGGACCAAAACCAGACTATACAGCCGCTCCTAACGCTGGTGAAAAGCGAATCAAACATAAGAGTAGTATAGCAGATCCTAAGATCAATAATATTACGATCTGGGGGCTTCGTGATAATCCATACCTGGAAACCGGATATGATTATACTCAGTTTGGAACTTTCTCAGGACTGTTTTCAAAATGGTATGATGCAAAGGATAACTTTAAGACTCTTCACGAATTGTTTACAGCAAGTACAGCTCAAAGCCTTAATTCCATGAAATTGATGGCTGATGAGACTACTGATACAGAGGGTCCTCTTTATACAATCGGTGAGACCAGTGATAAGAGTGTAAAATCAATTGTTTCTACTGGTAAGTTGAATTGGGATAAAAAAGAGTATTTCGACATGGTTGAGCACTCAGTAGATTTCAATTCCAGAACAACTTCTGATAATACAGATCAGAGAGTAACTGTTGTTGATGCGGGTACTTTAGAGCCGACAGATAGTGGAAACGGACCAGCTGTACTTGTATCTGGCCGTAAAGATAACTGGCATGGAATTCAGATTGAAATCACAGATTACTTAGTAGATCCTTCCAAAGACTATCGAATCTCTATCGATGTAAGACATACGAATCCTAAGCATAACGGTAGTGCTTTCTACGGACAGATTTTGTTTGTAGATGAAAATGGTGAAGAGGCTAATGACAGGCCGATGCTTGTTCAGGAGAGAGTAACTTCTGGAAGCTGGAAAACACTTGCAGCCAACTATTCCACCAATGGGGTAAACGCAGCCAAGATTTTTGTATGTATGAACTGGTATGGAAATACTACAACTCATGATGATTTCTATATCAAAGATGTAAAGGTTACAGAGATTGCTTCTGATAAAGAGGATGCTTCCGCAGAGACCTTGAAATATTCTCCGCTTTATGAGAATACAGAAGATAAATTCGGATTTACCATTGGCGGTGTAATTTCAAATACGAACTTCAAAGATGAGAGTTATAAGGCTGTACTTAATAGACATTTTTCAAGTATGACCATTGACAATGATCTGAAATTGTATGGACTTCTTGATCAGGATGCGACGGTTGCAAATGCAAACGGTGACGGTATGCCTGTTCTCAGGAAAGACTTCAGTGGAGAGAATATGGTTAAGTGGGCATATGAGAATGGTATTGGCGTTCGTGGACATACCATCGTGTGTGATTCTAACATGGACACAAACTGTAAATTCTTCTTCCATGAAGACTACGATACTACAAAACCGCTGGCAAGTAAAGAGGTTATGCTGGAGCGTTTGAGAAGCATCACCAAACAGGCAATTATGTATTTTGAAGAGAAGTATCCTGGAACAATTCACACATGGGATGTTGTAAACGAAGCGATTGATACAGGAAACGGCCAGTATGAGAAAGGTGATGATCGTAAAATCCAGATCAATAATAACCTTTTCTACGATACGATTGGACGTGATTATGTAGAGTATTCCTTCCTCTTTGCAAGAGAAGCTGTGGATGAGCTGAAAGCACTGTATCCAGATCGTGACATTAACATCAAACTTTTCTATAATGACTTTGGTTGCTTCCAGAGAAACAAGCGTGATGCGATATGTGCATTGATTGAAAGCATCAAGGCTTTCGGAAACGAAAGAGGAAAAGGTGATTTGATTGATGGTGTAGGTATGCAGTGTTATCTTGGAAGCAGTACAAGTGAGTTTAGAGATGATCTTCTTCTTCCGACAGAGAAGGCAACTGCTGACAGTATCCCGAATGCTGTATTTAAGTTCACTGACTTAGGAGTTCAGGTTCAGTTTACTGAGCTGACCATCAAGAACTATGATGAGTCCAGAAATGCAGCACAGGCAGCATATTATAAAAAATTCATGCAGATGGCCATTGACATCAACAATGGAACTATGCAGCCAGTATTAGAGTAATAGTTTTTTAAGATTTGGATATTATATATATTCAGATACTCAGAACTGCCACAGACAATATTGCCTGTGGCAGTTCTATAAAAAAATAGAGAAAAGAGGGACATGATGAAGGGTATCATATTAGCAGGAGGATCAGGGACAAGATTGTATCCTTTGACGAAAGTGACTTCCAAGCAGCTTCTTCCGGTTTACGATAAACCTATGATCTATTATCCGCTCTCTACATTAATGCTGGCAGGCATTAGGGATATTCTGATCATTTCCACGCCGACGGACCTGCCAAATTTTGAACGCCTTCTCGGCGATGGTTCCCGTCTTGGAATGCATTTGGAATACAAAGTACAGCCTAGTCCGGATGGACTGGCGCAGGCCTTTTTGATTGGTGAGGAGTTTATTGACGGGGATTCCTGTGCTATGGTGTTAGGAGATAATATATTTTACGGAAGCGGGCTTGGGCAGCATCTGCGGAATGCAGCGGCAAAGCAGGAAGGAGCTACGGTATTTGGCTACTATGTTGATGATCCAGAGCGTTTTGGTATTGTGGAGTTTGATGAAAATGGAAAAGCGATATCCATAGAAGAAAAGCCCAAGGTTCCAAAATCAAATTATTGTATTACCGGTCTGTATTTTTATGATAACCGGGTTGTGGAATTTGCTAAAAGAGTAAGACCATCAGCGCGGGGGGAACTGGAAATCACAGATTTGAATCGCATGTATCTGGAAGAGGAAAAATTGAATGTGGTCACATTGGGACGTGGATTTGCCTGGCTGGATACTGGTACGATGGACGCTTTGGCAGACGCCAGTGATTTCGTCCGTGTTATTGAAAAAAGACAGGGCATTATGCTTTCGGCAGTAGAAGAAATTTCTTATAAAAATGGATGGATTGACAGGGACAGATTGATTGAGGAAGCAAATTCCTATGGGAATTCAAGCTATGGAAAACATCTGATGCAGGTGGCAAATGGAAAGATCCTGCACTAATCTTTCTTAGTTTCCTTGGCGTGAATTCCAACTCTGTTTCGTCTGTTTTTCAGAAATATTTACCAGGCTTAATTTACTTATAAATTGTATAATCACCTGAATTCAGGCAAGAATATAGATAAAACTTGAATTGAGGTGATAAAATGTTTTATAAAGAAAAAGGATTTTATATATCGCTGATCTGTGGAATCGTATGTCTGGTGGCTTTTGGTGCGATCTGTATGAATGTTTTTTCAGATAGTGGAAAGGATCAGGGCAATATACCAGTGGCACAGGAAACTCCCATGCCGACGGCGCCGGCAGAGGCGGCAGCGACCCAGGAACCACAAACTGAGGAAGCAACAACGGATAATGTAAAATCCGAAGTGAAAAAGAAAACTCCGGCACCAACTCCAAAAGCAAAGACAACGATGAAAAAGGTATCTGCTGAGGATCGGCTTCATTTTGACCAGGAAACGGGACTTTTGTGGCCCGTGGAGGGAGATATTTTGATCGAGTACAGTGCCGATAAGGTTGTTTTTTTTCCAACCCTGTCACAGTTTAAGACCAATCCAGCGTTGATAATTGGCAGTAAAGTGGGAGAAGATGTAAAGGCAAGTGCTGCTGGAATCGTGAAACGCATAGAGAAAAATGACGAGACAGGTACGACCGTGACGATGGCGATTGGCGACGATTTTAAGGTGATCTATGGTCAGTTGAAAGATGTAACTGTATCCAAGGGAGACGAAGTGAGTGAGGGACAGGTGATTGGCAAGATTGCTAAGCCTACGAAGTATTATTCCGTGGAAGGTGCAAATTTATATTATCAGGTGAAGCAAAAGGGAGAGACGATAAATCCACTGGTGCTTCTGCGATAATAAAGTTTTAAGGGGCGTTCTCAGTCGCCCCTTTTCTTATTAGAAATTTCCTGGAGGACCTGGTGTACATCAGAATCATCCTTATCTTTTAATGCAGTGGTTTGTTCTTCGTCAATTCCTTCTGTAGATTCACGCTTAAATACAATTTTCATTGTCATGAGTATAAGTTTTATATCGAGCCAGAGAGAATAGTGCTCGATATAAAAAAGGTCTAATTTCAGTTTGTCGTAAGGAACGGTGTTGTATTTTCCATAAATCTGGGCAAAGCCCGTAAGTCCTGCTTTGACACGCATACGGAATTCAAATTCCGGCATTTCTTTTCGGTAATCCTCTATGATCTCCGGGCGCTCAGGTCTTGGTCCCACAAAGGACATATTTCCTTTTAAAATATTAAAAAGTTGAGGCAGCTCGTCGATTCTGGTAGAACGAATCAGTTTTCCAACAGGAGTGATGCGGGCGTCATGAGAAGAGGCTAATTTGGCAATGCCATCCTTTTCTGCATCTTCCACCATGGAACGAAACTTTATAATAGAAAAAGTTCGCCCCTCCTGGGTGCAGCGAGTCTGCCGGTAAAGTATGCTTCCACCGTCGTAGAGCTTGATTGCAGCAGCGGTAATGAGCATAATAGGAGAAGAGAGCAGGATCATAGGAATCGAGAGAAAGATATCCAGTGCCCGCTTCATAAAGCGCTGATCAAAGCTCAGAGAATATCCTTTAGCGAGAAGAAACGGGGTGTCGAAGATATGAATCCGGTCACTTCCCATCATAATGATATCTGATATTTTGGGAATGACATAGGCCCGAATTCCATTTCCATAACAAAATTTAAGCACATCATTTCTCTGATGGGAAGGAATATCTCCAATGATCACAGCTTCAAAATCATTTACTTTCCTGGCGATTGCCTCCATTCCTTCGTTTACATTAATAGCGTCGTGAATGGCATATTTGTCACGCCGTTCCTCTACTTTATAAACAAGGTCAGTGGCGGGACGGTCTCCATAAATGAGAAGAATCTTCCAGGATTTAAATATGCGTCCATAGATCCGTCCTGCTAAAAAGGTCCAGAGAGTCGTAATTATAAAGTCCCCCATGGTCATAAAGAGCATGGGAAGTATGTTGACAAAGCGGAATGCCAGCAGGGAAATGATTACATATGTGATCAGATTTGAAATAAATATGGAGAGATACTGGGATAAAATAACTTCTATACGACGAAGTTGTCCTATTTTCATTGCTCCGTACATGCGGGTAAAGAAAATGAGGAACACGGCATACAAAATGATGACGACATAGTTACCTCTTCGGTAAAACTGAAAAGTGTACATTGTTTCCGCAAAATAGTGATACCAGAAGTAAGAAAACAGTATCGTCATCAAAATGATATTGAGCAGGGATAAGAAGAACAGAATCGTCTTTTTATATGGATCAAAGTTTCTCATGGTACACCTCTGTTTTTAAGTCAGTATTTGTTATTGCCGTTCGTCTGACCGGATGATGCGGTTTACAGCATATCCGGTGCCCAGTAAAGTCCAGTAGATTACCTGTGTGCCGATGATCGTGTCATTCGTAATACCTGATACAGCAAAGGAGAAGATTCCCACCAGAAGTCCTAGTCCTATCATATCGATGTTACGGTATTGTTTTCTGCGCCAGAAGAGACGAATTCCGCCAATTATATAGAGAACCCAGAGTCCTCCGTAGGCCAAGGCAGATATTCCACCAGTCTGTATATAGATCTGAAGAAAAGCATTATGAGGCTTATCTACAAGAGTAGTGGTATCGCCTACACGTTTTGATCCTACAAAGTCGTCGTTTGGAAAGGCAATGATAAAGGCATTCGGTCCGATACCTTTGAACCAATAATCCTTCATCAGAGGGATGGTTCGGGACCAGATAAATCCACGACGGTTTGCGATATTCTGATAATCTTTAAAGCCAAAACTTTCCACTTCATGAAGCCGGGTAAACTTACCAAATGGAGTATAATATCTCCATTTGCCATCTTTAAATACAAAAGTCCAGGAGATATTATTTGGGGTATCCTTAATTTTGAAGCCAGAATAAACCTGGTTTTCAATACTAAAATTATTAACTGCCAGTGTGATCATGGAAAAACGCTGATCGGATAATGAATATATACCCTGTTCAGCAGTCTGCTGAATACTGATTGGTTTCTTGGAGTCGTCATAAGCAGTAATCGTAAACTGACCATTTGTATCTACCTTTGGCGCCAGGGTGAAATGAGTGTCATTCCGCAGGGTAATATCCAGTTCATCTGCTTTATTATTGACAATAGAAGCGACATTTCTTGTGTCGTTTCCACCTTCAAGCAGTTTGTTGAGGGTGTTTTGGATGTAGCTGCTCTGTAAAGAGAAGATTCCGGCAGTGACCAGCACAGCCACAGCACACAGACCGATGATAAGTCCCTTTTTACTATTTCTATGGGGGTGCTCGTCAGAATCCGTTTTTTCTTCTGTTTCTGGTCGTTTTCCCCAGAAAAATCCAGAGAGGATCAGGATCAGTGCAAATACGACGCCTGCCAGAACAGAAATGATACCGGCAGAGGAAGATGATCCGATCAGTGTTCTGACCAATCCATTGACAATCAGTACACCAGCTATTTTGGCTGCAATAGCTTTGCTCTTATCTTCGGATGCCCGCAGAAAAATAAAAGCTGCTGAAACAGGAAGAATAAGTGCTATATAGGGACCGACGTAGTTAGGATTATTGAAAGACAGGATAACATTGGATACCCCCTCTTTAAAATCGATGCCTTCTACGTTACTTTGACTGGTGATGATATTTTGAACCCATTTCCAGCTGAGAGGGTTGTGTCCCAACGTCTGGAGAACTCCCATAAGAGCCAGTATGCCTGTGGTTATCATGAGAAATTTAATAGTCAGTAATCCTCGTTTTTCAGAGTTGATAAAAAGATATGCGTACATAAACAACATTCCATAACCCAGAAGAACCCACATCGTCTGCCACTGTCCGTATCCGCCGCCGTGAAAGACAAGATTCGTGTGCTGGCTGAAAACAGAAGAGATTATGACCATGACCAGGTATACTGCCAAAAGTATAATAACTTTCAGATCCGCATTTTCAAAAAGTCGTTTCTTTTTCTGCATTTTACCGTATTCGCTAAAACCAATGATAACAGCAGCGATGGCTCCCATAATGATTACCAGAACACCCTTGGCATATTCAAAGGAATCGATCTGATTAAGTTCCGTGTTATTAAACCAGGGAAATTTGCTAAATTCCGTCTGATAATCCTTGGTCAGTATGACCAGGGGAATCAGGCATAATGCGATCAGAACGGGAAGCAGCGCCTGTATATCTTTTTTTGTTGTATCTTCTTTTTGTACTGTTTTCATACTTCATTTGCCCCTTTTTGATTTTGTGTACAAAGATATCATACTATATTTGTCACTGTTTATCTACTATTTTTTAAAAAAAGAACAGAATAAAAAGAGGATATTTCTGCCTGTGGGAAATATCCTCTTTATTCTTATCAGTGAAATATATTAATACTTTTTAAGAATACCATATTCCTGCCGCGTTCATGAAGGAATAGTAGGATTCTTTGGGATCTGTGATCGAGTTGCCAAAAAGGAGGGGTCTTGTATTTGCCTTCCAGGAACATTTATCATAAAGTCCCCAGACCGTTACACTGGCAATTCCCTTTTCATTTTTGGTTCGGTCCAGATTTTTCTGCTTGGATACGATCGTTTCCATCAGACTCTTAATATAGTCTGCCTGGTCTTCATCGGTCTGTCCCAAATCGGTATAGGCCCATTTATCCCATCCTTGAGCATCCTTGTCGCCAGTTTTGCCATAATTAATGGAAGCATCCAGTTCGGTAATACTGACTTCAAGTCCTGTATTCAGAAATTTTTCCAGAGTGTCACCATAACTTTCTATGGTTGGATAATCCACGCATAGATGACTCTGCATACCGATACCGCTACAGATATTCACAGGTTTTCCTGATTTATCAGTGGCATCGCTGTTGATAAAGTTTACGACGGAAATAATATCATCGGCGCATTCATATGTGTTGTAATCATTTATATAAAGGACAACTTTATCCTGCACACCGTAATTTTCCAGTTCTTCATAAGCGATCTCAAATGCCTTCTTTACATAAGAAGGTTCCAGCCCCATATCACCATATACGTCGTGCCAGCTGATGCGTGTGGCCTCGTGAGTGCGGTGTATATATTCATTTACCACATCCCAGGCATAGACCAGTGTTCCGGCGGAACCAGTCAGTTCTTTTTCTTTGTCCATGACATGACGCATCATGTTCCTGACAAAGAACTCAAGTCTTGCATCCATTGTTTCAGGAGTCACTTTTGAGTTTCCGGAATAATTTTTAACAAAAAATTCTGCTGGTGTCTGCTGGTGCCATACAAAAGTATGGCCTCTCATCTGAAGTCCTTCTTTTTTTAGTGTCTCCAGTGTACTGTCTATCGTATCATAATTTATGAGTGGAACCTTGCTCTCCGGATAATTCTCTGGAATATAATAGCCCATTTCTTTTGCCTGACTTAATGTAATTTGTTGTATGCCTATGCCCCAGGTGCTTAGGGTAGAATCTGGTTTCATTTCATTTTCAAGAGTAATACTGTTAAAATTTTCCTTGATAAAATCAAGATTGCTGCGGGTTCTCAACTGATCCTTCTTCTCATCATAGCCATAATAATTAGCGCAGACCCCCATATGTTCGAAAATACCATCATAGGCTTCCAGAATATTTGATGGTTCCTGCCATGGCTTACTGCTGACTGCCGGAGGCTGGGATACTGCTGGTGTTCCGGCTGGAGGATGTGATGTTGCAGCAACGGTAGGTTTCGGTGTGGTGACGGGTTTTTTGTCCTTTTTAACTGTCACAGTAACGACAGATGAAACTGGTTTTTTCTTTGTTTTCAGATAGATTTTTGCTGTTACTTTTGTAGTGCCGGTCTTTTTTCCTTTAATACTGGCGGCGAGCTTTCCGCTTTTCTTGACAGTAACAATCTTTTTGTTTTTTGCTTTCCAGGTGATTTTTTTCAGTTGTTTTTTCTTAACGTTTTTAACCTGAACCTTTTTGGATTTACCAAGGTTCAGCGTCAACTTTTTGACACTCAGTTTGGGTTTGGCAGCGGCTTCTGCCTGGGAAGCCTGAGTGTATGGTAACACTGCCGAGAGTAAAAGTGTGCCTGCCATCAGCAGAGCAATGTGTTGTATTCGTTTCATGATAACCTCCTTAAGTTTTTTACATTAATATTAATATAGTTATGATTGATGCCATACCTCCGCTGCATTTAAAAACTCTTCAAAAGATGGTTTCGGATCGTTGATGGAAGTATCAAAGAGTGTAGGATGGCTGTTTCCTTTTTGCTGGGCTCCGCCTCTCCATGACACACTGTCATACAGTCCCCAGATGGTAAGACTGGTGATTCCCTTTGGATTGACTGTTGTGTCCCGGTTTTTCTGGGTATCCACGACCATTTCCATAAAGTCCCGGACATAAGGCGCCTGGTCTTCGTCGGTCTGACCTTCATCTTTATAATCATAGGATGACTTGTGATCCCAGTTGATGGTTACATCCAGCTCCGTGATCTGAATCTCCAGACCGGTATCCAGGAACATATCCAATGCTTTTTTATAGACATCGATGGTGGGGCGGTCCACGTCTAAGTGGCTCTGCATACCAATACCGCTGCAGATCTCAGTTTCTTCCCCTTCATTGATATAATTCACGAGTTTCACGAGATGATCCGCATTGAAATAGGTGTCATAGTCGTTATAAAACAGAGTCACTTTATCCTGCGCGTCATATTTTACCAGCTGCTCATAGGCAAGTTCGTATGCTTTCTTTACATAGGTAGGTTTCAAATTCTGTTCGCCGTACACGGAAGTCCAGGTGGTGATGTTGCCGGCATAACCGTGATGAAGATATTCATTTACCACATCCCAGGCATATACGATACTTCCTGCCTCGCCCGTCAGTTCTATTTCTTTTTCCATGACATGGGACATAACGGTGGAAACGTAAAATTCCAGTCTTGCGTCCATGACCTCTTTAGTGACAACAGTGGATCCGTTTTTGTAATCCTTAACGAAAAACCACTGCGGTGTCTGGCTGTGCCAGAGCAGGGTGTGACCGCGCATTTTAAGGTCATTGTTGTATGCGACTTCAAGGGATTTGTCCAGCTGTTCAAAGTTGAGCTGGGGCACATAGGTTTCCTTATATGTATCTGGCAGGATGTATCCCTTTTCCCTTGCCTGTTTCTTGGAAATGGGAGTAGCCCAAAAGCCCAGCAGGGAGTTCGGTTTCATCTCGTTCTCAAGGGTAAAGCTGTTATAATGTTTTTTTACATGGCTCATAATTTCGGCATCCTGAAACTGCCAGCTGTTGAGACAGTTTCCAAGATAAGGGAAAATGTCACCGTATTTTCCTAAAATGCTGTTAGGATCTGGTGTTGGAGCTGGCGTTGGTGTTTCCGGTGGTGTTATAATTGGCGCCGGAGCCGGAGTGGCAGGGGGCGTATTCGTCGGTACAGGGGTTTTCTTCGATGAATCGATCTTCTTCGAAGGCTGGACCGTAACCTTACATTTCAATGTAGTAGTTTTTTTACCTTTTTTGATCCGGCAGGTGATCACAGCATTTCCACGTTTTACCCCTGTAATCTTACAACCGTATTTTCCGCTGGCTTTCACCTTCGCAATCTTTTTTTTGCTGCTCTTCCAGCTAATCTTTGCCTTAGCAGCATTTTTTACTTTTAATGCTGCTGTTTTACCGGTTTTTACGCTAAGCCTGCTCTTTGAGAGTTTCGGTTTTTTTGCTGCACCTTCTGCTGCTGTTGGAACCATTAGTGTTATGCAGAGCGCTGCTGTAAGTACCCCGGCGGCTGTTTTTCTGAATCTTGTCATTTTCCTTCTCCTTTAATTTTATTTCATCAATTACATATAGACTGTACGTAGTTTTTGATACATTCTACCGTTTTGTCAATGCCGATGCGGTCACTGCGGAGTGCCAGGTCGTAGTTGAAAAGATTATCCCATCGCTCCCCGGCGTGATAGCGGTAATAATTTCCGCGGCTTTTATCCTTTTTGGATACGGTTTCGGCAGCGTTTTCCGGCGGGATCTGATCGATCTCGATGGAGCGCTGGATACGAAAATCAAGGTTGGCACTGATGAATACATTTACTATATCATCTAAATCTTTCAAAATGTAGTCAGCGCATCTTCCGACGATCACACAGGCGCCTTCCTCTGCCACCTTCCGGATCACATTGGACTGGGCGAGAAATATCCGGTCATCTAAAGAAAGCCCTGCAAATCCGGTGTCTTGACTGGTAAATACGTTCATGCCCATGGCAATGGAGTAAAGAAGACTGTTCGTCGCCTTATCTTCTACGGATTCAAAAGCGGCCTCTGAAAAACCGGTTTCTTTGGCAGCCCTGGAAATGATCTCGTTGTCATAAAAAGGGATCCCCAGCTGGTCAGCCAGTTTTTTTCCGATTTCTCGTCCTCCGCTTCCGTATTGTCTGCTGATCGTGATTACTGTTTTCATTTAAAATCACCATGCCTTTCTATCAATTTAGAACAAATCTTTAAAAATTCTTAACTGATATTTTAATTATACAAAATTTTTAGCGGAAATACTAGTGAATTCTTTGAAAAATAAGTATTGTCATATCCTAAAAATGTATTATAATTAATATGATACCAGGGTCACAAAGTGCGGAGCAATCCGTGTATCATTGGGGGCAAAAACTTTTTGGCCCCAACGTCTTAATGTTGAAAAAATTGGAAAGGGTTCAGGTGATAAACATGAAAAAAATTATAGCTACGAAACAGGCTCCTGCAGCAATTGGTCCATATTCTCAGGCGGTTGAAGTAAATGGACTGCTCTTTACATCCGGCGTGATCCCGATCATACCGGAGACAGGGGAACTTGTGGATGGCGGTATAGAAGCACAGGCAGAACAGGCGATCGGCAATCTGGCGGCGCTGGTCCAGGCTTCCGGTGCCAGTTTGGAAAATACGATTAAAACCACGGTGTTTATTAAAAATATGGATGATTTCGCCCTGGTAAATGAGATCTATGCGAAATATTTTACAAAGGATTTCCCAGCGCGCTCCTGTGTAGAGGTGGCACGTCTTCCCAAGGATGTACTGATCGAGATCGAAGCGATTGTAGAAAAATAGAAGGTTGATTTACTGGAAGAATGAGGAATGCCGATAAATCGGTATTTTTCTTGACAAGGCGGTATAATGTTGGTATACTTAAAACCTGGATGTAATATTTTTGTA
>CANBKJ010000003.1 GCA_947369165.1 uncultured Lachnoclostridium sp.
ATATATTTTTTCAAAAATACCTTCCGCCAATTCTGCCATCTTTTTATAGTCTTTGTCTTCAAATACTCCCATAATACCAATTTTTTTATTTTTTTTATAATAGGATAACACCGATTCGCAAAAAGAATACATGGCGGCCGGATTGTGGGCACCGTCTGCCACCACCACCGGATCACAGCTGATCTTCTCAAACCGCCCCTGCCATAAGGTGTGTTCAAATCCCTGCCGCAGCTGCTGTGGCGATATGTCATACTTCCCCTTTAGCTGTCCGATACACTCCAGCGCCAGACAGGCATTTTTCACCTGAAAAGTCCCTGCCAGTGCAATGCGGATCCCCTGCCAGGAACCATAGTCAAAAAGAGAGCCTTCTGAATCCGTCTCCCGAATGCAGATCTGTTCCAGACGAACTTCCGTCATAGTTGTATTTTTCTGTATACATGCGCGATGCAGGCATTGCTTCACCACCCTCTCTGTCTGGCACACCACCACCGGAACCTTCTCTTTTATAATTCCCGCCTTTTCCATCGCTATTTTTTCCAACGTATCCCCAAGAAACTTCATGTGATCCATCGCCACTGGTGTGATGACGGAACAGGCTACATTTTCCACTACATTCGTAGAATCAAGTCTGCCTCCCATCCCCGTCTCCAGAACCACAACATCACAATGCCATCTCGCAAAGGCAAGAAATGCGGCCGCCGTCTCGGTCTCAAATTCCGTGGGCAGAACCTCTCCGCCCTCCTGCATACTATGGATCGCCGCCTGTACTCTGGAGATGATATCGTCAAACTCTTCCTGCGATATATACACGACTTTTTCTCCCTGCATCCAATGGATCTTTTCCCGCTCCTCAAAAACCGCCGGCGACACATATCTTCCCACTTTGTAACCGGCATATGCCAGCGCTGTACTGACAAAGGATGCAGTAGATCCCTTCCCGTTAGTTCCCGCAATGTGAATAAACTGCAGCTTCTCCTGGGGATCTCCTAAAAGCTCCAACAGCCGTTTTGTCGTATCCAGTCCCATCCGGATCCCCTCTCCAGCGGGTACGCTTTGATTATAATTCATGGATTCCTCCTTACGCCTCTTTCTTTTGTTAGCCCAACGATGCCATTGAACTAAAAAGAGAACACCCCCTTATAAAGGAGGTGCTCTTTCTATGACAACAGCATTCTGTCATTGTCCATATCCTCACCGCTTGCCATGGCAAACTTGTGAAGCAGGTCATCCACCGTCAGTTTTTTCTTTTCTTCTCCAGAGATATCCAGGATGATCTTTCCACTGTTCATCATGATCAGACGGTTTCCATTGGCAATGGCGTCCCGCATATTATGTGTGATCATTAACGTAGTCAGATTATCCTTTTTAATGATATTATTCGTCGTCTCCAGCACCTTGGCTGCCGTTTTGGGGTCAAGAGCTGCCGTATGCTCATCCAGCAGAAGAAGTCTCGGCTTTTTCAGCGTCGCCATAAGAAGAGTGACTGCCTGTCTCTGACCACCAGACAGAAGTCCTACCTTGGAAGTGAGCCGGTTCTCCAGACCCAGATCTAAAATCTTTAAAAGGTCTCTGAAATGCTCCCTCTCCTGCTTGGAAATGCCTCTCCGAAGTCCCCTGCTCTTTCCCCGTCTCATGGCAAGGGCAAGGTTTTCATCGATTCCCATCGTAGCTGACGTTCCCATCATCGGATCCTGAAATACCCGTCCAAGGAATGCCGCCCTCTTATTTTCCGGCATTTTGGTGACATCATTGCCATCGATAACGATATTTCCTTCATCCACATACCACACCCCGGCAAGGGCATTCAAAAGGGTAGATTTTCCGGCGCCGTTGCCGCCGATCACCGTCACGAAATCTCCTTCGTTTAGTTTCAGGGAGAGACCGTCCAGTGCCAGCTTCTCATTTACTGTCCCCGGATTAAAGGTTTTATAAATTTCATTTACTTCCAGCATGTCAGGCCACTCCTCTCTTCACTGGTTTTACCAGATATTTTTTCTTCCAGTAAGGAAGAGCAAGAAACAGTGCCACTACCACAGCGGAGAGCAGCTTCAGCAGGTCGGTATCCATACCAAACCAGATCACCACCTGAAGCACAACATAGTAGATCACCGCTCCCAAAACCACACTGAGCAGTTTCAGGGCAAAATTGCGGAAAATTCTTTCAAATACTACTTTTCCAATGATCACTGCCGCCAGTCCGATTACAATGGCGCCACGGCCCATGTTGATATCTGCAAATCCCTGATACTGGGAGCAGAGTGCTCCCGACAGTGCCACCAGCCCATTGGAGATCATCAGTCCCAGAACTACATTCCAGTTTGTGTTGATTCCCTGGGCACGGCTCATATTCGGATTACAACCGGTAGCTCTCAGGGAGCACCCAAGCTCTGTGCCAAAAAACCAATACAGGATACCGATGATCACAATACAGAAAATCGACACCACAAAGATGGAATTCTGATACAAGGGCACATTTTTCACATGCCGGAGAGATACCAGCAGATCATAATTCATAACACTGATCGCCTGATTTGCTTTTCCCATAATCTTTAAGTTGACAGAATACAGAGCAAGCTGGGTAAGAATTCCGGCAAGAATGGCAGGGATCCCCATAAACGTATGTAAAATTCCTGTCACCAGTCCGGCCAGCATTCCCGCCGCCAGCGCGGCCAGCATACTCACCCACACATTGTATCCGTTCAACATCATCATAATGCTTACCGCGCCGCCGGTACAGAGTGACCCATCCACGGTAAGGTCTGCTACATCCAGAATTTTATATGTGATATACACGCCGATCGCCATGATTCCCCAGATCAATCCCTGTGCTGCCGCACCGGGCATGGCACTCAGCAATACTGAAATATCCAAATCGCCTTCCTCCAAATCCCTGAGGAAAAAGAATTATTCTTTTTCCTCGGTCTCTATTTTCTCATAGCCCTCCGGAATCTCCAAATTCAATTCCTTACAAATGCTTTCATTGTACTGTTTCGTCACCTTCGGAGCGTATTTTACCGGCATAGATGATACGTCGGTGCCATTTACAAGGATGTCATATGCCATCTCTCCTGTTGTGTATCCTAAATCATAATAGCTGATGGAAAGTGTCGCCACACCACAGCCTTTGCACATTCCCACTTCACCAACTACCACCGGAACTCCTGCCGGCACACAAGTGTTTTTCACTACCTCAGTATTGGCTGCCGCCGTATTATCGGTAGGGATGTAGATCACTTCACTGTTCTTGGCCGCATTGGCGATCACGGAAGCGATATCGTTGGAATCCACAAAAGAATAGTTGGTGCAGGTATATCCGTCTTTCTCAAGATAGGTCTTGATCGTCTCAACCTGATACAATGAGTTTGCCTCTGCTGAACAGTAAAACAATCCTATTTTCTTGGCATCCGGGAACAATTCCTTGATCATGGCTGCCTGCTCGTCCAAAGGCGCAAGATCCGAAGTTCCAGATACATTGATCCCTGTACTTCCCTTCCATTCCTTGATGTCAAGCGCTGTGGCATAGTCGGTTACGGAAGTTCCGAGAATCGGAATATCTACCGTACCAGAAACAGCAGCCTGCAGAGGTGCTGTGGCATTGGCAAGAATCAGATCTACATTTCCGGAAACAAAAGAATTGATGATGGTAGCACAGGTAGGTGAGTCTCCCTGGGCATTCTGTTCATCAAATGTAACCTTATCCCCAAGCTTCTCCGTCAGCGCATCCTTAAATCCTTTGGTTGCCGCATCCAGTGCGTCGTGCTGTACCAGCTGGCAGATACCGACGTTATAGGTCTTTCCGTCATCCCCACTGCCAGATTCTGAAGTTCCTTTTTCCGCTCCGCCACAGGCAGTCAGTGATAAGCTCATCACTGCCGTCAGTGCCATTGCGATTATCTTCCTACATTTCATTCTTATTCTCCTTTATATTTATTCCCGCACGGGCGATAAGAGATTTTGTCCCGCAAAATCTGTCCTATAGACTTCGCTGACACCGCACGGCATTGATTACGGATCACTTAATGATTCTTACCTTGATCACACCGTCAATGGCTTCCAGATCCTTCACAATCGCCTCTGTTGCCTCACTGCAGATATCGAAGATCGTATAAGCGAAATCACCCCGGCTTTTATTGACCATGTTTTCAATATTAATTCCATCCTTAGCAAACACATTGGTAAATTTGGACAGCATGGAGTGTACATTTTTATGTGCCACAGCGATACGTCCCTCCGTAGTACAAACCCCGGCATCACAGGTCGGATAATTGACTGAATTCACAATATTACCATTCTCCATAAACTCCCGAATCTGTTTTACTGCCATTTTGGCACAGTTATCCTCAGACTCCTGTGTAGAAGCTCCCAGATGCGGTGTGACAATGGTGTTCGGTAGAGCTGCTGTTGTAGGATTCGGGAAATCCACCACATATTTTTTCACCTTGCCGCTCTCCAATGCCGCCTTCATATCCGGCTCATTGACCAGGGTATCTCTGGAGAAATTCAGGAATACCACACCGTCCTTCATCTTATCAAATGCTTCTTTATCAAACATTCCCTTGGTGGAATCCAGTAGAGGCACATGAACGGTAATAAAATCACACTCGCTATAGATCTCATCATAGGTTTTCACAAGAGTGATGTCCCTGGACATATTCAGCGCATTGTCCACGGAAAGATATGGATCACATCCATAGACCTCCATGCCAAGGCGGTTCGCCGCATTGGCTACCAGCACACCGATAGCTCCCAGACCGATAATACCAAGTTTTTTACCGGAGATCTCAGTTCCGGCAAATGCCTTCTTCGCCTTTTCAGCTGTCTTGGCGATATCTCCATCCTCTTTATTGTCCTTCACCCACTCGATACCACCGACAATATCACGGGAAGCAAGGATCATAGCTGCCACAACCAGCTCTTTTACACCATTGGCATTAGCTCCCGGTGTATTAAACACAACAATTCCTTTTTCTGCACACTTCTCCAGCGGAATATTATTGACGCCGGCACCGGCTCTCGCTACGGCGGTCAAATGATCCGGCAGCTCCATATCGTGCATAGAGGCGCTTCTCACCAGCACAGCCTCCGCTGCATTTACATCCTCCACAATCTCATATTTATCATCCAGAAGATCCAGACCGCATGCCGCGATCGGATTCAGGCAGTTCACTTTTATACTCATGCTTTATTCTCCTCTTCAAACTTCTTCATAAATTCAACCAGCTTCTCCACACCTTCCTTCGGCATTGCGTTGTAAATGCTTGCGCGCATACCACCTACCGTGCGGTGTCCTTTCAGGTTCTCAAAGCCCGCCTCCTTTGCCTCTTTGACAAATTTAGCATCTAACTCCTCATTTCCTGTCACAAAAGGCACATTCATCAGTGAACGGTCTTCTTTGCGAACCGTACCCTTGAACATCTCACTGGAATCCAGGAAATCATAAAGAATTTTTGCCTTCTCTTCATTTTTCTCCTTCATCACAGCAAGGCCGCCCATCTTCTTGATCCATTTGAATACCTTGCCGCATATATAAATGCCATATGCCGGAGGTGTATTGTAAAGGCTCTGGGCGTCAGAATGCGTCTTATACTGAAGCATGGTAGGAACCTTTTCATCCACGGTCTCAGGAATCAGGTCCTCACGGATAATAACGATCACAACTCCCGCCGGACCGATGTTCTTCTGAACACCGCCGTAAATCACACCGTACTTCTCCACATCCACAGGCTCGGATAAAAAGCAGGAAGAAACGTCTGCTACCAGTGTCTTGCCTTTTGTATTGGGAAGCGTTTTAAATTTGGTTCCATAAATTGTATTGTTCTCGCAGATGTACACATAGTCTGCATCTTCACTGATCGGAAGGTCGGAGCAGTCCGGAATGTAGGAAAATGTCTCATCCTCAGAAGAAGCGATCTTATTCGCCTTTCCGTATTTGCATGCCTCCTGGTATGCTTTCTTTGCCCACTGTCCGGTAACGATATAATCAGCCACACCGTTTTTCATCAGATTCATCGGAATCATCGCAAACTGTTGAGATGCTCCTCCCTGCAGAAACAACACTTTGTAATTGTCAGGAATATTCATCAGCTCACGAAGGTCTGCCTCTGCGGTCTTGATGATCTCATCGTAAGCTTTGGAACGATGGCTCATCTCCATCACCGACATTCCGGTTCCTTTGTAATCCATCATCTCATCTGCTGCTTCCTTTAACACCTCTTCCGGTAAAACAGCTGGTCCTGCTGAAAAATTGTACACTCTAGCCACTGCTAAAACCTCCTTAAAATATCATTATAAAATCATTGGTATATTCAGTCAGGGTTTCCCCCGGCGAAATTTACTTTTTCAAATCTTCTTCGTTAAACGCTTCCTCGATTGGTGCCCCCGGTGCCACCATCGGCCACACCTTATCATCCTGCGCCAGTGAACAACAGATTACCACCGGTTCCTCGGACTCCATCGCCGCCCTGATCACATCGTCTGTCTCTTCGCGCTTGGTAATGCGGTACGCCTTCGCCCCCAGTGCCTCAGATACCTTTACGTAATCCACCTTATCCTCTAATATTGTATTGGAATACCGTTTTCCATAGAACAATGTCTGCCATTGGCGAACCATACCAAGAGCATGGTTATCAAAGATCACCTGGATGATCGGGATACGATAACGGGAAGCGGTGGCAAGCTCATTCATATTCATACGGAAACATCCGTCCCCGGCGATGTTGAATACATGCTTTTCTGGCATTCCCACTTTTGCCCCAATACAGGCGCCCAGTCCATAACCCATGGTTCCCATACCTCCGGAAGTAAGGAAAGTGCGCGGATTTTTATATTTAAAATACTGTGCCGCCCACATCTGATGTTGTCCTACATCTGTAGAAATAATAGCATCTCCGCCTGTCAGCTCGTTGATCCGCTCAATGATATAAGGTCCTGTCAGTACATCATCCCGGTACTGCATAGGCAGTGCCGCCTTTCTGGCAAGCACCTTGTCAACCCAGGGCTTATGATACTGATTCTCCAGTTTTTTATTTAAGATCTCCAGAATGGATTTGAGGTCTCCTACAATGGAATAATCCACCTGAATGTTTTTATTAATCTCCGCCGCATCGATATCGATGTGGACGATTTTGGCATTGTAGGCAAACTTACTGGCGTTTCCAATTACGCGGTCGGAAAAGCGCACGCCCAATGCGATCAGGAGATCGCACTCCGTCACACTGAGATTGGCGGTTTTGGTTCCGTGCATGCCAAGCATTCCTGTATAGTACTCTTCTGTACCGTCAAAAGCACCTTTTCCCATCAGTGTATCCGTAACCGGTGCATCTACTTTTTTAACAAACTCTTTCAGCTCTGCGCTGTCTCCGGATAAGATATTTCCACCACCCACAAAGATCATCGGCTTTTCCGAGCTGCGGATCGCCTGAACCACCGCTTCGATATCGCTCTCTTTGATGGTATCTGTCTTTCTCTGGATGATCTCTGGTGTCTGCGGTGCAAATTCTGTGACAGCCGCTGTCACATCCTTGGGGATATCTACAAGAACCGGTCCTGGTCTGCCGCTCTGGGCGATCTTAAAGGCACGTCTCACCACGCTGGCAAGGTCATTGATATCCTTTACGATAAAACTGTGCTTCGTGACTGGCATCGTCACACCGGCGATATCCACCTCCTGAAAACTATCTTTTCCCAGAAGAGGAAGGGTAACATTACAAGTGATCGCCACCATCGGAACCGAATCCATATAGGCGGTGGCGATTCCCGTTACAAGGTTTGTCGCCCCCGGACCGCTGGTCGCCATACAGACACCGACCTTTCCAGTGGCTCTGGCATAACCGTCTGCTGCATGGGAAGCACCCTGCTCATGGGATGTGAGCACATGGCGCAATTTATCCTGATAACGATATAACTCGTCATATACATTTAATATAGCACCTCCGGGATACCCGAATATGGTGTCAACTCCTTGCTCCAGTAAACATTCTATTAAGATTTGGGAGCCGTTTAACTGCATAAATATGCACCTCTTTCCAGTATAGTATAATTATTTCAATTCATTTTTCAGAATCGCTCCTGTATTTCCTGAGGTGACCAGGTTGGCATAACGCGCCAGGTAACCGGTGGTAATCTTTGGTTCTCTCGGCTGCCAGTTCTTTCTTCTCTCAGCAAGTACCTCATCACTTACAGCGAGCTCCAGCATGTTGGCAGGAATATCGATCCGGATCTGATCGCCCTCTTCTACCAGCGCGATCGGACCGCCCACTGCCGCCTCCGGTGACACATGGCCAATGGAAGCGCCCCTGCTGGCTCCAGAAAAGCGTCCGTCTGTGATCAGTGCCACAGAGGATCCAAGTCCCATACCTGCGATGGCAGATGTCGGGTTGAGCATCTCTCTCATACCCGGACCGCCTTTTGGTCCCTCATAGCGGATGACGACCACATCCCCTGCCACGATCTTTCCATTCTTGATGGCATCGATGGCATCCTCTTCGCAGTCAAAGACTCGTGCCGGTCCCTCGTGGACAAGCATCTCTTCTACCACGGCGGAACGTTTGACGACGGCAGAATCCGGTGCCAGGTTTCCCTTTAAGACGGCAATTCCTCCGGTCTCACTGTAAGGATTTTCCACCGGACGGATCACTTCCGGATTTTTATTAATACATCCCTCGATGTTCTCACCCACAGTCTTTCCTGTCGCTGTGATAAGATCTGTGTGGAGAAGTCCTTTTTTATTCAATTCGTTCATGACGGCATATACGCCGCCGGCTTCATTCAAATCTTCTATATACGTATGCCCTGCCGGTGCCAGATGACACAGATTCGGTGTCTTGGCGCTGATGGCATTTGCCTCATCCAGATTCAGGTCTACGCCTGCTTCATGAGCGATGGCCGGAAGATGCAGCATACTATTGGTGGAACATCCCAGTGCCATATCCACGGTCAGGGCGTTCATAAATGCCTTCTCCGTCATAATATCCCTTGGACGGATATTTTTCTCATAAAGCTCCATTACTTTCATTCCCGCATGCTTCGCCAGCTTGATGCGCTCCGAATACACTGCCGGGATCGTTCCGTTTCCTTTCAGCCCCATACCGATGGCCTCCGTCAGACAGTTCATACTGTTTGCGGTGTACATACCGGAACAGGAACCGCAGGTCGGACAGGCATGGCTCACAAAATCATCCACTTCTTCTTCTGTCATCTTTCCCGCCGCGTGGGCGCCCACTGCCTCAAACATACTGGAAAGGCTTGTTTTCTTTCCCTGTACGTGTCCTGCAAGCATCGGACCGCCGCTGACAAATACGGTGGGTACATTCACTCTGGCCGCCGCCATCAGAAGTCCTGGTACGTTTTTGTCACAGTTTGGCACCATGACCAATGCATCAAAAGCATGGGCAAGTGCCATACACTCGGTAGAATCCGCGATCAGATCCCTGGTCACGAGAGAATATTTCATCCCCACATGCCCCATGGCAATTCCGTCACAGACCGCGATTGCCGGAAATACGATGGGCGTTCCTCCTGCCATCGCCACACCAAGTTTTACTGCCTCTACAATTTTATCAATATTCATGTGCCCTGGCACAATTTCATTATAGGAGCTGACGATACCTACCAACGGCTTCTCCAGTTCCTCTTTTGTCATTCCCAATGCATTGAACAGGGAACGCTGTGGTGCTGTCTGCATCCCCTTCTTTACTGAATCACTCTTCATATCTAATGCTCCTTTCAAAAGCCAATTCTTCTATCCTACTTAATCTCTTCACAGATCGCGAAGCCATCCCGATCCTTCTATCCTAGTGTATCTCCTCACAGATGGCAATGTGATCCCAATCCTTCCATCCTACCTAATCTCTTCACAGATCGCATTCCCCATCTCCACAGTTCCCAGACAGGTTTTGCCCTCATCCATAATATCAATGGTCCGCAGTCCTTTTTTCAGCACTGCCTTTACCGCATTTTCAATGGCGTCGGATTCCTCAATCAGATTAAAGGAATACTTTAGCATCATAGCAGCAGATAAAATGGTAGCAATAGGATTTGCCTTATTCTGTCCGGCAATATCCGGTGCAGAACCGTGACTCGGTTCATATAGTCCAAGCGTACCCTCGCCAAGACTCGCCGAAGACAGCATTCCGATGGAACCGGTCACCATACTGGCCTCATCGGATAAAATATCTCCAAACATATTCTCTGTCAGGATCACATCAAACTGTTTTGGATCCTTCACCAGCTGCATGGCACAGTTATCCACCAGCATATCCGTCAATTCTACTTCTGGATAGTCCGCGCTGACTTCCTTCACGACCTTTCTCCAAAGTCTGGAGGAATCCAGCACATTTGCCTTATCTACACTGCAGACCCGCTTACTCCTTTTCATCGCAATGTCAAAGGCCCATTTTGCGATGCGCCGGATCTCAATCTCATTATATGTAAGAGTATCCGTAGCCTGTAGACAACCGTCTACCTCTTTCGTATATCTCTCACCAAAGTAAAGTCCCCCTGTCAGTTCCCTTGTGACGACAAAATCAAAACCGCCCTCGGTCAGTTCCTCTTTCAGCGGACAGGCTCCGCTCAGTTCATCAAATAGTACCGCCGGCCGAAGATTACAAAAAAGCCCAAGGCCTTTACGAATCTTTAAAAGCCCTGCTTCCGGTCTCTTATCCGGTGGCAGCTGGTACCAGTTGCTCTGCCCCACATTGCCGCCGACGGCCCCCAGAAGTACGGAGTCACTGTTCTTTGCTCTCTCCAGGGTCTCCTCTGTCAGCGGTTCCCCATAAGCATCGATGGAACAGCCCCCCATCAGCAGTTCTTCGTATTCAAATGTATGTCCATAAACCTCACCAATTTTATTCAATACCTTCTTTGCCTCTCCCACGATCTCCGGCCCGATGCCGTCGCCCGGGATGACTGCGATATGATAATTCATAAATGTTCCTCCCAAATGGGTCAGTGTATAAAAACCCATATTTCTAAATTATTAACTTTTTTAGTATATAGCAAAATGACTTGAACTGTCAAGTCCGCATACTGTTTTTTGCCCTCAGGCGGCAAGAAAAATTATGGAAAAGGAAGCGCCAGACCAGAATACCGAATCCTGCTCCTGTCGAATCGATCAGCACATCTTTTACATTTCCATCCCTGCCTGGGACAAATAATTGATGGATCTCGTCGCTGGCAGCATACATGATGCTGAGCAATAATGCCGCTGCCATTCTCTTCTTATTGGCCTTTGTCATACAGCCAAGAGGTACCACCCACAATACGGCTAACAATGCGTATTCACTGAAATGTGCCGCTTTGCGGATCGGAACATGCAGAGTTTCCGCCTTTTCTTCCAGCTCTTCTTCTTCCCAGTCCAAAAAGGGAAGCCCTGCCATCACCTTCACTATTTTATAAGAAATCCCGTCACTGGTCTCAGAAGATTCCACTGCCGGCGCAGCGGAAAAGGAAAAGATCAGAACCATCCACATCACCGCCGGCACAAAGGACAGGATACAAACAATTTTTTTCATACTGCCACTCCATTTTTTTTAAATTTCTTTGATAATACTACAAATTTTACTTGATTTCAACCTATCTATATAATAAACTAAGATATATACATATTCGATTAGGAGGCATATAACATGGATGTAATAGAAAAAATTGACTTTGATAAAGTGGGAAAGCGTATGAAACAGCTTAGAAACGAGCAGGGAATCACGCAGGAAAAAATTGCGAAGGATCTGGGCAGCACGATCGCTTTTGTCAGCAATATAGAAAATAACCGGACAAAGATCAACCTTCGTGTGCTGATGTACTACTCAAAGCTCTGCCACATCTCCATCGATTCACTTCTTAATGCTGGAAATCCAGAATTAATCGAAGCAGATGACGATTCGGTTGTAAACCAGGAGATTTCAAGAGTTTTAAAACACTATACTATGGAAGAAAAAATCAAACTGCTTAAAATGCTTAAGATCGGAAAGGACCTTAAGCTGGAGGAAGAATAGACAGGGCGTATGTATTAAGTCTTGACGCAGAAGGGGCTGTCGCTTTAACGAATAAAAATTCGTGAAGCGACAGCCCCTTCTGTTTTCTAAGGAACAATATTTATGTATTAAAACTGGTAAACAAATGGAATAATGAAAACTGCCAGCAGCATAAGCCACTGGCAGGAAAAATCTTATTTTTTTCAGTTAATTCGTATTAGATATATACCCGCCTTCAGACAGACCCTGCTATTTCAACTTTTTCACGGAGCTGAAACTTCCGTAGATCTTTTTGCCCTTTGCTCCTTTTTGGAAAGCTCTCACTTTAAAGAAACAGGTCTTACCTTTCTTTAATTTTTTCACGGTATATGTCGTCTTGGTGGTTGTGATCTCCTTCACCTTTTTCTTCAGTTTTTTATCTGTCGAGTAGCGGATCTCGTATCCGGCTGCTCCTTTTACCTTACTCCATTTTACTTTGGCTTTGTTGCCCTTTAATGATTTGACGGACAAGCCTTTGACCTTAGCCACCTTAATCTTATCTGTATCGGTCCCTGTCTTTGATTCTGGTTCCGGTGTTACCACCGGAGTCTGAGTCACTGCCGGCGGAGGTGTCACAGATGGAGTCTGGGAAACTGCTGGAGGTTCTGTCACAACCGGTTCCGGCTCTTTCTCAAAATACCAGTAATCAAACTTAAACAGCTCCTCCTCCGAAGAACCAGTAAAGCACAGGTACAGATCATGAACTCCCGTAATTCTTTCTACATCAGTAGTAAATACCTTGTACTGCTCTGTACTTCCTGTATCAGCGATCTTTACTTCTCCAATCACTGGGCCATCCTCGGAATCCAAACGAAGTTCAATAGCTGCCTCTTTCTCTCCCTCACTGGCTGCTGACGCATGGAAGCGAATCGGTCCTTTCTCTCCAAAATCTATATTTCTTACCTTTAAGCTGCTCCCGTTCTTGATATTGCACACATTGATGCCACCCTCCGGGCAATTCTCCGTCTCCACATCCGTTCCCCAGGAAAAGGTCTCTGCCTCCACCAGATCATAGGGATTTAATTCACGGATCGGCTCCGGACCTTCCTTGGTCATATTCATTTCCGGGAAGGTGCCATCTTCATTGTAAGTAAATTCTTCTACACAAACCGAGCGGTGATAACTTCCTCCGCCAGGCAGCGCCTGATTATGATAAAACAGGTAAGAGTGTCCCATAAAGTCCACGACACCGGGATGGTTTGTAAAGCATCCGCCTTGAGACGGCATGATGACTCCCTGGTACTTCCATGGTCCCGTGGGAGATGTACTGGTGGAGTAGGCGAGATGTTCCGATCCTCCACCGGGAGCAAATGCCGCATAAACCATATAGTACAGGTTGCCACGTTTATAGAACCACGGTCCCTCTCCATAAGAACAGGTACGGTCCGAAGCCCCTTCCCCAAAACTCTCGACATTCATGTCAACATCGACGATTCCTGTCGTTTTATCATAAGAAATCATATCCTCATTCAATTTGACATAACGCAGCTTTGGGTTTCCAAAATAAAGATATGCCTGCCCATCGTCATCGATGTATACCGTGGGATCGATATTATTCCAGTCTCCCTGATCTACCAGCGGTCTTCCGATGGCATCCTCAAAAGGACCCTCAGGACTGTCACTGACTCCTACACCGATCACCATGCCGCCGCTTTTCTTGTGGATTGGAACATATAAATAGAACTTTCCATCCCGTTCCACACACTGAGGTGCCCATGCTCGGTCCTCAGCCCATTTAAAGGAGTCCCTGGACATGATCGTACCGTGGTCCGTCCAGTTTACCATATCTTTCGTAGAATAACATTTCCAGTCAAACATGGTGTAAAAATTATCTACCAGCTCATCCTCATCGTGGGAAGTATACAGATATAATGTGTCTCCATAGGCCATCGGCGCCGGATCCGCCGTATATATATTCTGTACGATGGGATTTTCAGCCGAGACTTTCTGCGGCAGAAGGGTAACAGTCAGACTTAACGCTGCCGTGATCCCCACTAATTTCTTAAAAAATGCTTTTTTTCTCATACGAAACCTCCTATTCTACTGTTACAAATGCATCCGATTGGCTCAGTATCCCGCCTTTAGAATCCACAATGGTTAATATATATCTGCCTGGCTGTGTCGGTGCTTTCATACTACTGCTGTCTCCCGCCGCCTTTGACATGGATGGATCCTTTTCATCGAAGGCGGAAAGACCGGATGGCGCAAGCCAGATCGTCTTCGTTCCGTCAGATAAGACACTCGAAAAATGGAATTCCTCTCCGCTGCCAACGGTAATGTCAGAATCGAGGATCTGGTTCGCTTCTGTCACTGAGGTGGTAAACACGATCGTCTCGCTGTCCGCCTTCAGTGTCCAGGTTCCCGCAGTAGAGATCTCATACCCATTTTCAATGGCTTTTCCATTGAGCGTATAGGAATATTCTGATGAAAGTTCCAGCACCAACGGCCTAATCTTGGACACATTGACATTCTGTCCCTCAGAGACATTTGCGATATTAGATGCCTCCCCCACATAGAGCGTAAAGGTAGAGGCACCGGAAACAGAACCGTCTGCATAGCGGATATAGAGTTTGTATTCTCCCGCCTCCTTTGGAATATCCATAGTCTTTTCATTTCCAGCTGCCTTTGTCATGACATCACTCTCTGCAAAGGAGGACGTTCCCTCTTTTGCCAGCCAGACCTCATCCTCCTGTTTCAGCAGTCCTCGGCGTGGCAGCTTCTGTCCCGCTGCCAGTCTCACATTCGCTGCCAGCTCATAATCCGTATCCGGAATCACATCCTGACCCACCATATAGACATAATCATCTTCCAGACCAGAATACAATACCGTTTCATACCCTTTCAGCGGCCAGATGTACTGCTCATTCACGTACTGATCCAGAGTACAGTTTGGTGCTGTGGTCTCCGACCGGTCTGTGTTGGAAAAACCATTGGTCACAATCATATCATGCTTCCTGCGCCAGTCATTTAATTCATAGACATTACGTATGATATTGGTCACCACATTGCTGTCAAATTTAATGTAGGCACTTCCTTCATCCGGATGGAATCCGTTGATCATCTTGCTTCCATTTGCAGTCTGTTTCTTACGTTTCGCATTGATATAGTTGAAACTCATTTCCGAATATTCTGTCCAGTCGTCATTTCCCTGTTTTCCCAGGGTATAGATTCCTCCTGCATCCTGCAGCAGGGAACAGATCTCCTCTACACGGTTGTAATTTACATGATTGTTCTTGGACGTATCTGTCGGAACGCCTGGCAGCTGTGAGTCACTTCCCGTCTCTCCATCAAAGTTGCACCATCCCCAGCCAATGCTCATGCCACTGTAGGAGCATTTATACACAAAGTTGTGAAGAACCTGCATATTATAGGTAAAGAAAGAAGTAATCGGAGAGTTGCCTGGGAAGAAGTAACAGTTCTCGTACAAATAATTGTTAGTGATCGTTATATTTTTCGGAACAGACTCCGTGCCATCCCGGAACTTCTCTTTCTCCGGTCCCGCTGCATTGTTTGCTTTTACATGGTGTATCTCGGTGTCATTTTCATAAACATGCTGAGGATGCCCCACGACGATTCCGGCTCCTCCTGTGTGGGCAATATAGTTTCCAGTAACCTCACAATCCCATACGTCATTTCCCAAATGGGCGCCAAGATAACCGGTGTGACGGATCTCTCCATTTAAAAACCGGATGTTTTTGGCGGAATTGATATGAATCGCTGCAGGCGGCACATCATAGGAACGATAGATGTCGTCATGCTGGTTGACGTTGGCAAATTTGGTAAGTACGATGGATCCCTGAACCGAAGCATAACCGTGGGATCCCTCCAGCTCATATAAATTCCAGTCCGTATAGGCAAATCCCAGTCCATCAAAGGTAATATTCTGAACGTAATCGGAAGTCGGCTTATCTCCGCACATATCAATGATCGTATCCGTCTCAGGAATGATCACTTCTGCACTGTTGATATCCTCTCCCTCTCTTGGTATGTAATAGAGCATGCTTCCCGCCTGGTCAAAATAAAACTCACCGGGTTTCTCCAGCCATTCAAATACATTGGTCACATCATTGGATTTGGTTGGGCTGTATGCAGTTCCCCATCCAAGATTTTGTGCCAGCGCGCCATAAGGCATCTGCAGATTCACCTGGGTATCCCCCTCTTCCGTCAGGGAAAGAGATTCGGCACAAACCAGCTGCTGTGCCCAGGTAGAACCGGACTCCAGCTCAATATTCTGTGGATTTCTTGTATCTGCCGGCAATCCAAAAGATGCTGAAAATACAGCGCCGGTATAGATCTTTGTCGTACTCGGAGCCCAGGCCCATTCTGCCTGCCCCTTGGCTACCGTATAACTGCCAAGGGCCTGGGCCGGTTTCTGCGATTTACTCGTCATCGAGGCACGCTCTCCATTCACATAGATGGCACGTAACTTCTCAGAGCGCTCCAAAGGAACTTTATATGCGGTCACTCCATCACGAAGCCAGTTCACATCTTCTGCTTTCTGCCACTTGCCTTCGAGTCTTTTACCTCCGCTGAATACAGGGGTTGCTCCTTTAGCCGCCCGGTAGATCACAGTGCCCTGTTCCGTTCCGGAATCCTTTGAATCAAATACGATGGTGTCCTCCACTGGATAAAAACCATCTGCGATCTCCACCACGATATCGCCCTTTGACTTATCCAGACCGCGCACCGCCTCTTTGGCACGAGCCAGCGTCTTAAAAGGATGCGAGCTGGAACCATCACCGCCATCATCTCCATCCGCTGACACATAAAATGTCGGCTCTATCTTAACATCCGGTGCCGGCCCATGGGATACCACTGGCGGATTAGCGCCTGGAGTCACAGAGGGCAGCGCCGTAGGATTCGGCACTGGAACCGATGTCTTTTTATCTGGTACTGTTTTTTTCTTCACCGTCACCTTCACCTTTCCAATAACCTTTTTCTTCTTTTTCTTTTTGACCTGATATGTTTCTTTTACCGTGATCACAGCTTTTCCAGCCTTTTTCCCACGAACCACCCCATTTTTGGTAACAGAGGCAATCTTCTTTTTGCTGGAGGAAAAGACATATTTTCTCTTTTTCTTTTTATTCTTGATCTGAATCTTCTTCGTCTTTCCCGTGAGAACCGTGATTTTGGTCTGCTTCAGGGATGTTTTTTTCGCCGCTTCAGCGGTTGTACCTGGCGTAAAAAGGGATACTGTCAGAGCTCCCAAAAGCACACCACTAACTAGTTTGTTTAACATTCTCATAAGCCTCTTTCCTTTCTGTATTTTGTTTCATTATACAAAAATAATCCCCTCTTTTCAAGCATATCTATTCAAATTGCACAAAAGAAATAACAAAAAACAAGAACTGACTTCCGTCAATCCTTGTTTTTCTGCTTCCGGCATAATTGCACCATCGAGCTGATTTATTCTCTGGTCCACACAACGCCTTCTCTCGTATCCTTTATAAGAATTCCTTTTCCTTTCAGCTCATCCCGGATCTCATCCGCCCTGGCAAAATTTTTCTCCTTCTTTGCTGCTGCGCGCTCTGCGATCTTCTGTTCCACATATGCAGACAGTTCTTCATCCACCTCAGTCTCTTCTCTCTCCCATGCCCGTTCAAGCCCCAGAGACAATACGCTGTCCATCTCAGTGATGATCTTCCGTTTAGCTGCTCCCGGCATATCTTCCTTGAGGACATCATACAACACCGTAAGTCCCATAGAGGTATTCAGGTCATTTCCCATAGCCTCAGCAAACTTTATGCGGTATGCTTCTACTTTTTTATCCTCTGGCACGCCTTCCTCTGACACTGCCGCCACCCGCTTCATCAGCTTCTCATAGGCAGCCGCCACATTGTCCAGCCCCTCATAGGAAAATTCCAGAGGTTTGCGGTAGTGGGACTGGAGACAGAACATCCGGTAAACCATCGGATCATACCCCTTTTCTTCCAGAAGGGATACCGTGAGAAATTCGCCCTTGGATTTGCTCATCTTACCGCTCCTGGTATTGAGATGATTGACATGGAACCAGTAATTGCACCATTTATGTCCGAGATAGGCCTCACTTTGGGCAATCTCATTTGTGTGGTGTGGAAAAATGTTATCCACGCCGCCACAATGGATATCCATATACTCGCCAAGGTGTTTGATGCTGATGCTGGAACACTCGATATGCCATCCCGGATATCCAACACCCCAGGGACTGTCCCATTTGAGTTCCTGGTTGTCAAATTTGGATTTGGTAAACCAGAGAACAAAATCTGTCTTATTTCTCTTATTGGTATCCTCCTCCACATCTTCCCTGACGCCTACCTGGAGTTCCTCCTCCTTCTGGGAAGACAGAACATAGTAATCCGCCAGCTTAGAGGTGTCAAAATATACATTTTCCCCTGCCACATAGGCATAGCCCTTTTCCAGAAGAACTTCAATCATATGAATAAACTCACCGATGCAGTCCGTGGCCGGCTCCACCACATCCGGGCGTTTGATCCGCAGCTTTTCACAGTCCTGAAAAAATGCTTCGGTATAAAATCTGGCGATATCCATAACGGATTTATGCTCTCTTTTGGCGCCGGCCAGCATCTTATCTTCCCCGGTATCCCCGTCACTGGACAGATGTCCCACATCTGTAATATTCATAACCCGTTTTACATCATACCCGGCAAAACGGAGATATTTTTCCAGAACATCTTCCATAATATAGCTTCTCAGATTGCCTATATGGGCAAAATGATATACCGTCGGTCCACAGGTATACATAGCCACCTTTCCCGGTTCATTCGGCACAAATTCTTCCACCTTTTTGGAAAGGGTATTGTATAAACAAGTCTTAGCCCTCATAACTCTCCTCCATTCTGGCTGACACTGATTTCTGTATGATTATATTACTTTTTCTCCTGCAGGTCAAGGTCAGACAGGGATTCAAATGCCTCGATTACTGCATCCACAGACATCTTATCCACAAGAAAATAATCCATTCCATCCTTGTCAACCCGGTAAAAATTCGTACCGTCATAAGGCAGGTACCGGACTGTCACATCCCGCCCCTCCTCATGGTATACCGCAGTCAGTACAGGATCCTTACTTTCCGGTTTTACAGAATCCTTCGCCGCTGAAGTGAACTCCAGCAAAAATGCCTTGGAATATGGCGTCAGGAAGGTATCTTCTTTGTCCGCAGGCACAGTTTTTCCATTCAGCGTCCAGATATTCTTCTCCTTGCCGTCCTCCCCCTTTTCAGAATCATGAGTTACAGTGATCTTTTTACCAGAACGTCCTATCGTCACCTCATAGCCTTTTATATCTGTGGCAAGGGTAGAATATACACTGTGGTCCATATAAGTATAGGCGTCTGCCCCCATCATGCTCTCTGCCTTGTCTGCAGACAGGGTATACACATGCTCAGAGCCTTTCAAGCTCACATAATAATCGCCATTTTCATCCTTTTTTCCCACGTACAGGGTGTACCCTTTCGGATCCTGATATTTCTTCGGCACCACGTTGGCCTTGTTGGTACTCTTCCCGACGGTGGACACCGATTGGGAATCCTCTTTTTCCTCCGGAATCTCATAACCATCCTTCAGATCAAAATATCCCACCTGGATCTCCGCCGCCGGCTGATCCAGACCATATTTTTTCTTGTCCCTGCACTGATACTCCACCAATGCATCAAAAGATACCGTCGTATAGAAGCTCTGCAGTGTCGACCAGTCATTGGTTGAGGAACCTGCCAGGGGTTTTTTATAAGGTTTTGTGATCACCCAGTTCGTATAGGCATCCACCTTCTTATCATCCGATACAATTTCTGCCAAAAAGGTAATTTTACTTTTATTCTTTATGGAAATCTTCGTCAGATAATCGGCGTTGATCTCCGCGATCTCTTCTTTGGAGATCAGAGAATTTTTTTCCACATCAAGGGAAGAATACAGCGTATCTGCAAAGGTATAGATCTTATCGCTGTCAGCTGTCATTCCATAATTACCACCGCCGACAGGAACCATATCGCCAAAATAGATCTCATAGGACTTACCATCGGATGTGGTTATCTTTACTGTCATTTGTGGTTTTTCCAAACCATACTCTTGTTTGCTGCCTCCATCTCCCGCCAGTTCTTTTGTGGCAGTCACCGGACTCAAAGCCTGGAACATGCTCTCCACCGCTTCCTGGTCCACAGGAGCCTCTGGGAGATTCTCCAGTTTCCATCCCGCCTCCTCTTTGTGCAGAGAAATGGGTTCCTCTCCTTCTCTGGAGACGGAGATCGCTGTGATATTGTCCTTCTCCACCTGAAAAACCCGCACGGTCTCAGAGGTGCTCTCCTGTTCCCCAGTTTTCTCATCCTCTCCCTGAGGTACTAGAAAATACAGGACGATGGCTGCTGCCATCAAAACACAGAGCCCTGCCAGTGTGAACGCCTGCTTCTTTCCTTTTGACATCAGTTCTTCCTCCTTTTGAACCAGATCACAAAACCAGCTGCCAGCAGAACAAGGGGAAGGACCACCACCAGAGCCACTGTAAAGAATACGATGTCTCCATTCTGGATCATTACCGTCTCCATATTCAAGCTTCTTGTCGGAATCGCCAATGTAGTAGTCTCACCTCCCGTGAGCCAGGTGGCAGACTGAAGCACCATCGAACGGTTTCCAAACTGGTTACTGGATATATAGGCATCCGCATTAAAATTGGATGAGGCAAACAACACGATCTTCGTCGCCTTTCCCTGCCCCTGGGTATTTTCTGCATACATGTCCGTAATGGCTGCTGCCACGGCAAAGGGCCCATTGATGTCCTTGTCTTCCTTTTCCAGCGTCGTAGTATTGGCATTGGTCTTGGAAAAAGCGGAATCTGTCGTAGTCAGAAGGGGATCCACTGTCAAGGTGCTTCTCACATCGCTCTGAACCGTCAATCCCTTCGTTCCCTGAACAACCACCGGCGAACTTTCTGTAAGTTCCTCCGTGATCTCATGCTCTTTTGTATTTCCCACAAAGGCCGTCGGATTCTTTTCCGATATCGCCCCTTCCGCATCCAGCACAAATCCATCTGCCACATTGACTCCATAGTCCGCCAGAAGCTTATAAAAATTTGTCATTTCCTTTTCTGGCAGCGCATTGATATAAATCATCGCCTTTCCACCATTTTTTAAGTATTCGGAAAGGAGATTATATTCCTCCTCGGTAAAATCATATACCGGGCCGTTGATCATCAAGATCCGGCAGTCCTCCGGAATACTTTTTGCCGAAGCTGTGGCAAGTTCTTCCGCTTCAATATTGGATTTATCCAGAATCTCCTGGAAACTGCTCCCGATCTCTCCCTCGCCGTGACCGGAGGTATAATAAAGCTTATTGGTTGTATCACTGGTCACGATCTGCAGTGCAGCAGTAATCTGTCCCTCCGCATCCAGTGTATTTGTATACCCGCCTGACATATAATCCATATCCTGCACCAACATCTTTGTCGCTGACACCAATCGCTTTTTATCTTTGGTCTCATTAACCACAATCACATCATTGTCCTGAATTTCCTCATCCGTGAACTGTTTGGAAAAATTGGGATAAACCACGGGATCCTTGTCTACCACCTCAATATTTCCCAGTCCATTGTACTGCTCAAGAACCTTCTCAATCACACTCTGCTGGTTGCCCTCCTGGCACATATAATACAGCTTTACTTTATCTTTAATCCCCTGTGCCAGTTTTTTCGTATCCTCCGTCAGTGTATATTTTTTGTCACTGCTGAGGTCCACTGAAATATTCATCTTATTGACTATAAGATTTAACACCACCACAAGCACGATGACGATCACCATAACAAGGGTCTGATAGCCGCCCATTTTGAACTTGCGGTCTTTAAAGCTCTTTTTTACATCTTTCATCTTATCCTCCATACACTAATTCCACCTTTTTTTCTTGATCCGCTGTATCGTAATAAATACGAACAGAAAACTGACACTGATATAATAGATCAATGCACTGACATCAAATATTCCCAGTGCAAAATTACTGTAACGGTCCACAATGGAGATCGAACTCAGCGTATTTCCAAGAAGATTATCAAATGCCTCTGTATTCAGTATAAATGTGGTCGCCAGCACCGCCTCGGCCACAATTCCGATCAGTGCCGAAAGCCATCCATTGTGAATCCACATGTTTAATACAAAAGCAAGGATCAGCACCAGTGCTGCCAGAAACCAAAATACAAAGGTATGTCCCGTGGGAAGCATCACCGCAAGGCTGCTCATCAGATACGTAAAAATCATAATGACACCAGAGGCCACTGCTGCGATCACCTGGCTCTCTGTCAGGGAAGAGATAAACATACCGATGGCGATATAGGCAGAACCCAACAGGAAAAATCCTAACGCACTCCCATAAGCGATGGCAAAATCCACACTCTCTGTCCCCGTGGCGGCTCCCTTTACCAGTCCCGATAGAATCAGAGGATACACACACAGGATCAGCATAGCAATAGCCAGCAGAGTCACCAGTGCGAGATATTTACCAAAAATAATCTTCGTCACCGAGACCGGTGAGGTATACAATAACTGATCGGTCTTCTGTCGGTTCTCTTCTGCGATGATGCGCATGGTAAGCACTGGCACCAACAGAAGTATAAAGAACATCTGCATTCCCTGAAAGATAACAGAAAAATCTGTGTATCCGTTAATCAGGTTATATACCATAAAATACAGTCCGGCCAGAACTAAAAAGAAAGCGATAAATATCCAGCCGATCATCGATGTAAAATAGGATCTTAATTCTTTTTTATAGATTGCCAGCATCTTGAACCTCCTCCTCTTCTCCTGACACAGCTTCTGTCTTTGGTTGATTTCGTTTGGCTTTCATCTTTTTCTTTTCATCCTTTGTCATCTTTCCACCGTACTGGCGTGTTCCCTCTCCCGTCAGACGCAGGAATACTTCTTCCAGGGTAGGAACTTTCAGATTCATCTCCAGAATCGGGCACTTTGCCTCGGCAAAGGCATAAAAGATCTCTTCCCTGGGATCAAACTCCGCAGGGCTGGAGAGTTCGATCTGATACACCTCTGCTTCTCCGGTGCCCAGCACTTTGGAGTAGGTAATATGCTCTATTTTTTCTATGACACTCTTGATCAGATCTTTATTTCCCTTCGCCTTAAACGTAAGGTCATTGGTCTGTGCGATGTGCCCCGGAATGTTTTCCGGCACGTCAGAAAGGATCATTTTTCCCTGATTGATGATCATGATCTGATTGCAGACTGCGCTTACCTCCTGCATAATATGGGAGCTAAGCAGGATGGTGTGCTCTTTGCTGAGTTCCCGGATCAGATTTCGGATCTCCAGAATCTGCTTAGGATCCAGTCCCACCGTGGGCTCGTCCAGAATTAGGATTTCCGGATCCCCGATCATTGCTCCGGCGAGTCCCACTCTCTGTTTATATCCCTTGGACAAATGCTTGATCAGTCGTTCCGACACATCCTGTATCTTCGTCGCCCGCATGACCTTTCGCACCGTTTTTTCCTTATCACTGCTTTTCACGCCCTTTAGATTGGACACAAAATTCAGATATTCCCCTACCTTCATATCCGGATAGAGGGGTGGCTGCTCCGGCAGATAGCCGATACTCGCCTTCACCTTCTCCGGCTCATCATAAATATCATAACCGTTTACCGTTACTTCTCCCTCCGTCGGGGATATGTAGCCGGTGATTATATTCATGGTCGTTGATTTGCCGGCACCATTCGGTCCCAGAAACCCAACAATCTGTCCCTTCTCCACGGTAAAGCTCAAATGATCCACCACATCGCGGTCTCCATAACGCTTCACCAGATTTTTTACCTCTATCAAAATCTTACCTCCTTAACCAATAAGTTCGTTTTGCCCATTGTCGGGCCAGCCTGACGGTATCATTTATTGTACTATCTTTATGTTACCAAAATGTGAACAAAACATCAGATGAAACTACTAAGCTTAAAAGGATCAAGAGCGATACATCCATTGGACCAGAGGAACGTTGATTCGTGCCTCCAGCACGCAGCTGAGGACAAACACCAGGAGAATCACAATGACCGCGGGCATCTGTTTCTCCCTTCTGCGTTCCAGGATCCGGTAAAAGGAATAGATATAGAGAGGGATCAAAAAAAACAGATGGGGGACTCCGGTAATCAGCCAGAATAAAATGCCCTTTGTCCCCCGCATCATTACAAAAAAGGTAAGCAGAAAACCAGACTGCAGCCCGGTAAACATAATAAAGGCACGGATATAGAACTTATATATCTTCGTATACCCTGCCAGCCAGAGGACAGAAAACACCTTGCCCCGTTCCCATAATACAAACAAAAGAGCCTGAAGAAAGTCCTGCTCCTCCATCGCCCAGAGAAGCATATTTTCCTCCATGTGTGCCAGTGCCTCTCCCGCTGGCTTCTGACACATATAATATAATATTCCACCGGAAAAAAAACCGGCCAAAAAAAACAAAACTGCTTTTTTCTTCCGGTTTTTTATAAATTCTTTAAAACTCATATCCTGTCCTCCCCCACAGACAGGCATAGTTCCACTTCCAATGCCTGCCATCTCTCTTCTATCTATATGAGAGGAAGGGTGCAGTTATGAACAATTGTTGCGGATCAAAATAATTCATTCAATAAGATAAAGTATATAGATTTAGATGGATTTAATAAAAAACATCTCCATCGGCTGTGCAAATTCAGGAATATCGATCACAAATCCTCCACAATCCTTATATCCTAATTTTCGATAGACATGTTGTGCTTCTTCATCTACCTGTGTAGATGTTAACAGCATTTTATATCCTTGTGCTTTCATATCATGTTCCCAGTACTCGATGAGCTGTCTGCCATAGCCCTTTCCCTGATATTCCCAGTCCACAAAAACCATGGTACAAAAAGGAGTATTGTCCCAGAACAGATTGTACCTTAATAAACCGATAGGCTTATCATTTAACAATAAAATATATCCTTGTTTCATCTGTACTTTATGATCAAACTCCTTTTCCGGTAAATGCTGGTCCAGACGATACCAGAATGTTTTGTCCGATGACTCTAAATATCTAATGGTTAACATCACGTATTCCTCCTTACAGTATAATAGTTAATAGAAACTTTACTTTTCCTTGTTGACAAACTCCAATAGGGAGAATATAATGGAAACAAAAAAAGGGGATTTTGTTTCCATTATGAAAGACAAAATAATTCAGGCTTCTATCGAAGGTCTTAGAAATGAAGGGTTAAAATTTTCAGTCGATTTATTAGCCAATAAATTAAAGATTTCCAAGAAAACAGTTTATAAATATTTTCCCGACAAAGAAGCGCTTGCGGTAGCTTTATATGAATCCTACTATTCGGACGCCACAGAACAGGCGAAGAAATTTATTGAAAAAAATACTAAGTCGTCCTATAAAGAATTGCTTCAGCTTTACTTTGATTCAAAAAGAATGACACACAGTGATATTTTTAATAAATATACACTAAATCAAAGGATTTACGCATATACAACAGAAAAAGCTGATTCCCTTTGGGAGATCATCGCTGCATCTTTTTATGGAGAACAATCCGAGACAGACAAAAAAGTGTTTCGGGTTATTGTTGATGGTTCATTTGAAAAGCTTTGCAGCGACTGCTCAGTATTGGAAGCTGTGATAGAAAGGCTGGTGGATTTACTATGGTGATTGAACTGCTTCATATTTTTGCAATTATATGTACTGCTTTTGCCTGCGGAAAACTGGCATCCAAAATAAAACTGCCTGCTATTCTTGGCTGGTTGATTGCCGGTATCGTTTTTGGCCCTTACCTTGCCGGAATCATGACCTTAGACACCATAAATTCCCTGTGGTATAAAATCTTTATAAAATTTTTTGAGTGCTTTGCAGGCGTCATGATAGGCCGCGAGATAATCTTTAAAAAAATCGCAAAATCTGGCAGACAGATTATCGTGATTACTTTTGTGCAGTCCATTGGTACATTTCTTTTTGTATATATTGTTTTTGCCATCGTATTTTTTATTTCAGATCTCCCTGTTTATCTGGCAGTTATATTTGGCGGCATTGCGCTTGCCACAGCTCCGGCGCCTGCATTGTCTATTGTAAATGAGTATCATGCAGACGGGCCGGTTACCAAAACATTGATTCCGCTTGCTGCGATTGACGATATCATTGGGGTTATTGTTTTCTTTACCGTAATATCTTTTGTAAATGGCATGAACGGAAGCTCTTCCACTTCCCCTTTTATAATAGTGGGAATGATTCTGCTTCCATTTGCTATAGGAATATTGGCAGGGATTTGTGCTGCATTTTTGATGAAGCGGTCAATTCATAATACCAAAAGGCTGATACTGCTGTTGACATTCCTCTGCATTTCGGCATTATGCGGCCTATTGACAGATAAGTACATTTTCCATTCTTTCAGCCTGAATTATCTGCTGATTGGCATGGCATTTAGTGCAACCGTTGCAAATAAGATCCCGGAACAGGAACTTGCCAATGTACTGAAACTGTATGATCCTCTTTTGAATCTCTCTTTCGTCATTGTCATAGTAAACCTTGGCATGCCGTTGGATTACCGTCTGATAGCAGGGGCAGGTTTATTTACAGCAATTTACATTCTTTCAAGGGCGGCAGGAAAAATCGGTGGGGCGTATTTGGGCGGTAAAATAACAAAAGCGGAACCCTCTGTCACAAAATATCTTGGATTTACATTATTGCCTCACTCCGGCGTGTCTTTGGTATTTACAGGTATCGCTGTTTCAACTTTAACTGTTATTGATGCATCCCTTGCGTCGATTGTATCAGGAACAATTGTTGCATCTGCTATCATCAATGAAGTTATTGCTGTTATTGTTGCAAAATTCGCTTTCAAACGGGCTGGAGAAATAGAGGAACGATAACAATTAAATCTTTCATATAATGTGTCAACTCTATTGACTATTGTTCAATATTTCCCCACGCTTTACACAGAAACCGAAATATTACTGCTCTGCTCCCCCTGGCTCACTCCCCCTGTCTTAGTATAAATAACAGGTTCCTTGACTGTAACTGGTTTTGCCGTATCCTCGCTTCCTTCCACGGTATCTGCTTTTGTATCCTTGCTTTCTGCCACTGTATCTTCCAGTTTTTCCTTTTCCTCCCTGCGTTTTTCGATTGCTTTCTCACGCTCTAACTTCTCTTTTTCTCTTGCTTCCTCCGCTTCTTCCTTCATGCCCTCATTGGCTTTTACCTGATATTTCTCTGCCCTTTCTGAGAAATCGCCAGCATACTCCATGGCACGCTCCATGGTGGCTGTATCACCTCTGCGCCTTGCCTCCTTAAAAACCCGCATAGGCGTATTTAACAGATTCACGTTTGTACTTGCTCCTACTAATCCTTCCATTGTTTTTGTATGCATGATATTAATCTCCTTTCCGAAACGTATGCGAAAGGCCACGAGAAATCTGAGAAGGAGATTTCTCGTCTGCCATCAATCCTTCATTTTCTTTTTCGTCAGACTCAATATTCCAGTTTAGATTTCCGTATTAAACGGTCTGTTTCATGATATATCCGTCATTATCATGGGAATAAGAACAGATACTTCAAATACATGGTTCACAACCTTCATACTGACCGTGCCATCATACTTTCTGACAGTTTCATTAATATTAAAGATGCCCATCCCCTGCTTTATCTCCTTTACATTTTTCAGAACGGTTCCGTTTTTTATTACCAGAAGCAGGCATTTTTTAATCTGCTGAAACTGCATATCCACAAAACGGTATTCCACATCTGTTATTTCCGTGCAGGCCTTTATCGCATTGTCTAAAAGATTTCCCAAAAGTACACATAGATCAAATTCATCAACGGTACAATTCTTAGGGATCTGCATATCTGCCACCCATCGAATAGAAAGCTCCTCTGCTTTTTTCTTTTTGCTGAACAATAATGCATCTACAGCCCGATTTCCTGTCACCTCATCGCTGCCGCCGATATTTCCATTCTCCATCATCTTTTTCAGATATTTTTCTGCCTTATCTAATTCCTTCTTTTCCCATAATCCATACAATGCAAGCACATGATTTTTCATGTCATGCCGTAACCCTTCCATCTGCAGATACTGCTCATTCAGCATTTTATAAAACTCAATCTGTGAATCGTACTGTTCCTTCTTCCGCTGTTCCATGTAAATCTTATTCATGAAAAATACGAAACCTCCGGCAATACACACTGCCAGCACTGTCAAAAGACAAATTGAGATATGACTGAAGATCTGATTATAATAAACATCCCAATATTCCGCTCCATTGGCATTTGATACTACCATAATTCCATTGCTTGCTCCCCAGTTCACAAGATCTACAACGGCAACAATACCTGCGATGAAAACAGACATTAAAAAGTACCAGTTATTTATTTTATGTTCAAATACGGAACCAATCCCATTTCTTAAAATGTTCAATACCAGAATAACTATACAATAAGCCGCAGCGCCAATTATATTTTCCAGTCCCGGTTCAATATACGTTACTTGTCCACCCGTAGTCCAATTTGTATAAACCAGAACGATACAAGAAAAAAAGGAACACCCAAAATTCAACACCAATGTCCTGACAGCAATCAGCAGCATCGCTGTAAAAATTTTCTTCGCTGGGTTATCTAAAAAAATGAGATAAAACAACCCCAAATATAGTATGTGGTTTATCATTACCAGTAAAATATACGAAATGCCGATACTTTCATTTAAAATGCCTATACCTGCTTCCAAAACTAACAAGAGAATAATAAATGCTTTTTTATCTATCTTAACATGATTCAGATATCTTTCGCTAAATCTGTACAATGATACTATATATCCTATATAGCAGAACAGGAATACCATAAATCCCCAGCTCATATACTGCCTCCGCTTCTTTTCATATATTCCATGATCTCCTGGCAGAATGCTTCATATCTTCTTTTTGCTATTGCTATTTTTTCCCCGGTATCCAGAAGTATTTCCTGTCTGTTATAACTGTCCACATATTTTAGATTTACGAGAAAGCTTTTATGGCATCGAAAAAAACCTTTTCCCTTCAGCTCATCCTCAAGAGTTCCCATCTGCTCATAATAGTCAAAGCAGCCTTCCACGCCATGAACAGAAACAACTCTTCCTTTTATTTCAAAATAATAGATATCTCTTAAATACAGCTTTTTTTTCCTTCTATCCTGATGGATCATCATAAATTCCTGGGAATCGTTTTCCAGTTTTTTTACCGCTCTTTGCAAAACTCTTTCCAATTTAAGATGGTCAACAGGTTTTACCAGATATTGAAAAGCTTCTACATCATACGCTTGGAAAACATAATCCCTGCTTGCCGATATAAAAACAAGTATTTTGTCAAATGACTTATCCCTTAAAAGCTGTGCCGTTCTCATACCATTTATCCCACACATCATAATATCCAGAAAAACGATGTCAAAATTCTCTATGGCATTTAACAGATCCCTTCCACTGGAAAACTGACGCACAATAAAAGGAATGCCTGTCTCCTCTAAAATCTCTTTAATATTTTTTGCCATATTACAGCAATCCAGCATTTCATCATCACATACTGCTACTGAAAGCATCTATATCACCTGCCTGAAATCATTATAAGTTATATATCGGCAAAAAACAGCTTATATATTTTTCCATGTCACAAACGAGAGATATAAGGTATCGAACGGTACCTTATTATGGTTTACTCCGATAATCCGCACTGAAAAAGGACCTAAACGCTCTGTCTAAGTCCTTTCCAAATGGATGATATTTCGTTTAGAGGGTACAAACTGCAGTTTTCATTTCTTAAGATTCTTATAGGCAAGCACCCCGGCAATGGTCTTGGCGTCGGTGATCTCTCCCGAATAGATCATTTTCTCGATCTCTTCTATGGAATGCCGCTCAATATTGACAAACTCATTTTCATCTAGTCTCTGTCTGGAAGGAATGAGGTTCTCCGCATAGTATACAGCGATCAATTCGCTGGTATATGCCGCCGCTGTATTGACATTGATCAGATGGCGGATGTCCTCAGAACGATACCCGGTTTCTTCCTCCAGCTCCCTGGCGGCGCAGATCTTAAAATCCTCTTCCACGCTGTCTCTTCCCCCGGCAGGAATCTCAAGCATCATATCATCTATAGCGCCCCGGTACTGCCGTACCATAAGTATTTTTCCCTCTTCATCTACCGGCACCACCGCCGCTGCGCCCTTGTGCTCAATCAGATCCCATTCTGCAATATTGCCATTGGGAACCTTCACATCCATAGAATAAAAATCTACAATCTTACCCTTGTGCTCCAGCTTCTTACCAATAATCTCAAACTTATCCATATACGATCCTCCCTTTGCTGTCACCGCAGTTGTGGGATATGAAACCGACAACTGCTACACGGATATTCGCCATATACTTATTTCAAACAATATATGTCTTATATTCTACTAAATATATCCTGACAGTTCTGCTTCACAGAACTCTTTTTTGCTGCAGAGCCTGTCATAAAGCAAGCTTCTGACAGGCTCTGTAGCAAAAGAGTACCTAACGGTACTGTCAGGAATCATATTCATAAATTGTTTCTTCGTGCATGGCTCAAAATCTTCGCGCTAATTTTTAAAGCTGTGAATTGGTGCGGGAATCCGTCCCCTGCGGTTTACAAAATCATCACAGCCAAAGGGATTCACCGGCATGATCGGCGCGTAGCCAAGAAGACCACCGAACTCTGCCTGATCTCCTACGGTTTTTCCTTGGACAGGGATGATCCTTACCGCTGTTGTCTTCTGGTTCACCATGCCGATAGCCATCTCATCCGCGATGATGCCGGCGATGGTCGTCTCTTTCGTATCTCCGGGAATAGCGATCATATCCAGCCCCACCGAACATACACAGGTCATAGCCTCTAATTTCTCCAATGTCAAGGCGCCCTCCGTCACCGCATCGATCATCCCTTGATCTTCACTGACAGGGATAAAGGCACCGCTGAGACCGCCCACATAAGAGGACGCCATTACACCGCCCTTCTTTACCTGGTCGTTGAGCATGGCAAGCGCCGCTGTGGTTCCAGGAGCGCCTGCCCGTTCCAGCCCCAGTGCCTCAAATATCTCTGCGATGCTGTCACCCACAGCCGGAGTGGGCGCCAGAGACAGATCGATGATCCCAAAGGGAATACCGAGACGTCTGGAGGCCTCATAGGCCACCAGCTGTCCCACTCTCGTTATTTTAAATGCGGTTTTTTTAATGGTCTCGCAGACCTTTTCAAAATCCTTATCCTTTACTTTTTCCAATGCCGTCTTTACAACCCCAGGGCCACTGACGCCCACATTGATAATAGCGTCTCCCTCTGTTACTCCATGGAAGGCTCCTGCCATAAAAGGATTGTCGTCTGGTGCATTGCAGAACACCACCAGTTTGGCACAGCCCAGGGAGTCGTTGTCACCGGTCAGTACCGCAGTTTCTTTCACCATTTTCCCCATCAGACGGATGGCATCCATATCCAGCCCCGTCTTGGTGGAACCTACATTGACAGAGCTGCACACCCGCTCGGTGCAGGCAAGGGCCTGGGGAATGGAACAGATCAGGTTCTTGTCTGCGGTGGTCATTTTCTTTGACACCAGCGCCGTATAGCCGCCGATAAAATTCACGCCTACCTGCTTCGCTGCCCGGTCCAGAGTCCTGGCGATCTCCACAAAATCCTCTGGCGTCTGACAGGCAGATCCGCCGATCAGGGCCACCGGTGTAATGGATATCCTCTTGTTTACAATGGGAATGCCATACTCCATGCTGATTTCCTCACCCACTGCTACCAGTTTCTCCGCCATGGACGTTATTTTATTATAAATATTTTTACATAAGCGTTGCAGATCACTGTCAATGCAGTCCAACAGGCTGATTCCCATCGTAATAGTCCGCACATCCAGGTTTTCTTTCTCGATCATGTTATTCGTCTCAATTACTTCATTTATATTTATCACAATATTTCCCTTTCCTCCACTATATTCTATGCATCTTGTCAAAGATATCCTCTCGCTGGACTTTTATGATACAATGAATGCCTTTTCCCAGCTCTTCTAATTCTTCCGAAAGCTCCACGAACTTTTTAGTGGAAAGATCTGTATTTACCACCATCATCATATTAAAAAATCCATCTACGATGGTCTGGGAAATATCCAGAATATTGATTCCATTTTCTGAAAGATACGTACATACCTTTGCAATGATTCCCACGCTGTCTTTTCCTACTACTGTTATAATAGTCTTTTTCATCTTTACCCTCATTTCTATTTGGTGAACTTCGTTCCCTTTTTTTAATTTACAAATACCGGTGGTGTCGGTGCCAGCCGCCCTGCCACCCCGAGGAACAGCTCATCTCCTGCTGACAGTTCCTCTTGCGCCAGTTCATAGCGGACCGTCTCATAGGCGAGTTCAGGATAATTGTTTTCCTGGCTGAGATGACCCAGCAAAATATGTTTTAACCGGTAATGCACCAGCCTTCGGAGCAAACGCCCGCAGGCATCGTTTGAAAGATGTCCCTCCTTGCCGAGAATACGCAGTTTCAGCTGATAGGGATAACTCCCCGCCTGTAACATATTGATATCATGGTTTGCCTCCAGAAGCATTCCCTCACAATCCTCCAGATGAGACAGGGTATAGTCGGTGTACTCGCCCATATCCGTGGCCACAGCCACCTTCACATCCCCTTCACGGATCGTATAACACACCGGATCCGCCGCGTCATGGGAGATCGAAAATGGCATGACCTCCATACCGCCAATATTCACCGGGACATCGGGACTCACAGGTTGAAAGAGATCCGCATCCACCTTCCCGCATTTCCCATTTCTCAGGATGGAATCGATAGTACCCTCTGTGGCATATACCGGAATGGCATATTTACGAAGCACCGGTCCCAGACCACAGATATGATCAGAATGTTCGTGGGTGATAAAAATCCCCTGTATATGATCCATGGTAACATGCTCCACCGCAAGCCCTTCCTCAATGCGCTTTTTGCTGATCCCCGTATCCACGAGAATCCCGCCGGAATTTTTCTCGGATCCGATAAATATACTGTTTCCACTACTCCCACTGGCAATGCTGTAAAGTTTCATTTTTCACTTTCCATCCTTCTTATTTTTCCCAATATAGATCAATACTGTCATCCTCGTGGACTGCTGTCGTAAAGTCACTGATATCCCTGCTATTCAGACGGGATATCAGCCGCTTCCCGCCGGGCTTCGTAAGATCAAAGGGATATACGTCGAAAATATCCACAAAGGTGTGATTTCGTTTTTCCAGCAATGTTGTCTCTTTTCCATTGATCTTAACCCGGATACGCCGGCCGCCCCCGCCTGCTGAATATCCTGTCTGCCCCATCGCGGAACCCGGAGAGGAAGACACAGGCGGTACTGCCATACTCTGCTGGGGCCTCACAGCCGGATTGCTGATGGGCAGATCTGCCGCCCATGCCGGCAGAGGGCGGGCTGGTGCCAGCAGAGGATCCGGTCCCAGAGGAATATCCGGAACCGTCAGATCTGACATTACATTCTTTATCGGCTGTGCCGGTCTTTTCTTCTCTTCTTTTATGGGTTCAGGAAGAATCTTCTCCAGTACGGCTCCATCTTCCAGTCTGGCGCTCCTGTCCTGCTCTTTCCCGCCCACAAGCACTTTATCCTCCACAGGCCGTCCCATGAACTCCAGAAGCTCTTGCACCGAATAGGTATCCAGGATCTTCACCCGGTCTCCTTCCTGGATCACATAAGACCCTTTCTGGCTTTTCTGATTTACCTCTGCCATCACCGGGCAGAGCACAATTTTTCCAAACACCGTATACTGCAATTCTTTCCGGTATTCGGGAATCCGTCCCAGAGTGAGAGAAGCAGCCTCTCCGCGGGTGGCCGCTTTGATCTGTATGACATCATTTTCATGTACGATCTCATTGAGACTTGTTTCTTTTCCGTTGAGCATGACCTCCGCCGCCTCACCAAGACGCCCCTTGGTCACCCGTTCTTCCCCGTTCACAAAGTATGTGAGACTGTCTCCTCTGGTCGGGAACAGGCTGCTCTGGGCAAACCCGGCATGGATGCAGGCATCCAGTATCGTCGCCTTGCCATTATCATATAGCTTGATGCGCTCATCGTTTACCCTTACGTGAATAAAACTACCCTTCTGTTCATAATATTCCAGACAGATCCCAATGGGTGTCACAAGAGTAGAATCTTTTTTTACACCAGCTGCAGAAAAATCCACCTGCTGGAGAACCTCTGCCCCTCGTATGCTGACGCGGTTTTCCGGCAGGGAAAGGCATTCTGACATTCTCTCTGTGAATCCTGGCATCTTACCGCCGCCACCCACGACAAAGACCGCGCTTACAGAATTTCCGCCATTGAGTTCAATAATTTTTTCAGAGACTTTTTCTACAATAAGATGAATCGCTTCCTCCGCAGTCTCCCGAAGCTCTTCATATCCAACTTTATACGCTTCTCCCATAATATTTTTAAAGGATATAATCTTTTTTCTGGCAGCTGCTTTCTTTATCTTTTCGGCCATCTCAAAATCCACAAGGAATTTGCGGGCAATCGCTTCTGTAATTTCATCTCCCGCCAGCGGTATCATGCCAAAGGCAATGATACTTCCATCCTTTACGATGGAAATATCCGAAGTCCCCGCTCCCACATCCACCAGCGCGATATTCAGCAGGCGGAAACGCTCGGGAATGGCTATATTGATCGCCGCAATGGGTTCCAGCGTCAGGCTTGCCACCTGCAGCCCGGCAGCTTCCACGGCAGAATAGAGTCCTTCCACCACTTCGTCCGGAAGAAAAGTGGCGATCATCTCCACACCGATGGAGGACGCCATGTGTTCTTCGATCATCTCCATTGGGTACCCGTTGAGATAATATTTTACCGGTGAATAGCCGACACAGTAAAAATGCTTGTCCTTGTGATCGGTTTCGGTACGGATTTCCTCATAGGCTTTCTCCACTGCAAGACTGTCCAGGGAATGAATGTGTTCCTGGCTCACTTTCGTCTCAGAAGGCATCTCATATTCTACATATACATTTTTTGTTTTCAACACACGTCCTGCCGCCGCAATGCTGGCCTGCCGGAGTGTTCCCCCAATCTTTTCTTCCAGCTTCGCCTTTACCTGGGCGATGGTCCGCGCCACCGTCGGAATATCGTGAATCTGTCCATCAATCACTGCTCTTGTCGTGTGCTCCACAGCAACCTGAGCCACAACAACAAAACGATCCGTCCCCACCCGGTAACCCACGGTACCGACTATGCTTCTCGTTCCTATATCAAGTCCAAATACATAACCATCCTTACTCATATGTATCCCCCGTCTCTGAATTAACACTTAACTAACGCTAATGCTTATTTTATCATATACATTTTGAATTTTCCAGCAGATTTTCCACTGCCGCACCGATCTGCACCTCCAGATCCCTCAGTTCCCCGTCATTGACCAGCACCCTTTTACATAAAGTCCGTAAGGCAGCATTGCTGTGCTGGTTCCTCATAATGCTCTCTGCTTTCTCTCTCGTATAGCCACGGGATTCCATCAGCCTCTGAATACGGATGTCATCCTCCGTGACCACCCCCCACACCTCATCGCACAGCTGGTCACAGCCGGTTTCAAACAAAAGTGCGGTCTCCAGAATAAACAATCTGCTTCGGTCCCTCCCGGAGATCCTCTTTCGGATCTCCGAGAGCACCAGAGGATGAACGATACCATTGAGACGTCTCAGCTGGTCCGGATCACGGTACACCTGGCGTGCCAAATGCTCTCTGTCGATCTCCCCCTCAGGCGAGAGTATCATTTCCCCAAAGGCCTCCCGTATTCTGTCAAAGCCTGCTGTCCCCGGTCTCATAACCTCATGTCCCAACTCATCCGCCATGCAGATCACCGCATCGTGCTTTCGGCTGAGGATATCCAATACCGTGGATTTACCGCTTCCCACACCTCCGGCAACACCGATGACTTTACTGTTATTTTGCCTCATACCAGGAATTTCCTCTCTTTACTTCTGCGATCAGCGGCACACGGAGGTCTGCCGCTGCCACCATCTCATGCTCCAGAATCTTCGTCACCTCATCTATTTCCGACTCCTTTGTCTCGATCAGGAGTTCATCGTGTATCTGCAGGATCAGACGGGATTCCAGATTCCGTTCCCGAAGTTTCTGGTCTACATGGATCATGGCAATCTTAATAATATCTGCCGCTGTCCCCTGAATTGGCGAATTCATGGCGATGCGCTCCCCGAACTGTCTCTGCATAAAATTTTTGGATACAAGCTCTGGGATCGGACGCCGGCGCCCAAACATTGAAGTGACATACCCCTTGCTCTTTCCCATATCCACCAGGGAATCCATATACTCCTTTACCTTGGGATAAGTATGAAAATAATCTTCAATGTACTGCTCTGCCTGCTTCTTCGTGATATTCAGGTCTCTGGAAAGCCCAAAGCCGCTGATGCCGTACACGATGCCAAAGTTCACCGCCTTGGCATTTCTTCTCTGGAGTTCCGTCACCTCTTCATAGGGGACATGAAAAACAAGGGCCGCCGTAGTCCGGTGAACATCCGCATTTTCCCGGTATGCCTCGATGAGTCTCTCGTCACCGGACATATGCGCCAGTACCCGGAGCTCGATCTGAGAGTAGTCGGCATCCAAAAATACACAGCCTTCCTTTGGCACAAATACCTTGCGGATCTGTCTGCCAAGCTCCATCCGGATCGGAATATTCTGCAGATTGGGTTCGGTACTGCTGAGCCTTCCTGTCGCCGTAATGGTCTGGTTAAAGGTAGAGCGTATCCTTCCATCCAGCTCAATAAAGGCAGACAGCCCATCGGCATAGGTAGATTTGAGCTTGGTGAGCTGGCGGTATTCCAGAATCATCTCCACGATGGGGCTCTCAAAACGGAGTTTTTCCAACACCTCTGCCGAGGTGGAATAACCGGTCTTTGTCTTTTTCCCATAGGGCATCCGCAGCTTCTCAAATAGAATGACACCCAGCTGTTTCGGGGAATTGATATTAAACTCCTCCCCTGCCAGATCGTAAATCTCCTGCTGCAATACCTCTATGCGCTCCCCGAGTTTGTCTCCGTATTCCCGGAGTGCCTCCCGGCGCACCTGGATCCCCTCCTGTTCCATATGATAGAGAGTAAATACCAGGGGCATCTCGATCTGCGAGAACAGATCATAAGATTTCATCCTCTTTAACTTCCGGTGCAGGGATTTGCAGGCTTTGAGATTCACCAGAGCACAGTAACAGCCATACTTCACAAATTCATTCCTGGATCCCTGATAGGAGCGGTACTCGCTCATTTTTCCAAAATGCTGGCTATAAGGGGACATCATTATCCCTGCATACTCTGTGGCGATATCTTCCTCCGCAAATCCCTTTTGTACCGGATCTGCAATATAGGCTGCCAGTGCCGTATCAAATGCCTGGTCTGCACCGATCTCCGGCAGATAATCCAGCTGACGTTTCAGATCACTGGCGATCAAAAGTACTCCCTGTGACACCAGGCGCCCCAACTGTTCCCGTACCAGTTCTTCCGTGATCCACTCTCCTCCATGGCAGAACACAACATCCTCCTCAGAGGCGCAGAGCACCACGGCTGCCAGCCTTTTTTCTTCTTCCATAAATAAAGACATCTGACCATCCTCACCAGATGTCATATCCTCTTTGTTTTTAAAAATGATCTTTACCGAGATACCGTCTGCCTTCTGACAGCCATCGATCACTTTGATAAAATCTTCTTTCTTTTCCACTTCACGGAAATTCTTCTCGATGGACAGGTCGCCGCCGGTATCGCCCTGAAAACGGCTCATCATGGATTTGAACTCCAGTCTTTGAATCTGCTGATAAGCCTCCTGTGTAAAAATATTTGTGATCCTGCAGTCTGCCGGTTTGATGCCAAGCCGGCAGTCCGTCTTGATCGTCGCCAGTTTTTTGCTCAGCCGGGCAAGATCTATATTGTTTTTTACCGCCTGTCTGGCGCGGTTTGGCGTAATCTCCTCCACATGTTCAATGGCCTTTTCTACTGTACCAAACATCGTAAGTATTTTTACCGCCGTCTTCTGTCCCACTCCTGGTACTCCCGGTATATTGTCGGAGGCATCTCCCATAAGTCCCTTCAGATCAATGATCTGAGACGGCGTCACTCCATACTCTTCAATGACCTGGGCGCTGTGATAGTCCTCCACCGTTGTTTTGCCGCCCTTTGTCTTCGGAATACGGATCTTGATCCGGTCCGTGGCAAGCTGCAGCATATCCCGGTCCCCAGATACCACAGACACCTCAAACCCCTGGGCTTCCCCTGCCCGCGCCATGGTTCCCAGAATATCATCCGCCTCGATTCCTTCCTGTTCCTTCATGGGAATTCCCATCGCCGCAAGAACCTCTTTGAGAACCGGTATCTGCTCTCTCAGCTCTTCTGCCATAGGCTTTCTCGTTCCCTTATAATCCGCATACATCTCATGACGAAAAGTCGGTGCCTTTTTATCAAATGCCACCATCAGATGCGTCGGCGCTTCCTCCTCCATCATTTTTAAAAGAATATTTAAAAAGCCATAAATCGCATTGGTATGGAGCCCGTCCTTATTAGTCAGTTCCGGCACCCCATAAAAGGCACGGTTCACAATGCTGTTTCCATCGATCAAAACCAGTTTGTCCACTGTCTCATCCTCTCTTCCACCCAACTTCCGCACTCTGTCTGTCAGGAATTTCTTTCACCTCAACATTACTAAAGAGAGGTATGCTTTGACCTCTCTGGTCTCCCGGCGCACGCCTCTCCTCTGATCCTCTCATTCAACAGAAATAAAGTAATAATAAATCGGCTGTCCGCCATACTCTACTTCCACTTCGATCTCCTCATATTTCTCACAAACTGCCGCGGCAATCTCCTGGGCTTCCTCTTCGGAACTCTCCGCGCCATAGTACAGTGTGATAAGCTCCGTCTCCTCATTCTTAAGGGCATCGATCAAACGGAGTGTCGTCTCCTTTACATCGCTGCCCACCACCTCGATGGTCTTATCACTCAGGCCCATGATATCCCCCTGTTTGATCTCTTTTCCGTCGATGGAAGTATCACGTACCGCGTAGGTTACCTGCCCCGATCTGATCTGCTGCACCGCCTCCGTCATGGCTGCCTCATTTTCTTCCGCAGAGTTTCCATCGATATAATTAATCATGGCTGTTATTCCCTGGGGAATGTTCTTCGTCGGGATCACCACGATATGTTTATCCTCCGTCAAATCCTTGGCCTGATTCGCTGCGAGAACGATATTGGAGTTATTAGGGAAAATGTATATCGTCTCTGCCCGGACCTGGGATATGGCGTCCAGTAGATCTTCGGTACTCGGATTCATCGTCTGTCCGCCCTCGATCACATAATCTGCCCCAAGCTCCCGGAAAATATTTCCCAATCCCTCACCGACGGAGACACTGATAAATCCCACCTTCTTCCAGGGAGTTTCCGCCTCGTTTTTCTCCCATGCCTTCGGTGCTGCCTCTGGTGTCGTCCCTGCCGCACTGCCAGACTGGATCAGACGCTCATTATGCTCCTCCCGCATGTTATCAATCTTCATGCGGGACAGTTCGCCATAGGTAAGTCCCTTCTGGATCGCAAGTCCCGGATCGTTTGTATGAACGTGGATCTTCACCAGCTCCTCATCCGCCACACATACGATGGAATCTCCGATGCTCTCCAGATACCCTTTCAGACTCTTTTCATCCTGGGATGAAAATTCTTTCTTTAACAAAATAATAAATTCCGTACAATAACCGAATTTGATATCTCCCGTGCTGATTCCATCCACATTTGCACCGTTTGACGTGTTTTTAATGGCAGGAGTCCCACCTTCTGCTTCATAATGGATCTCTTTTCCGGTAAGCGCATCATAAACACCCTCCAGAATTGTCACAAGACCTTCACCGCCAGAGTCTACCACTCCTGCCTCTTTGAGCACTGGCAGCATGTCAGGGGTACTGGCCAAAACCACCCGCATCTGCTCAATGACCTGACGCGCAAATTCTACGATATCATCACAATTCTTTGCAATTTTACAAGCATGTTCTGCTCCTCCCTTAGCCACCGTGAGGATTGTCCCCTCTTTTGGCTTCATAACCGCCTTATACGCCGAATCCACTGCCTTTTGAAAGGATTGGGCAAGAATTTTTACATTGATTTCTTTTTCATTTCGGATCACTTTTGTAAGTCCGCGGAGAAGCTGGGAAAGTATCACTCCCGAATTTCCTCTGGCACCGCGCAGGGAACCACTGGAGATCGCTCTGCATATCGTCTCCATATCTGGATCCTCGATGGCCAGAACTTCGTTGGCTGCCGACATGATCGTCATCGTCATATTGGTTCCTGTATCGCCGTCCGGTACCGGAAATACGTTTAAGTCATTTATATATTCCTTTTTAGCCTGAATCGCTGCCGCTCCCGCCAGAAAACACTTCTTCACCAGCAGCGCATCCATCGTTTTTACTGTCAATTTTTTGTCCTCCAAATCGTCAATGATACAAGACACTCCCGTGTTAGTACAACATATATTAAGTAACTGACATTTTCACTTGTCTAATTGGCCAGCTACTGCTAACTGCAGCCACCAAATTTTAGTTGTTCTAGTTGACCACTCTTACGCCCTCTACACACACAATTATTTTCCCAACTTCCATCCCGGTAAATTCCTCCACTTTATATTTTACATTATCTACCAGGTTCTGTGCCACGGTCATGATACTTACACCATAGGCAACAATAATATGCATCCCGATATACAACTTGTTTTCCTGTATTTTTACATTTACCCCGTGTCTTATATTATCTCTTTTTAAAAGCTGGACGATGCCATCTTTCATGCTGACGGATGCCATCCCCACAACGCCAAAGCATTCTACAGCAGCAGAACCAGCGTATTTCGCCAGAACATCTTCATCCACTACGATCTTTCCCATTTCATTATTTAACTGCCCTCTCATATGAACCCTCCAATCAAATTTCAAAATACATTATTACTAGTTTACACCAAAACCTCGGAAAAATCAAACCTTTGGAACAAAGATTTTTACCTGCAGAACTTCAAGCACCAGCATAGCTCAATGACGCCATTGAGCTATGCTTCTGTGTAACTATTTTTTACACCACGCATAAAATAGAATATGAGTAATTTTATTTTCTAACAACCAGAAAGGAGTCAGTGTATGAAACGTCTTCTTGGATTTATCCTGTTCTGGCTCGGAATCGGTATGACGATCATGCTTTTTATTACGAATGGTTTCCTCGCCATCATCATCATCATACTATGTCTGGTCATTGGATATAACCTGTTTACATCCTGTTAAGAACATCTTTCTCATTGTAAAACTTTTTTATACATGGTTGCCAGCTTTCGCCCCCATAGAGCTGGCGGTACTCAAAGATCATCAGGGAGTCAGATCACTAGAATCATTTTAGCAGGGAGAGTACAGACTGGGTATTACGATTTGTCTGGCTCAGAATACTCACTCCCGCCTGCTGTAAAAGTTTTGATTTTGAATATTGTACCATTTCCGATGCCATATCGGTATCCCGGTCTATGGATTCTGAATTCTGCGTATTTTCAGCGGCAATATCGTCAACCTTGACCGCATACCCGAGGCGGTTCTCCATTGCCCCATATCTGCTCCGCACAGAACTCAGATAATTCAATGCCTCATCGATCCTGTCCAGCGCTTTTTCGGCATATTTATGTTTGCTGATGGTAAGGGAATTAACACCCAGACTCATAGTACTCATACTATATCTTTTCAGTTCTATTCCTTGTCTGGCATTTGCGCCGATCTGAAGCCATTCGTCAACTGCCTGATCATAGCGTCCTCTGGTCTGATAAAACAATGCTGTTTTCGCCGGTCCCTGAATGTTCTCAATGGTATGCACCCCTAATTTGCTGTAAGCAAATTTCAGCATATTGCCCGACAGCGAGACTTTCAGACAGGAATCATCTGCTGCATCGGTAATCACCTTATTCAAGGCATCAACAAGCTCTTCGGCAGTATCGTAGCTTCCTTCTGGAATCTTATATGTATACGTCTTCCCATCCACATCAATGGAAAATTCATTTTCCCCATCTTTCACCTCCACACCGCCGGAAATGTCCTTGGTCCCTGTCACATAGGCAGGAATGGGGTCTCCATCTGTCTTATAAAAGATACTGAACAATGCCTTTCCACTCAGGCCATCGATGGCGTAATCCCCCGGCGTCAGCTCCAGCTGCTTATTCAGATAGAAAAACAGTGCATTTTTGTCATCTGCCCCCTCTGCTCCACTATCATACACACCGACTCCGGCCAGAATCATATTATCTGGAAGCCCATTTGCCTTCAATTGTTCGGATAATTTCTCCTGAATTTGTTTTACGAGAGAATCGGAATTATAAGTTCCCGGATCCAGAACCATGTTCAGTGTCGTTACTTTACCGTTGACGGTAAGATCTACGTTCAGCTCGTCATTGTCTCCCTTTTGAATCGTAGTATTTTTATTTCTGATGTCCTTACGTCCCACGATATATACGTCATCCACCACCAGCTTACCTTCTATATACGCTGCCTTATCATCTTCTTTGCGAAGGGCTGTTCCCATCATGACATTTTCATAAAATCCACCATTAATACCATTGATCTCGTATTTCCCATATTTTTTTGACTCGAGGATAATCTGGTCACCAACTTCCACTTTCAGTCCCTCTCCCTTATGAACCGGATCATTTTCCAGACTGGCATCCAGTTTTTCCTGGAGCATCTTCTGCAGTTCAGCACGGGAAAATGTTCCTTTGTCCAGGTTGATCTCTATATCCTTTGTACTGCCATAGTGATATCTGTAGGAAAAACGCAGCGTCTTATTCGCATCGGTAATCGTAACAGAGCCCGGCATAACCGTGGGCCTTTTGGTTGTGAGATTACATTTTTTGGTAGTGTATTTCCTTGTAGTATAATAGGGATCCGAGCGCTCCGGATCATCTCCCTCAGCCTGTAGAACAGCAATTTTATTATATGGTATAGCGGCAAATTCGGAAGTGGAATTTAAGCCGATACTAATCGTCCCATCCGGGTTTTTCGTCAGACTGGCCTTCACTGTCGGTGTGGTACCATGGATCGGACCCGATTTTGCACTGGCGCTGATACTCTGACCGCTTCCCCTTGTGGTCGTAGCAAACTTGATTCGGCCTCCGGATGTCGAAACGGAAAAACCAAAGTCGGCAGGTGTTTTAGCGGTTCCTGTGTCGTTCTGTTTCCAAATTGCCTTATTCAATTCCGCCTGAAGCTGGTCAGCCGTAAAAGTCTTTTCATTGGAGGTATCTGTGTTGGTCAGTGTTGCCGTATAAGTATTTCCTCCCATAGTTACTGTAAACTTAGCCGTTCCCGGTGTGGTAGCGCTGGCAGCCTTTGGTATCGTAACTGACGACTGGTACATCGTCGCCGTGGCCGGTGATTTGAATATGATACTGCCCGCCGTACCACTGTTGTCTATATCCAGACTGACGCTCCCCGTCCCCGGCGTATCTCTCTCAAATCGCAGCCCACTTCCATGCGTGCTGACCGTAACCCCTTTGGCAGATAACTTATCATTCAGTTCCTTCTGAATATCGCCCAGACTGCTATAGGTTTTAGTTGTATCCAGCGAGACGGTCTCCGCCTTTCCATCTATCCGGATCGTAAACTGATTGTTCGAAGAATTAAGGGTAAAGGGATAGGTATCGGAATAAATGGAAGAAGTAGTGGTATACCCTTTTGTTTTATTTGTATTGACACTGGCAAGAAAGGATGAGTCACACCCTGTTGTTGTCACCGTTTTCCCCTCTCCCACAGCAACGGTGGTAAACCTTAAATGACCACTGTTTACGGAAACTTTTACCTGATTTGCCTCCGATGTAACCTCTTTCAGCCTGTCCTCTATCTCTTTCGCCAGCCCACTGGCCGTATAACCGGAACCTGTGCTGTTTTTTAGTGTTACTGTATATTTCTTTCCATTGATATTGATGGAAAACTGATTGTTTGAATTATCGATTTTCGTATAGGAACCCAGAGTTCCACCCAGCTGATGCCACCCCGATGTACCATCCTTGACCTGAGTGGAACCGTCAACTTTTCCGCCTGTTCCTGCCGCTCCTGAATTGGTGCAGGGACTCTCTTTCCCACTCTCTGTTGTAGCGCTGTTGGTCTTATAGACCGTCTTTCCGCTGTTGGTGGAAGAAGAATAATTATTATATGAAGTCACCGGTTTTCCCTTTAGCGCGCTTTCATTCAGAAGCTCTATCACTTTTTCCGGGGTATAGGTCCCCGGCGCTATCGTCACCGTACGATACTCGCCCCCGATATTCACGTTCAGCTTATTGTTCAGAGACGTAAAGGTAATGTTGCCGGAAGTGTCCGGCTTGATCGGCAGCAGGGTAATGCTTGTACCTCTCGGATATGAAACCGTTTCTCCTACAAACAAAACATCGTATCCGCTGGTAACCCCTCCCGATACGTTGATCTTTGTCACCGTGTCATTGCCCGATTTTGTTGTCAGTTCGATCCTGTTACTACTCCTGACTGCCTGAATCTTCCCTGCATAATTTGTCTGGTCGCTGATGCGGTCGTTGATCTCCTTTATAATATTATCCAGTGAAGAATATGTCTTTTCCGTCAATGTGATCAACTGCTTTTTAGGAGGTTCCCCCTCTTCTGTCACTTCCAGATAAAAGGATTTATTAGAACCATCGATCGTCAGCGGAAAATCAACGGTACTGTCAAATATCTTCCCTCCCATAAGATACGGAGCACTGTTCGACGTATACCATTCCCCGTCAACTACAGTCGAAGCCTTACCAGGATCCGTATATCTGCGCTGGACAAACAACGTATCGTATGCGCTGCTGCCCGGCACATCAAACTCAATACTGCTTTCCTTTCCGATCGTGTTTGTTGTCAGTGTCAAACCCGAAAACCGATAATTTTTGTTGCCGTTTGGCGTTGTCACCCCGGTGACCGTATGCTGGGTTACCTTGATGCCCAGGTTTTTTGCATCCAGTTTATTCTGGAGCTGTGTGACCATCTCCGTGATGTTGTAGCTTCCGGCATCCAACTGGATCGTCTCGTATGCGCCTCCGTCCACCCGCAGCCGCAGAGTGTTATTTGTACTGTCAATGTCAAACCTGCTAAAATTCACATCCGAGGCATTCAAAACGTTGCCACCAGTAAATACCGCTGGCACTTCTTTTGCCGCCCCGTATTTCGTATTATCATAAAACACCGAGTCAAAATGTTTGTCATCGATGGCAAACATATTTCCTTTCAGTCCGGTGATAAGTCCTGTATCACCACCGATCTGAATCGATGCATCTCCATATTCACTTGCCTTGACTCCATAATCAATTAATGTTTTGCCATCTGGAAACCGATATTCATTCAGATACTTTATCATGTCGTTCCGGCTGTAACCATCCTCGGCAACATCTATGTCGATCTCCTTCATCGTACCGTCAAAATATTCGATACGAAAATGCAGCTCATCGTTTTCGCCGTCCTTCACAACCAGCGGGTCGCCAGGAAAAAACACCGTAGTCCCGATGAGTGCCCCTGATTTATTGCCGCCATAACAGTCATAAAACAGATAGGAAAGCCCACCTGAAACATCCTTGACTTCTTTTCCATTTTGAAGTACCATGTTGCACTTGTGATCGTCACTATATTCCACATATAGTCCGTCCGCCTCATCTCCCAGCGCTGTCACCACATCATCCATCTCATCCATAAGTTCCTGGGTGGTATATGTTCCCTCAGGAATCGTAAGTGTTTTTTCCTTCTCTACTTCTGCCCCATCTGGTCCCACTGCAATATATTTCACAGTGAGAGAAGAATTACTGCTATCGATGGTATGGATCTGATCCTGGCTCCATACCCGGTTCCCCTCGAGCAGAGAATAATTATCCGTATAGTGCTCAAATACAGGTTTTTTATTAAATTCTGTCTGGTCGTTCACCCGGTCAATCTCACCCTGCAGCTGGTCAAATTCCATCTGCAGCGCCGCCCGGTCAGCTGGTTCGTACACCCCGTCATTCAGTGCCTGGACTGTGAGCTCCCGCATCCGGTGAAGCATAGCCCCAATCTGGCTCATCGCTCCATCCCCGGTCTGTACAAAGCTAATCCCGTCCTGTGCATTTTGCGCTGCACGAGCAAGTCCTCGTATCTGCGCCCGTTTTTTCTCAGAAATAGCCATCGCTGCTGCGTCGTCTGCCGCCCGGTTGACCCTGTAACCAGAAGAAAGCCTTTCTGCTGCCTTTTTTAACTTATCATTCGTAACGCCAAGCTGTGTCATCGTATTAAGAGCGGCCATATTGTGCTGAATAATCATAACATACTCTCCTTAAAAAATATATTTTATTATTTGAAGAATCCGTTCCAAATCGGATCCTTTCCAGCTGCCGCATCTGCCTTCATCGGCTTACGGCATATGTTTCCCACCGCATCTAGAATGTGTAAGGAAAAAAGTACCGTTTGATATCCATTATTTTCCTTACATATTTTCTATTATAGCATGACCATTGGTCAGAAACAACCAGGAGTATGACAATATATGTATATTTTCTTTTTATTGATAAGTTGTATATTAAAAAACAGATCCCTGCTCCAGAAATTATCTTCCCGGATAAAGGACCTGTCATTATGTTCTGTCGTTACAGTATCGCAGACTACGCACGCTCTACTTTGCCTGAGCGAAGGCAGGAAGTACAAACATACATTTTTTTTGTTCCGCCATTTACCTTTACTCTTACTGATTTGAGATTCGATTTCCACATTTTATTGCTTCTTCTGTGAGAATGGCTCACTGCATTACCGAAATGTACGCTCTTATCACAAACTGCACATCTTGCCATGAAAAGCACCTCCTTCTATCTTCAACTTAACTCATAGACTTTGTTTATTCACACACAACACGACTATTTTACCAAAATTTGCAGCATAATGCAAGAAAAAAATAAATATTTTGTAATGTTTTTTGAAAATGTGTTCACAGTGTCCCTCTACTTCTCTTCTTTGTCTCCCTCTGCCTCATCTTTCTTTTTAAATTTTTCCATAAATTCTGGAACCATATCCAACAGCTTAGTGATACCATCCTGATTTTTTACATTCACAAGTTTGGAGTTTCCATCTTTGATGACAAGCACGGCACTTGGCTGGATCTTTCCACCCATACCACCTCCACCATTATTTTTCTTCGCAGTATCATCAGTAAAAGCTCCGGCAGCCACTCCAAAACTGACATCTACCAGAGGAAGCACAATGGTTCCATCCTCAAAGCGCACCGCATCACCAATCACCGTTTTTGTGGTGATAAAATTATCCATCCCTTTAAACAAAGATTCCACCGTATTGTTAAAACTATTTTCTCCCATAATAATAACCTCACTTTCTAATCAGCTTTAAATCATTTTTAAAACGTGACGAATACATCGCTTTATGTCATCATCCATATATCCCCTCATGAATAACCTGAGAAAATAAACAGGGTGAACCTTCCCTTTCACATATCCTTCTGCCACAAAAATTTTTTCTTCAAAATGAGGCAGGATCGTCAGCCCGTCGGTGTAAGCCACCCGGAACATGCTCACCGCTCCCAGGATCCAGCCTGTGGTACAGGGATCGCCTGTTCCAAAGGAAATCCTTCCATGGATCTTATCTGGCATCAGATAGCGAAATAGTGCAATAAACTCTTTTTTTATCTTGTTTAAGCCGGATCTATGTTCATAACTCCGGATAAATGTAATTATACTAGATATCTTATTAAATGAAAAGGACTTTTTATTCCTTTTGGAAGTTTTTGCCTTATAACCTTTTTGTTCTTTCCTGTAAGACTTCTCCTGTTTTTTTGCCTCGTTATTAAGGTCATTCACCAGCTCCACACGGCTTTTGCTGCCGTGACGTTCTTTATGTTCCTTCTTTTGCTTCTTTTCCCGCTGAAACAGTTTCTTCAGGCTCTGGACATCCATACCAAACAAATGAACATAGACCTTATCTGCCGAAACGGATTTACGAATCTGGATCGCCCTCAGGAACCAGGAAACCCGGAAACCTAACCGGACCGGTTTCCCCTCCCGGAACTCCACCACATAACGAACTGGAACAAAGAGCAGGGACGCACTGACAAACAATACCAGAGAAAGCACCACCAACAGCAGAATCCCCAAAAACTTCAATATCGCAAGTATAATTGCCAATCCATTCACCTCCGGACTGTCTTACCTGGCTGAAAACACTCCCGCCGGAATAACTGCCTGGGATCGAATCCAACATCCTTTCTGTAACCTTCTGTCATAATCCGGCGAAACATCTCTACGGCTCCCTCGTAATGCCTGGAGATGCCTATGATATATATGTCAGTATACCCATAATACCGAAAAAACATCTCACTTGTGTTCATGATTTCAAATAAATTTTCCCTGTTATTGGCAAGCATTATGATATAATAGCTCTTTTTCCAAGGCAGCTTCTGCCAGAAGCTTCTTTTCTCGATGGTTTTTCTGCACTTTTCTTCTTTTTCTCTGACAGGCTGATCCATATATAGATCGTCGTACCAATATATCATATCTTCCTCCATCACTGTCACAAACTATCTGGTCTCTGCCAATACTCTGCCTCACTCATCATCTGCTCCAGCTCCAGAATTGCCGCCGCTTTTTCCGAAACATCCTGACACCCAAATAAATTCGTGCGGATATATTCCTCCACCTCTTTGGTTCCTGGAAAACCAGCGGGAAGTTTCTCCAAAACTGCTGCCATGACTGCCTTTTTCACCGGTCTCTTACATTCCGCCAGCTTACAGGAAAGCTCTTCCGTTAACTCTGCTGCGACCTGAGCTGCCTTTTGTTCATCCACGATTTTTTCTTGATTTCTCTCATCCAGATCCACAAACAGGCTGTCCGATAACAGATTTGCGATTCGGGTATAATCTTCAAATTCCTGTTCCAGATCCAGTTCCCGAAGGATCTCCTTACATGAACTCTTCACCTCAAAGAGCACCGCTTCCAGATAACTGGATTTTTCCACACATTCTTCGATTCTGCCCTCCAGTTTCTCCAGTTCCTCTTCCTCCAATTCTCCTTTTACCACAGCAGAGAGGATCCGGTGACTGAGCTTTTGTGTCTCTGTATTTTTGTCATTATGCAGCTTCACCAGGCCAAAAGCATAACATCCATTGACCACCTTCTGGAGAGAATAATAAAAATCCGTAATCTCACAGATTCGTTCACTGACCTGCTCCAATTTGTCACAAAGCTTCTTATAGGTATCGGCATCCAGTTCCTTGAAGTCCGTACTCTCCAGCTCCGTCAAAAATGAAGCGATCTCATCATCTGTACTCTCCTCCAGGGGATGAAGCATCGCTGCGGAGCGGATCATATACGCAAACCCCTCCAGGGAAGCTGCATCGCTTCCCTTATAGAGAGTTACCGTCTGCTCTATCTTTTCCAGCAGCTTATTTTTCGTCATATGAACCGGAAGAATTCCCATCAGAGACTGCAGCCTGTCCCTGACGATACTCTGATCTTCATGGGCAGCGACAAAAGCCATAAGCTGTTTTATAAATTCTTCTTCCTGAATATCTTCCAGGCGTCCTTCGATCTCTTTATCCTCAGTAAAGCGCAATTTCATACGATCCAGCACATACTCATAGCAGATCAGCCGATCCGTATAAAATGTATACTGTTCCATCGTCTTCGTGATCTGGTCACGAACCTTCTGAATTTCCTCCAACACCTTTGATATTTCTTCCCTGGATATCCCGGTCAGCCTCCGCAGCTGGGAGATCACTTCCTCATAAAGCGCTCTCTCTTCCGGTGAAAGGCCGTGATATTCTGGCAGGGAATCCACCAGCAGATAGCTGGAAAAAACCAATTCAACCGCCGCATAATCAAGATATGTGTCTGCCAGCAAATTCCGGTATGCTGGCAGATTTTTCTGCAGATTCTTTCCCCGGTCAATATCCCGGATCAGTCTTCGTACATCGCTCATTCTTAAATTCCTTTCGTTCTACTCCTGTCCTTAGTATATCAATACCCAGTCCTTCAGCCACTTCAAACCGTCATTGACATAGTCCGCACTGACCGGTTGTCCCGAAAGTACCGGATAAAACAGGAGAAACAGGGCGATGGCCGCGGCACAGTATGCGAAGGCCAGCCAGCGCTTATTTTTATTTTCTCCAATAAAACAGTACATGGTATACCCAAGCATAAGCGCAACAAAGGGAACGCTTGGAAAATAGTGGTAAGAAAACGTACATCTTGGCACCAGTACCCACGGAAGATACTGCACCAGATAGGCAAAGATCAAAAACAGGGAAATGCTGTCCTTCTTTGCAGCACAGCGGTAGATCATATAAATAAAGGCAAAGATTCCTGCCCACCACACCAGTGGGTTTCCAAAAGCACTAATTCCTTCCTTCAGTTCACCAGCTACGGTATTACAATAGTAGAACATTGGACGGATCATCGTCGGCCATTCATACCAGGTGGAAGAATATGGATGTCCTTCCTTCAGCGAAGAATGATAATCAAACATCGACTGCTGATTTGCGATCATCCGGCTCCAGAGGCCCTCACCGACAGTATCCCCGCGGAATGGAATATAGGACATCAGATAGATCACTCCTGGTATCACCACAAAAAACAGGACACAGAAAGCCAGCGTCTTCCACATATTTTTCTGGAACACCTCGACAATATGGCTGTGGGAAATGCCGGCGGTCTCTCCTCTTGGATTATCCCTGGCGATCCGGAACTCCATATACCGCTTAAACAGGATAGCAAAGAAAAATACAGCAAGACCAGCTCCCGCATACATCGCGGTCCATTTGCTGGCGCAGCCAAGCCCCATCATCAACCCGCTCAGTCCAAGGGGGATCAGGGTCTTTTTGAAATCCGTATCATAAAAGCTTGTCTGGGCATAACAGTACATAAAGTAAAACATCGCTATGATAAAAAAGGTTCCATAGACATCAATGGTGGCAATCCTCGTCTGAGTGAAATGCATAAAGTCAAAGGTAAACAACGCTGTCACCACGCCTGCCACCCAGGTTCTGCGAAACAGCCTCTTTCCAAACAAATAGATAAAAGGAATCATACCAATACCAAAGAGAGTCCCTACAATTCTCCATCCAAATGGATTCATGCCAAATGCCCTCACACCCAGAGAGATGAAAATCTTACCAAGAGGCGGATGGGTATTTTCATAGGAGCGGAGTCCATGGATCATTTCATACGCAGTTCTGGCATGATATACCTCATCAAAATAAGTTCCACTGCGGAATCCGAGCTCCGGATCAAACTCATCCTGTTCATCAAACAACTCCGGATACTGGGAAGCATTTTGCGGCACAATATACTCTCCAGAAGTATCCTTAAATACCAGCTCATTGAGCATCGCCTCATTGTGAAGCAGCGTCATGCGCAGATAGCGGGTATTCACCTGGAACGGCTGGGTCTCTGCCTCTTCCGTTTCTCCGACAAACCGCACATCGTTCCACTTAAACACATCCCCGGCGCTCATAGTTCCCGCCGTAGTATAGTTCATACCATCGTCGGACACCTCCACCTGGAAATTGCGCCCCTCATAAGTTCCCGTAAAGGAATACAAATTAGAAATATTTTTCTTATCTCCAAAATCCAGAATGATCTGGCTGCCATTCTGCGTGCTCTTCCAGGCAGTTTCCGGGGCACTCATCCGGCCAAGATCGTACAGGGCAAAACAGGAATAAACGATCATAATCGCAAACAATACAATAAAATCTACTTTTCCCATCTTATCTGCCGCCCTGGATGGTGTAATGGTAAATTTTACCCGCTTATCTTCTTTTCTTGTATTTTCCTGGCTGTTTTTCCTCTTTTTCATCTTTCCCTGCTGAAGCTCTGGTTCATAGACGATCTCTCCTTTGCGCAGCGAAGCATACAGAAGATAACCCGCCATAAAGATAGTGAGTACCGCCGTTGCTCCAATGGTATAACCTTCCGGCCCCGTGGTCCCCAGTTCCATGAAATAATGATATACATGTACGATATTCACAAACTGGGCGACAGAGAGTCCCACGTATACCCAGAACAGTTCTTTACAGGGACGAAGAATAAATCCTGCCAGCACCAGCACAATACCCGGAAACAGATATCTTTCGTGCATACGCACGGAAAACAGGAATACGAAAGAGATCAAAACCGCCATGCTGAGGAAATACTTTGACTTGTCCTCTTTCATCTTATAAAAAACAAATCCACTAAGAAGCACCGAGGCCACAATGGCGATGCTTCCCCAGGTCTGGCATTTCACAAATAAAAACTTGTTGGTCTGCTCCACCCAGTTCTTTCCGACAATCGCCCAGAAGTTATAGGCATTTACGGTACAGTACTCAAACAAGCCAAGACTGTTTACATATTTGGGTACCACCACATCCAGCCCAAAGGGCACGGCAAACAAAAACATAGAGGCAATGGCACCCAGTCCCCCTGCCAGGTCCCGGAGCATCTTTTTCACGGTAAAATCCCGGAGAAATACCTGCTCAATAATCGTAAATATCAGGATCGGTGCAAACATAATGGTCTGGAACTTTAAAAGAGCCCCCAGACAGAATACAAAATATGCCGGAATTCGTTTTTCTTCCATACAAAGCCAGCAGGTCAGCAGAATCGTAAGGGTAAACACACTATCTACCTGCCCCCACATGGACGAATCTGCCACCACCATCGGATTCAGCACATAGATGGCACAGATCATCAGTGACATTCCCTCAGAGAAACGTCTCTTCGCCAGCAGATACAGCACAGCGCCAGCGCCGAGATCACAGAGCATCGGAAACAGCTTGATCAAGTACTCTGCCGTCTGGGATCCGGTGTCAACACCAAAAATATGCCGCACAACTGCCATCAGCCAGAGAACGAACATATACCCCGGCGGATATCCATTTCCTTCATCTACATAATAAAACTTGGATATTCCATTGTCGTAGATCATATCGGACCAGGCCCGGAAACAACTCATATCCACACTGTACGCTTCAAATTTAACGGCAAAGATCGACTTGATCACCAGCGCCGCCCCTAACAACAGCAAAAGATTAAACCACTGGGGGCGCATATTCTTCCTGGCCAGTACCATCTTTCCCTTTACTTCATTATCAAACCATAGCAGATACAGTACCGCCAATACGGTGACCATGATCACCACAACTGTTATCATATCATACATAATTTTATTCCTTTCGCTCATTCGTGTCGTTTATTCCAGCCTCTCCCCGTCTTACGTGTTCATGGGTAAAGAGATGATCGGAACAATATTCATAATTTCCCTCACATTTAGAACAGAAACGAAACTCCAGATTGGGAGAATCCTTCTCCGTCCGCCCACAGACAGCACACCGGTGTCTCGGTCCGGAAGAATGCTGCTGTGCCGTATTACGGTATACCACCCGTCTCTTTTTCTGCCGCATCGCTGCCCCAAATCCTTGAGGATTTCTGGCGATCAGATAAAAGATAACAAAATCGACGAGCGCTGCTACAATCAGAAGCATACTCATAATACTCTGGAAATGCCCCCTCTGGATACATTTCACGATCTGTATAGCATTAAAGCCAAGATAGAGATATCCAAGCCACTTCGCCTTCACCGGAATGATAAAGTTAAAGTAAAACCTCGTCTCCGGAAATAAAAAGGCAAATACGAGAAACAGGGATAGATTCAGGTTGTCCAGACTGATCACCATGGCGAGGCCCATGCCAATAGCGGAGGCAAACACACTGCCGTTGGCATTCAAAAGCACCAGATAATAACCGAAAGCAGCCAGGATCGTCAGCAGAATTCCGGTAAAATAAAAAGCATTAAACCGGAAGCTTCCCCAGATCCGTTCCAGTACGCTTCCAATGCTGAAATAGACATAGAGACTGATGGCATAAAATATAATATTGATAAAAGCCGTTCCACCCCCCTGCAGACTTATCGAAGGATAGAGTACAAAAGTCACCAGGCGCCACACCTGTCCATGCAGGATCTGGGAGATATCCAGACTCAGATAATTCAGATAGAGCCCCTGGTCAAACAGCCCCAAAAGGGTCCCCAGAATGCTGATGCCCACCACATACCGCATGAGGCCGCGAATGGCATACCTTCCAAACTTTCGTTCCATTTTTGCAAACCACTTCATGTTTTATACCTCATTTCTTCACACTAAAACAGATTCTTCTTCTTGAAAAAGAGCACCACCAGAGATGTGACCACCAGGGTACAGGCCGTGATGATAAAAAAGCCAAAGGGACTGTGCCCCAGCGGAATATTATCAAAGTTCATTCCATAAAAACTGGCGATCATTGTAGGAATGGACATCACAATCGTAACCGTAGACAAAAATTTCATTACCACATTCAGATTGTTGGAAATCACGGAAGCGAAGGCATCCATCATACCGCTGAGAATCCCACTGTATATGTTGGCCATCTCGATGGCCTGCTTATTTTCGACAATGACGTCTTCGAGCAGCTCCTCATCCTCAGGATATTTTTTTACTTTTTCCGTCCGCAGCAATTTTTCCAGCACCGTTTCATTGGAACGCAGAGATGTGGTAAAATACACCAGGCTCTTTTCCAGCTCCAGAAGCTCGATCAATTCTTTGTTCTTCTGGGAAATATGGAGCTTTTCCTCAATCTGTTCACTCTTGCGGTCGATGATCCTCAGATATCTCAGATAGGAGGTGGCATTGCGGTACAGGATCTGAAATACAAATCTTGTCCGCTTAAAAGTAAAAAATTCTTTCACCCGGTTATTCATAAATGCTTTGAGTACCGGCGTCTCCTCTAAGCATACCGTCACGATCAATTGTTTTGTCATATAGATGCCGAGAGGAATTGTAACATACCTGTCCTTTTCGTCCAGTGATGGAATATCCACCAGCACGACTACATAAACATCCTCCAGTTCGATACGTGACCGCTCCTCATCATCCAGTGGCGCCCTCAGGTCATCGATGTCAATCCCCGTCTCCTGCACCACCTGCTGGAGCTCTTCGTTGGTAGGTTTGGTAAGTGCTGCCCAGCACCCTTCAGAAAACTGGTCACTTTCCTGGAGCTCATCCTCCACGGTCTGAAAAATCTGCAGCATGTCCTCTCCTCCTTTACCAGTATTTTTATTCTGGCGGCAGTCAACTCTTCACTGCCGCCGGATTCTCTTCGCACAGATATTAATATTATACGTTTTCGCCCTCTCTTTGTCAAACATTAACCACTTATCTCACTGTTTTTTTCGGAAGATATAGTACCACATCATCTCCGAGGACGATCTGGTCCAGATTATTATTCTTAATAAATTCTTCCCAGTTTACTCCATATTCTTTCAGTATGTCCCCAAGGCTGCGTCCTCCCGTGGTGATATAGATCTCCACGTCGTCGTCATCCCTGTCGTCTCTGTCATCCTGATCCAGCTTTTCTAATTCTTCTTCCTGGCATACCGGACAGCCTCCCTCACGAAATCCTCTGGAGTCCATCCGGGAATCCTCCGATATGTTTTGGCTTTCCATACGAGCCGAACTTCCACTTCTCTCCATGAACTCTTCCTGATTCATATTCTGGTTCATGTTCTGATTCATGTTCCGACCCATCTCCCGGTTCATATCCCGGCTCATATCCTGGTCCATCCCACGGTCCATATTTCTCTCCATGTCGCGTTCCGTATTCATCGGCATCCTCTCTGGTTCTCCCTGCATACCTTCGTTTTCTCTCGGCATCGCCTGTACCGGCATACAGATCATTCCGTTGTAGGGCCTTACCACCGGGATGCAGATCTCCTGCCCTACCTGGAGATTGTAGACATCCACATAAGGGTTCGCCCGAAGGATCAGTGCCAGAGGCACCCGGTATCTTCTGCTGAGCTGATACAGAGTTTCCCCCTGTTTTATAACATGCACCATGCCATTACAGTAACGCTTATTCATATTTTCCCTCCATCTTTGCACCATTCACAGCGGCGCAGCAAATTTATTTTCATCTCTAACAATATATTCCGTCATAAAAAAAAGGTACCGGGCATACATTTATTGTTAATTTTTATTTTATTTACAAATGACGAATTTTGTCGTATACTATAGTGTGGTTAAAATCTATTATAAATAAGAAAGAAAATGTTTCTGATCCAGAGCCAGACGCTTCGGATCAGATAAAATGGGAGGAAATCATGAACAGAGTAGGTATTGATATTGGTTCTACCACGGTTAAAACAGCCATTCTGGATGAATCAGGCGCCATCGTATTTTCTGCTTATGAAAGACATTTTGCTAATATACAGGAAACATTAAAAAACATAATCAGCCAGGCAAATGAAACTCTGGGAGATATCGAGATTGCTCCGATGATTACTGGTTCCGGCGGACTGGCCATTTCGAGGTATCTTGACATTCCTTTTGTCCAGGAGGTTGTTAGTGTGGCAACATCCTTAAAAGACTTTGCTCCCCAGACCGATGTTGCCATCGAGCTGGGCGGCGAGGACGCCAAAATCATATATTTTACCGGCGGTATCGAACAGAGAATGAACGGAATCTGCGCCGGCGGCACTGGTTCTTTTATTGACCAGATGGCAACACTCCTGAAAACGGACGCTGCAGGATTGAACGAGTATGCCAGGGACTACAAAGCCATTTACCCCATCGCGGCGCGCTGCGGCGTATTTGCCAAATCCGACATCCAGCCCTTAATTAATGAAGGAGCTTCCAAACCAGACCTGGCTGCCTCCATATTTCAGGCGGTAGTAAACCAAACCATCAGCGGCCTTGCCTGCGGCAAGCCGATCCGGGGCAATGTAGCCTTTTTAGGAGGCCCCCTTCATTTTCTGACAGAGTTAAAAGCCGCTTTTATCCGGACGCTGAATCTGTCAGAGGATGCAGTGATTGCACCAGAACACTCCCATCTCTTTGCTGCCAGCGGCGCAGCCATGAACTCAAAGGGAGAGGGTGCCACCACTCTCGGCACCCTTCTGCAAAAGCTAAGCAGTGAGATCAATATGGAATTTGAAGTAACCCGTATGGAGCCACTGTTCGCCTCAGAAAAAGAATATGACAGTTTTCTTACAAGACACAGCCGCCACTCCGTGAAAAAAGAATCCTTATCGGAATATGAGGGCAATGTGTATCTTGGGATCGATGCCGGATCTACAACGACAAAAGTGGCTCTGGTAGGGGAAGACGGTTCCCTTTTGTATTCTTTTTACGACAATAACAACGGAAGCCCATTAAAGACTACGATAAAAGCCATCAAAGAGATCTACGAGCTATTGCCGGACAGTGCCAACATTGTCCGCTCCTGCTCCACCGGTTATGGCGAAGCACTGATCCAGTCCGCCCTGCTGTTAGACGAGGGAGAAGTTGAGACCGTATCCCATTACTACGCCGCTTCTTTCTTCGAGCCGGAAGTGGACTGTATACTGGATATCGGCGGTCAGGACATGAAATGCATCAAGATCAAAAACCACTCCGTTGACAGCGTACAGCTTAACGAGGCCTGCTCTTCCGGATGCGGTTCTTTTATCGAGACCTTTGCCCGTTCTCTGAATTATGAGGTAAAAGATTTTGCAAAACTGGCGCTCTTTGCCGAAAACCCGATCGATCTGGGCTCCCGCTGTACCGTATTTATGAATTCCAAAGTAAAGCAGGCACAGAAGGAAGGCGCTACTGTTGCAGATATCTCAGCCGGTCTCGCCATCTCAGTCATAAAAAACGCGCTTTTAAAGGTAATTAAGCTCACCGATCCGAAAGATCTGGGAAAAAACGTGGTGGTTCAGGGAGGAACGTTTTACAACGACGCCGTATTGCGGAGTTTTGAGAGAGTGTCCGGCTGTGAGGCAGTCCGCCCGGATATCGCCGGAATCATGGGCGCTTTTGGCGCGGCCTTGATCGCCAGGGAACATTATGATGAGGGGATGGAAACCTCCATGCTTCCTCTGGAAGACATTATCTCCCTGAAATTTGAGAGTTCCATGGCGCGCTGCAAGGGCTGTACCAATCACTGTCTCCTGACCATCAACAAATTTACCGGCGGCAGACAGTTTATCTCTGGCAACCGCTGTGAGCGGGGTCTCGGCATGGAGAAACAAAACAAAGATGTGCCGAACCTCTATGAATATAAAAATTACCGGCTTTTTGAGTACTACAAACCGCTGCCGGCGGACCAGGCTTACCGGGGCAAAGTAGGTATCCCCCGGGTACTGAATATGTATGAGAACTACCCCTTTTGGTTTACCTTTTTCACGGAACTGGGTTACGAGGTAGTGGTCTCACCTAAATCCAGCCGCAATATCTACTCACTGGGTATCGAGTCCATCCCCAGTGAGTCAGAATGCTATCCTGCCAAGCTGGCCCACGGTCATATCATGTGGCTTCTGAAACAGGATGTGAAATATATCTTTTACCCCTGCGTACCCTATGAGCGAAAGGAATTTGACGGTGCCGGCAACCACTATAACTGCCCCATTGTCACCTCCTATGGCGAAAATATCAAAAACAATGTAGAAGAACTCTCGGAGGAAGATATTATTTTCCAGAACCCCTTCCTTTCCTTTGAGAGTGAAAAGATTCTGGCAAATGAACTGGTAAAATATCTTGGCAGGGAAAATGGCCTCCCCGAGAGTGAGATCCGCAATGCCGCCCATAAGGCATACAACGAGCTCACCGCTGTCAGAGAGGACATCAAGAGAAAAGGAGAAGAAGTTCTTCAGTGGATGAAGGATAATCACAAGCGTGGAATCGTACTTGCGGGACGCCCTTACCATATTGATCCGGAGATCAACCACGGCATTCCAGAGCTGATCACTTCCTATGATATAGCCGTTCTCTCCGAAGACAGTATTTCCCATCTGGCCCCTATTGAGCGGCCAACCATCGCCATGGACCAGTGGATGTACCATTCCAGGCTTTATGCCGCCGCCACCTATGTACGCACCCAGGAGGATCTGGAAATGATTCAGCTGAACTCCTTTGGCTGCGGCCTGGATGCCGTCACCACAGATCAGGTCAACGATATCCTTACAGGTTCTGGAAAGATCTGCACGGTTTTGAAGATAGATGAAGTAAACAACTTAGGAGCAGCCAGAATCCGTATCCGTTCCCTGATCTCAGCGGTCAAGGACCGTGCCAGAAAGGGCGTCAAACCACATGTGGAGGACGCTTCTTATAAACGGGTGGTATTTACCGAAGAAATGCGCAAAAATTACACCATTCTCACGCCACAGATGTCCCCGATCCATTTCGATGTACTCATCCCGGCACTGGCAGCCAACGGATATCAGATGGTCCAGCTTCCTACTGGCGGTGATGAACTGGACTACGGGCTGAAATTCGTAAACAACGATGCCTGCTACCCCTCGCTGATCGTGGTAGGGCAGATTATGAAAGCCCTGCTGTCTGGTGAATACGATCTGGACCGCACAGCCGTTATCATTTCCCAGACCGGCGGTGGCTGTCGTGCCACCAACTATATCGGTTTTATCCGCCGTGCCTTGAAAAAAGCGGGAATGGAACAGATCCCTGTCATCTCCCTGAGCGCCGGCGTGGAGACAAATCCCGGCTTCAAGATCAACTACCGGCTTATCAATAGTGCGATCCAGGCGCTGGTTTACGGGGATCTGTTTATGCGGGTGGTATATAAAACCAGACCTTACGAAAAGGTGCCTGGCTCCGTCAACGCCCTGCATGACAAATGGAAAGAGATCTGTGTGGAAGCAGTAAAACATCCAAATAAATCGGAGTTTCACAAAAATATTCAGGGCATTATACGGGATTTTGACCAGATCGAACTGGACGAGAGCATCCAGAAACCAAAGGTAGGCATCGTCGGCGAAATCCTCGTGAAATACCTACCCGCCGCCAACAATCATATCGTGGATCTGCTGGAAACAGAGGGTGCCGAGGCCGTCTGCCCGGATATGCTTGATTTCTTTATGTACAGCGCTTATGACAGCGTATTTAAAGCAGATCATCTCGGTAAACCAAAGACCGGCAAACTAATGGGGAAACTTGCGATCTGGTTCCTGGAGCGCTACCGCAAAGTTCTTCGGGAAGAACTGACAAAGAGCCGCCGTTTTGATGCACCTCCGGGAATCTATACCCTGGTTGACTATGCGAAGCCCTTTGTATCCACCGGTAACCAGACCGGTGAAGGATGGTTCCTCACCGGTGAGATGATTGAACTGATTCACAGCGGCGTGCCAAATATCGTCTGTACCCAGCCTTTTGGCTGTCTTCCGAACCACGTGGTAGGAAAAGGTGTGATCAAACAGCTACGGCGTGCTTTCCCGGAGGCTAATATCGTGGCAGTAGACTACGATCCCGGTGCCAGCGAGGTAAACCAGCTAAACCGGATCAAACTGATGCTTGCCACTGCCAATGAAAATCTAAACAAAAAAGCCTAACCGAAAAGCGCCGGCTTCAAAGGTTTCCACAGGAAACCTGCTCCGCACCAGAGATCTATCTGCAAAAAACCCTGCTATAAGCAGCATGCCGCTTATAGCAGGGTTTTGCATATACATATCAGATCTCTATCTGGTCAGCCTGACGATGTCTGACTACCCCATATTCGGCTGGCAGAGATTCAATCCTGAGGCATCCACAGTAATATCCGCACCATCCGTCGCCACACCGGCTCCCTCACCCTCTTCATCCTCAAGAATGCTATCATATTTTTCCGGATCATCATTCTTTGCCAGTGCCTGCATGTTCTTGGCTCCCATATAGATATCCCTGTTAAAATCCATGAGAAACTTTTCATCCGAAGCGGGAACGATATCTCCATGCATCATTCTCCTGGCGATCTCCAGGGCACGCCCCAGATCCTCAAATCCTTCACCGGCAGCCTCCGCTGCTTCCTTCGCCGCCTCTAGATTCTCCTGGTACATCTCCTGAAGATTTTTCATCTCCGCTTCCGCTCTCATCTTCTCCAGGTCTTCCTCTGTATAAACGCTTTCCGGCTGTTTTCCCGATAATTCCAGATCCACTCCCTGTACCCGGTATTGATCCAGAACAGTCTCCGGCCGGTCTGCTTTTACCGAAATCTGGCCACCCTTGACCGTCACCGTCTTTTCTGACTTTGTAGATTTCGCTGGCAGGGCGGAGCGAAAAACTTCCCGTCCCGCCACAGTACCTCCTGTACCTGTTTTAATTCCTGTCATCCATGACACCCTCTTTCCAAACTGACATGCTGCTTTCAGCGGCACCTCCATATATAACAGTCGATTGCTTCATGCCCTGCACTTTCACACCCGGCTCTACTTTTATCATGATTCTTCTTTTGTTCCCTCATTTGCCAGGAAACGATTGATCGCGCTAAATACCGCGCGGATCGAAGCTCTCGTGATATTGGAACTGATCCCCACGCCATGGGTCACGATCCCTTTTTCTTCATCCATCAGATGGATATATGCCGCCGCCTGGGCATTGGATCCCATCTGCAGCGCGTGCTCCGTATAATCCAGCACCTTGACCGGCATGCTAAGTTCTCCCTGCAGTCCGCGCTGAACTGCATCGATGGGGCCATTGCCCAGTGCTTCAATAGTCCTCTCCTGTCCTTTGAAGGTATAGGTCAGATATACTTTTGTATCAAACTCTATATTATCTATATCGTCTCCTAAGTCTTCCACCTTTAGTCTGCGGAAATGATAAGGTTCCTTTCTGTCAATATAATGCTTTTTAAACTCACTCATAATCTGCTCCGGCGCTACTTCGCCCTGACGCTCTGAGATCTCCTGAATGACATCGGCAAATTCCTTGTGCATACTTTTTGGCAGTTTAAATCCAAAGTATGTATCCATGACAAATGCCACGCCACCTTTGCCGGACTGGCTGTTGATACGGACGATAGGCTCATACTCTCTGCCAAGGTCGCTGGGATCAATGGGCAGATAAGGAACTTCCCAATGCTCCTGATTTCTCTCATGCATCGCCTGTACGCCCTTGTTGATGGCATCCTGATGCGACCCGGAAAAAGCGGTAAATACCAATTTCCCGGCATAGGGATGCCGCATATCCATATCCATTTTATTGCAGCGCTCATATACATCAATGATCTCATTGACATTTTCGATCTCCAGCTCCGGATCGATCCCCTGTGAAAACATGTTATACGCGATATTGAGAACATCCACATTTCCAGTTCTCTCACCATTTCCAAACAGGGTTCCCTCGATGCGGTCCGCACCGGCCAGCAGAGCAAGCTCGGCAGAAGCCACTGCGGTGCCCCGGTCATTGTGGGGATGTATACTCAGGATCACCCGCTCACGGTCGGTAAAGTGGGTGGACATCCATTCGATCTGATCGGCATAGACATTTGGTGTATTCATCTCCACCGTGGAGGGCAGATTGATGATCACTGGTTTATCTTTACTGGCTCCCCATTCATCCAGGACAGCCTCACAGACTTCCAGCGCATAGGGGAGTTCCGTCCCGGTAAAACTCTCCGGCGAATACTCAAGAACGACCTCGCCGTCATAATCCTTCATATATTTTTTTACCATTTTAGTTCCGTCGATGGCGATCTGCTTGATCTCATCCTTGGACATATGGAATACCACATCTCTCTGAAGAGTAGAGGTGGAGTTATATATATGCACTACCGCCCTCTTGATGCCTTTCAGGGATTCAAAAGTCTTCTCGATCAGGTGCTCCCGGCACTGGGACAACACCTGAACTGTCACATCATCCGGAATCAGCCGGCGGTCCACCAGCTGACGCAGAAAATCATATTCGATCTGGGAAGCACTAGGGAAACCGATCTCTATTTCCTTAAATCCTAATTTAACCAAAAGATTAAAAAATTCTATTTTTTCCTCCACAACCATCGGCTCAATCAAAGCCTGATTTCCGTCCCTCAAGTCAACACTGCACCACACTGGTGCTTTTTTTATCTCTTTATTTGGCCATGTCCGCTGTGGAAAATCCACCACGGAAACTCGTCGATATCTCTTATAATTTAACATTACACTTACCTCTTTTCATTTTCTATATTTTCATTCTTCTTCGGATGTGGCAGCCGGCGGCACAGTTGATTCCTGTGGTTTCTCCCCCGACTGCGTAAGTAGGACTTCTACCCACACTTTGGATTTTAGTTTCAGAGCCGGTGGCAGATCAAATAGAATCTCTACCCGGTGTCTGCCTGCTCCCAGTCCCTCCACATCGATCGCGGCGCCAAGACTGGTAAGGGTAATTCCCTGCAGGTCTTCTTCATTGCCGCTGATTTGGATCGTATGGCGCTGGTTTTCATCTAAATAACTAAAATTCAAATCTTTTGGAAGATTCTTTACATTGATATCTGTATTGACAAAGGAAAATGTCCTCTTTCCATTTTTCTCAATCACACATCGGATGGAAACCGCATTAAATTCATCCTCCAGTTTACAGCCGGAAGGCTGGATATATTTGGTCAGATCCACCTCCTGTTCCACATCCTTCTTTGCATCGCTGATGTCCACAGGAATGGTGATGGATTTAAGTTTGTCGAGATCCGCCTTCGTCCCCGATACCATAACGCTCTCCGGTTTGAAATCTGTCTGTATATGACGGTATCCCTCCGCCGGAGTTCCCGTCACGTCCACAAAGACAGGGATCTTCTTCGTAGGCACTACCTGTATCTTCACACGTATCTTATCCTTGCTAAAGGTCACATTACTGCTGTCGATCACATCCTTATCATCGTCATAAAGGATCGGCGTAACATCCGCCTCAAAATCCTGGCTCTGTCCATTGAGATGAAGCATGGCTCCCACGCTGGCAACCCTCTTCACCTTTGACGCCCCTCCGGAGATGTCGATCATATTGGGCTGTGTGATAATCTCTCCCAGCACATAAGATTCCGCCAGCTCTCCCTCTGTGGTGATCTGTATTTTAAACTGCCTGCTGTCTCTTTTCTCCAGAGAAACCCGGAGTACTTCATTGTTCCAGTCAAGTTCTACATTTTCTTTGGTGGTTTTATTTAATTTCACCTGGATTCCCGCCGTGTTCACTGTTGAAAGCTTACTGAGATCCGCGCTGGCATAAAAATCCTCTTCCGCCAGTTCTTCAATAAAACTGCGCTTTCCCTTGACTGTCACATCCACGGTCTTCCCACTCTCTACCTCATAAACCTGATTGGCAGAGGTAATTACATTTTCATTCAGTATATCCACAGGGATGTCGGTAAACTGCCTTGAAATGGTGGGATCTGTTATATTTATAATGACCAGCCATACAATAAATGCCACCACTAACGCCAGAAGCTTGAGCCACAGGTTTTTCATAATCCTATTTTTCATGCTTTTTCGCCCCCCTCCACCATCTTCTGCGTGAATTGTCGGAAGATTTTCTGGACACCCTCCGTAGAAGTTCCGTCATCGCCTCGGCATCTACATGCCTGGTCAGTTTTCCCTCGGCGGCGACAGACACCACTCCTGTCTCCTCTGAGACAACAATTGTCAAAGAATCCGACACTTCACTGACGCCAATACTGGCGCGGTGTCTGGTTCCCAGATCCTTACTCAGCTCCAGATTATCGGAAAGCGGAAGATAACAAGTCGCCGAAACCACACGGTTATCCCTCAATATAACGGCCCCATCATGCAGTGGCGTATTGTGTTCAAAAATATTAATCAAAAGCTGACTGCTGATCTCTGCATCAATGGGAATTCCCGTCCTCTCAAATTCCCGGCACTGGATCTCTCTCTCCACTACGATCAATGCCCCGGTCTTTACTTTCGCCATTTCATATACGGCCTTCACGATCCCCTGAATGCTCCGGTCGGAATATCTCTCAGTCTTATTCTTACTGTCCTCAAAGGGAGATATAGAAGAAAAAGACTTGCGCCCCAGCTGCTCCAGAGCATTCCGGAATTCTGGCTGAAATATGATCACAATGGCCGTAATTCCGATCACCATCGCATTCTGGAATATCCATAGAAGTACATTCATCCCCAGAATCATCGCAATGATCCACACCAGAAAAAGCACAATGATCCCCTTCATCAGCACCCAGGCACGGGTATCTTTGATCCATATAACGATATGATACACGGCAAAGGCGATGATGATAATCTCAATGATATCGATCACATTGATGCTTGGCATCGAAAGCCATGCGACATAATCTCTGAAAAATGTACGTATTGTCTCCATATCCGTTCAACTCCTATTACTTTTTATCCGGATTGATATCCTCTCCCAGAACTTTTTCAATCTCATTTTTCAAATCAATAACTGCTTCGTCCCGGTCGTCGATCTTCGTAACGGTTTTATCCACTACGGCCACTTTTAATTTGGGAACTGCTTTCACATAATAAAAATATTCATCATCTTCAAATTGAAGTTTTCTGACTCCAGTGTAATCCAGGCTCATCCGGAAAAACTGCACCACATATGCTGCCACTGCGGTGAGGGACAGCCCCGTCAAAAGCTGGTTGACGTCTGCGTTCACCTGCCAGAATATGTCTCCCGCCAAAATTCCTGCCATACAGGTGATAATCCCCACAAAGATCCCGATCTGAGAAGCATGATTATATCTTCCCTTTCGTATGATAAACACCAATAGATAGGCCACAGTAAAGGTACAGAGATAGACGATCATTTCCCTATTATTCAGCACATGATCGATCATATACTGTAGCCCTTCCATGGTGTTACCTGTATCTACCGCATTCTGAGAGATCATATGGTACTGCCGGACTCCTGCTAACAAATACCGGAGAAAAATTCCCATGCCACAGGCAGGTATCATCGCCGGAGTCAAAAACAGTGCTGCGATCACTGGAACCGCATAAGATATGTTGATTCCCCATAATACAGGGATCAAAAGAACCAGGTAACTCTGTACTCTGGTATATCTGCCAAACAAAAGAAAATATACCGCCAGAACAGCAAATACGGCAAAGGCGCAGACCATCGAAACCGCCGCTGTCTCTGCCAGCACCAGAAGCGCCGCCACACACATCACGGCAATATCCGGAATAAAACCACAAAACAAAGCGAGAAGGATCACAACAGGTACGGCATAATAATTCAGCCCCTCCTGAAATGGCAGCTGATACAGAATAACACTAAAAATTCCGGCAGACACCAGAATCTTCATCATCGCCCTCAGCACTTTATAATGTTTTTCAAATATATCCTTACATTTTGCCTTAAAAACGAGCAGTCCCATCATCATAAAGCTGTTTCCTCCTTCGGCCCATCTCCGCTGCTGCTTTCCTGATCTTCGCGGTCATAATAACCAATCAGTTCCTGCAACGCCGCGTAGTATTCCTTAACCCTGCTTTTGGAGGCTTCATACTGCACCGAAGAAACACTGACAGTCACAAAGGTAAATAGTAAAAGAAGCAAAATATACAGTATCAGAAAATACCTTGCCATTCCTGTATAATCAATCACCAGGGCGTTGGTGATTATGTATTCCATATGGTACAGCCCAACAAGAAGCACCACAAGAAAAACCGCAGCAGATACGGAAACCAATGTCTTAAGTATCTGCATCCGGATATAATCCAGTTTAAAATACCTGGTTCGCTCAAGATCTATCTTACCTTTATTTTGTTCATAATCTGATAAGCGTATCATAATCCTAATTTTCTCTTCGCTAAGCATATGAACTCCAATCTTTTCTCATTTATATTGTATTCTACCACAAAAAACAGAATAATAAAAGATAAAAGCCCCGATTTTTTATAAAATCAAGACTTTCCTTATTATATACCATATATTTCTTACACATAAACCGCAAAACAAAATGCCTGATAGTTCAAAAAGTATCTTCCGGTCATAGTACCTGATACCCTCTGATTCTATGGTACTCTTCTCAGTATTTTTTACAAGTTCCACCGCCTTTTTATGCTTTTGAAAATTTTCCCTCCATCCCTCAAAATCGGACCACTTTGCTGGAACCATTTCCGCCAGCCACTTCCAACCATAACGGTAATTCCACTGCAGTTCTCTGGCCGCCAGGCCATGCTGGTTGATAAAACGTTCCCCAGCGACAGGGAGCATTTTGGCCTTGGTTTCTGCATCGCAAAGGAGATCGTTACTTCCCATCAGGGGAAAATCGGTGTGGAAGACAACCCCACGGGTGGCAGCTGCTTTTATGTGAAACTGCCTTACCGGAAGTAAAATATTTTTTTCCATATTTATCAATATAAAAAGCAACCTGTTAAAGTCATAACCCTCCCTGTTTTCCCCATTTTTCAAGTCTTTTTGTGACAAATGTTAATTGTCTTATTGATATTTTTTCTTTTAGTTTTGTTGACGATTCATTGTAAATATGCTATAATAATCAAATATTAGCAGGTATTTATTTGTTGTTTTTGCACAACGATAAATCCAGATATTATATCAAAGACAGGAGGGAGGATAATAAATCTGACAAAAAGACTAGCACAGTTAGTCTTGCTTTGTTCATGGCTGCTGGCTGCCTGTCTAATAAGATAAGTTACTATTATTACCAAACTAATTTTAGATCAGGAGGACAAATAATGAGAAAGAATTTTAAAAAAGTAGGAGCGGTACTCACCGCGTCTGCTGTAGCTCTGACCTCTATTTTTACACTGGGTCCGGCGAAAACAGCAGAAGGTGCCGATGACTTCGTTGTCGAAAAAGATCCTTATGTGATTGCCGAGGAGGATGCACAGCCCTATAATACGGCCGATCTTAAGTTGACACCAGGTCTTACATACGTAAAGGACGGTAAAGAAATCGAAGTAACCGGAGCCATTGACACACAGAGTTTCTGTGCAGATCCTACCTGTATGGAAGTAGACGGAAAGATTTACGTTTATGGAACTACAGATCAGAGATCCTATCAGAAAAATTCATCAACAACAACAAACAACAAAGAAGACGGACCCGTTGTAGAAAACAAATACCAGACCAAGAAATTATCCATTTTCTCCAGTTCCGATCTGGTAAACTGGACCGATGAAGGTTTTATTGATATGGATAAGGTATTCTCTGACAGCGGAAAACCGGCAGGATCTGGATGGGCAGGAAAATCCTGGGCGCCATCCGCATTGAAATACGATTGTGACGGCGATGGCAAAGACGAATACTATATCTTCTTTACCAACGGTGGAAATGTTGGATATGTAAAAGGTGAGACACCCACCGGTCCCTGGAAAGATGAACTCGGTGAATTGCTGATCGACAAAGGCAAGATTCCGAATGGTATGGGAACTGGCATTATCTGGAACTTTGACCCGGCAGTACTGCTTGACAATAAAGGAGATGCCTACATTTACTGGGGCGGCGGAAACGGCAGCACACCAGAACTTCAAAAACATCCAAAGACATCCCGTTCCTGCAAACTAAAGATCAGTGCAGATAAAGTAGAGATGGATTGGGATACGATCACAGAACTGGATTCCTATTATCATTTTGAAGACAATGAAATCAACCAGTTTGGAGATAAGTATGTCTATACCTATTGCGCAAACTGGAATGTTCCTGCCAGTAACAAGTACATCAAAGACGGCAGCGTATCCATCGTAGGATATGTTTCTGATGATCCCCTCAATGTAACATCTGATCCTGAGAATTGGCAGGAAGGTGATCCGAAATTTATTGGAAAGATTCTGAAGAATCCTGGAAGCGAATTGTTTGATGAGTACTACAACAACCATCATCATATGTTTGAATTCAAAGATAAGTATTATATGCTCTATCACACAACCGCTTTGGATCAGTTCTTGTACAAAGATTTTTATACAGCAAATAATAAAAAATCTTACTCCTACCGGAATCTGCATATTGATGAGATCAAAGTGGATGTTGAGAGCGACGAACCTACTATTGATGTAAAACCATCTTATGCGGGTCCGGAGCAGGTTGGAAAATTCAACCCATACCAGACAATCAACGCAACAACTCAGAGTCATCAGGGTGGTATCTCTACAGCACAGCTCGAAGACGGCAAAGTTGTAGTTGACAAGATTGATACTGGTGACTGGACCAGAATCGACGGCGTTGACTTTGGTTCAAACGGTGCTACTAAATTAGAAGCTTCCGTTGCTTCCGCTACAACACAAGGTTCCATCGAGGTATATCTGGATGAAGCATTAACAGGAACCAAAATCGCTACACTTCAGTTAAAAGATACTGGCGCAGATACTTATGAAACATTGTCAGCGGATCTGGAAAATGTAACAGGTGTACATGATGTATACTTTGTATTCCGTGGTACAGATTACCGTGTGGCTTCCTGGACATTTACAGAAAAAGAAGCACCTGCTCCATCTGCTACACCAGCACCAGGAACACCGGCACCAGCGACACCGGCACCAGGCACACCAGTACCTACTGTTACACCAGCTCCTTCACCTACTGTTACTCCTTCCGTGGATAAAGTTTCTGTAGCAAAACCTGCGATCAAGAGCGTAAAAAATGTGAAAGGCAAAAAAGCCAAAGTAACATTAAAGAAAAAGATCAAAGGCGCAAATGGATACGAGGTTCGTTATTCATTGAAGAAGTCAATGAAGTCCGCAAAGAAAGTTACCATCAAAAAAGCGAACACATTGAAAGTTACCATCAGCAAGCTTAAGAAATCTAAAACCTATTATGTTCAGGCAAGAGCTTACACGACGGTAAATGGTAAGAAGTATTACAGCAGCTGGAGTGGAAAGAAAAACGTTAAGATCAAGAAATAATTTTCACTCTTACGAAATAATATAAAAGGGGTGTCCCAAAAGCCATAACATGGCTTAAGGGATATCCCTTTTATTATGCAATCTCAGAAAACAACTTAAACAGCGTCGCAGATGTCTACTCTCTCCTCCGGGACAGCTTCAAGGACATCCTGCAGGAACTCATTGAAGCAGAGCTTGCTACGACCCTTGGCTATGAGAAAAACTGTAAAGGATCTACAGACTAATCTCCCCCTATGCCCACACAAGATCTTTTATAGTCTCTACCTGTCCTTTATTAGATACTATACAACATAGGAGGTTTTTCTTGCAACTAAAGCTATTGCGGGTCACACCGGCTTAGCCCAACATCATAAACTTAAGAAAAAACGAAAAAGAATCTGACCACAGGTTCCTTTTTTTATGTTAAAATATAGACAGGGGTGTATATG
>CANBKJ010000004.1 GCA_947369165.1 uncultured Lachnoclostridium sp.
TATTAATATAGAATGTATGTAAAGTAAACAGTGAACATGGATTGTTCATAAAGCCTTCATATTTTAGTCGTTTTCCATAAAAAAAATGTTCAAAACTATAGACATGTCACAAAAATAATGATATACTTAATTACAAACTGTATGCAAATTATACAAAGAATTCAGTTGTGCGTTTCAAAAAATGGCTTTTTTTTGTGCGAAACGCATAAAAAAGAGAAAGGATGAAAGGAGATTGCGACAGCTATGTCAAAGTTGATGAAGAAAAAAGGCTTGCGGACATTTCTTATTGTTGTGGTGGTGATCGTAGCATTGGTCGTGTTTTTTAAACTTAAAGGAACGTCAACAAGCGACAACTCCGACAAGTATAAGGGCGTAGATCTGGAAGCGACGGAAAATTCCTATGGTCGTAGTGATACATATGCCTTGTACAAAAAAGCTCATGGGGATTCTGCGCCAGAGGGTGCAGAGAACACATATGAGTTTGACATTTTTGGCTATAAAGACAGCAGCAACGTTTCAAAGCGTAGTGGTGTTGGCCCGGCAGCTGATAAGTCAGACGCTGTACAGATTCCGGAAGAAGGATTTGCAGAGTATGAGATTGATGTGAAGAACGCTGGTTATTACAATCTTATGCTGGAGTATTTTCCGACAACGGATGAAGAAGACCGGGGGATTTCTATTGAATCAAAGGTTGAGATCAATGGGGAAGTTCCTTTTAGTGGAGCGGATGCGATAGCGCTTGGGCGTGTCTACACGGACGAAGGAGAAGTGAGGACGGATAACCAGGGGAATGAGATTCGTGCGACTCAGGTGGAAGATCCGAATCGAGGCTGGATTACTACTTATCTGGAAGACGCTACTGGATATGAAGTGGAGCCTTATAAATTTTATATGGAGGCGGGTAAAAACAAGATTCGTATTACCGGCGTAAATGAAAAACTTGTGATGCGCAAGATGGTACTAACGAACAAAAAAACTGTCCCGGAATATTCTGATTATTCCCAGGAAAACTCTGGAAAGACAAATAATGTTGCTGGTGAATATCTTCTGAAGATACAGGGTGAGAAATCAGTGAGACGTTCTTCGCCGTCTCTGTATGCCACCTATGACCGTACTTCCAGTGATACAGAATATGAGGATAAAGATGGAAAGATTACCCAGCACAATACGGACAGACAGGTCTTGAATATGATAGGAGGGACTCAGTGGAAAGTTCCTAATGACTGGCTGGAATGGGAGTTTGAAGCGCCGGAAGAAGGCGATTATGTCATTGGCATTAAAGGACGCCAGGGATATAACCGTGGATATATTGCAAACCGTGCCCTGCTCATTGACGGCGAGATGCCATTCCAGGAAATGTCCAAAGTACAGTTTACATATAGTAATGTTTGGGAAATGAAGTGCCTTCAGGATGAAAACGGAGAGGCTTATAAATTCCATTTAACCAAAGGAAAACACACAATTCGTTTGAAAAATACACTGGGTGAGCTGGGAGACTATCTTTCACAGCTGACGGACAGCGTATACAACATGAACCAGATGTACCGTCAGATTCTCGTGCTGACAGGTACGGAGCCGGATGAATACCGTGACTACCGGATCAATGAAGTGTATCCGGAGGTTATCAAGGCGATGGATATTGAGTCCAAGAGACTTTATAAACTAGTGGATGAAGTGGTGGCATATACCGGTGAAAAGGGCGGAGAGATTTCTGTGGCGCAGACGCTGGCACGTCAGATGGAGACCTTTGTGAAGAGACCGGATAAGATCCCGGCAATGCTTAAAAACTTCAAAGAAAATGTAAGTTCCCTTGGAACATCAATTAATAATCTGAGTGCTGCTTCCATGGATATCGATTATATTGCGATTGCGGGAAGCAAAGAAAAACTGCCTGAGGTTGAAGAGAATGGATTTGATAAGATGGTGCATGAGTGTGTGCTCTTTATCAACTCTTTCCGCAGTGATTCTTCGGCTCTTGGAAATGTTTATGATTCGGATGACCCAGACGTGATTGATGTCTGGATTACTGCCGGACGTGACCAGAGTACGATTCTGAAAAATATGGTTGACCAGATGTTTACTCCGGAGACGGGGATCAAGGCAAATGTAAAATTGATCGATGCGGCGGCGGGCGCCAATACAGTAACTTCTTCTACGGCGGCAGTCAATGCGATGCTTCCGGCGGTTATTTCTGGATTTGGCCCGGATGTTGCGCTGAACATCACACAGACAGAGCCTGTCAACTATGCGCTGCGGAATGCGGTGGTTGACCTCAGGGCTGAGTTCGGCAGTGAAGTAGATGAGGTGCTTTCTGAATATTATCCAAGTTCATATGAGTCTTATAAGTTTAATGGCGGTCTTTTTGCCCTGCCGGAGACGCAGAATTATAATGTTATGTTCTATCGTACGGATATCATGGATCAGCTTGGTATCGATGTGAGCAAAGTAAATACCTGGGAAGATGTGATCAAGATCCTTCCTGTTCTTCAGAAGAATAGTATGTCTTTTGCGATTCCATCTGTTGAGCGTAAAATTAACAACATGACGAACCCGGATCTTGCCAACTATTATGCGCAGCTGTATCAGCGTGGTGGCACACTGTACGATGAACAGGCAATGACAACGACCATTGACAGTCCGGAGGGTATAGAGGCTTTTGAATTCTATACAAAGCTCTTTACTAATTATAAACTGGAAAAACAGTACGATTTTGCAAATCGTTTCCGTAGTGGAGAGATGCCGATTGGTGTTGCAGATTACAGTACCTTTAATACTCTGGCAGTATTTGCTCCGGAGATCAAGGGACTCTGGAATTTTGCTCTTATGCCTGGCATGGCTCAGGAGGATGGTTCCATCAACCGTGCCACCCAGTCATGGGGAACCTGTTCCATGATGCTCCGTGGTGCTAAGGATAGAAATAAAACCGACAAGGCATGGGAATTTATGAAATGGTGGGCTAGTTCTAAAGTTCAGGCTACTTACGCCAGTGAACTCGAGGCAGTTATGGGTGCTGCGGCACGTTATGCCACAGCCAACATTAATACTTTTGAGACACTGTCCTGGAGCAGCAAAGAATCAGCTGCTTTGAAAGAACAGTGGGAGCATGCATTTGGTCTTCCTGAGGTTGCCGGTGGTTATTACACTGCACGTCATATCACCAATGCGATCCGTAAGGTTATGAATGATAACGAAGACCCAAGAGAGACTCTTCTTGATTATACCAAAACGATTAATGAGGAGCTTACTAACAAGCGTAAGGAATTTGGGCTTCCAACAGCAAAAGAAGCGAAAAAAAATAAATAAGAGAGGAGAGTAAATATGAAGTTTCTGGGAAAATACATGCAGATTAAGAAACGGAATGTTGGGATCGCCTGGAAAAAGGCGAAAATGTCGAAAACATGTTATCTCTTTTTGCTCCCGTATTTTATTCTGTTTACCGTATTTTACATTTTGCCGGTAGTCATGTCGATCTTTTATAGTTTTACTTATTACAATGTACTGGAACCGGCAAAGTTTATTGGGTTTGAAAATTACATAGATCTGCTTTTGTCAGATGATGTATTTTTGATTGCGGTAAAGAATACATTTCTTCTTGCTGCGATTACCGGACCGCTTGGATATATCATGGCATTTATCTTTGCCTGGTTCATTAACGAGCTGCCAAGATACATCCGTGCTTTTGCGGTAATGGTGTTTTATGCGCCGACGATTGCCGGTCAGGCATATTTGATCTGGTCCATCCTTTTTAGTGGGGATGCCTATGGTTATGTAAATGCCTTTTTGACCAAGTTTGGTATTATCAACGAGCCGATCTTATGGCTGACGGATACTAAGTATATGATGAACGTGGTTATTATCGTCGTTCTCTGGATGAGTCTTGGTACTGGATTCCTTTCCTTTGTGGCAGGCCTACAGGGAATTGATGCTTCGCAGTTTGAAGCAGGGTATGTGGATGGCGTGAGGAACCGCTGGCAGGAATTGTGGTATATTACTCTTCCTAATATGAAACCGATGCTTTTGTTCGGTGCCGTTATGGCGATCACACAGTCTTTTGGTGTGGCGGACGTAACCATGGCCCTTTGCGGATATCCGAGTACGGATTATGCTGCGCGGACCGTTGTTACCCATCTGATCGACTATGGTACGACACGATTCGAGATGGGATATGCGTCAGCTATTGCTACCATATTATTTGTGGTAATGATTGTGTGTAATAAAGCTATTCAGGCATTGCTCAATAAGGTTGGAACTTGATAGGAGGTATTACAGAGATGAAATTAATCAAACTCAAAAAGAGAAAGCCAAACCGTTCCCGTGGCGGAGATATGGGTATTTACATAATGTTGATCCTGTTTGGTATATTCTTTGTTGTTCCTCTTGTGTATACCGTAAGTAATGCCTTTAAGCCACTGGATGAGATATATCTCTATCCACCACGGTTTTTTGTAAAAAATCCGACCTTTAATAACTTCCAGGATCTTCTGGTAGTTATGTCCAACTCTTATGTACCGTTTACCCGTTATGTATTTAATACGGTGTTGACGACACTGGTCGGTACAGTGGGACATCTGATCATTGGATCTATGGCAGCCTATGTGCTTGCAAAATATGATTTTCCCGGCGGAAAACAATTTTTTAATGTCTGTGTGACCGCCTTAATGTTCAATGCCTATGTACTTCAGATCCCTACCTATTTGATAATGACGAAGCTGGGCTGGGTAGACACCTATCTGGCATTGATCGTACCGGCGTTTGCGCTTCCTATGGGACTTTTCCTAATGAAGCAGTTTATGGAGCAGATTCCCGATGCGCTGATTGAAGCAGCGAAGATTGATGGTGCGAAGGAAGGACGTATTTTCCTTCAGATCGTTATGCCCAATGTAAAACCTGCCTGGCTGACCGTTACAATCTTTTCTGTACAGAACCTGTGGAATCTGAAGGGACAGATTTATATTTACTCAGAGGAATACAAGATGCTTCCATATGCCTTACAGCAGATTATGTCTGCCGGCGTGGCGCGTGCCGGAGTTGGCGGTGCGGCTACGATGGTTGTTATGATGGTTCCGATCATCATATTCGTTATGGCGCAGAGTAATATTCTTGAGACAATGGCTAGTTCTGGTATTAAAGACTGATGAAGGAGGATGAAAAATGAAAGTATGTAAAAGATTTGCTTCGGTATTCGCACTGTTGCTTGTCGCATCCGTCCTTTTTAACACAGTAGAGGCTGGAGCTACAAGTTCAGACGGCAATCATTATACCTATATATATGATTGCTGGGGGTATGACAGGGAATCACCGGATGCATATTCTGTAACACGTACCATTACCGGTTCTGATTTTCCGTGTGGCAACTTCGTGGAGCCTCAGGGGATGTTTGTAAAAGGAAATGAGCTGTACGTGGCTGATACAGGTAACAGCAGAATTGTAAAGCTGGTATTTGAAAATGATGTTTTCACCTATGTGGGTGAAGTAAAAGGATTTAACAACAACGGTACCGCAGAAACCTTGAGTAAGCCACAGGATGTATTTGTGGATAAAGAGGGCAATATGTATATTGCGGATACCGGAAACTGCCGGATCGTTCATCTTGATCCTTCAGGAAATCTGATAAAAATCATAACGAAACCTAAAGATGAGACGGTGGATCAGAAGAATGATTTTCTTCCACAGAAACTGGTGGTAGACAGTTCCAATCGTATCTTTACACAGGTTCAGAATGTAAATAAAGGATTTATGGAATTTGCTAATGATGGTTCCTTCACCGGTTTTGTCGGGGCCAGCAAAGTAACCTATAACTTTTTACAGTATCTATGGAAGATGGTGGCATCCCAGGAACAGAGAGCGCGTATGGATCTTTTTGTTCCCACAGAGTACAGTAATCTCTGTTTGGACTCAGAGGGTTTTATCTATGCGACGATTGCCCAGATCGGTGATGAGGTTTTGGCTCAGGAGGCACAGCCAATCCGTAAATTAAATGCAAAGGGAACGGATATCCTTGTCCGGAATGGATACGAAGAACCTTATGGCGACCTTTGGTGGACAGGAAGCGGAGAGATGGGTGGACCTTCTAAATTTGTGGATATTACCTGTCTTGATAACGATGTGTATTATGCTCTTGACAATACGAGAGGTCGTATATTTGCTTATGATTTTCAGGGGAACATGCTTTATGCTTTCGGAGGCCATGGATACAAAGCGGGATACTTTATGAATCCATGTGCACTGGAAGATATGGGAGATACCCTTTTGGTAATGGATCAGAATCTGGGATCTATCACGCAGTTTACCCTGACTGAGTATGGTAAGTATATCAATGAAGGACTGAGTGAATACAAGCAGGGGCATTATGATGAATCGGCTGCGATCTGGCAGAAAGTATTGAAACAGAATGGTAACTATGATCAGGCTTATATCGGCATCGGCCGTGCTTATTTAAGACAGGAAAAATATACTGAGGCGATGAAGTACTTTAAACTGAAGCTTGATTTTACCAATTATTCCAAGGCATATAAATTGTACCGTAAAGAATGGTTTGAAGATAATATTGGAATTATTATTGCTGTTTTAGTAATTATAATCGTCTTTGGATATGCTTATGGATTCATTAAGAAGGCCAGAAAGGAGGTAGAGAAAGGATGAGTATGAAAGAACGGATTCTCAATAAAGAGAACTGGATTTCCTATGGACACTCATTGCGTTATGCTCTGCACTGTATTGTTCGTCCTTTCGATGGTTTTTGGGATCTTACTCATGAAAAGAGAGGGTCTATGGCGGCGGCAAATACCATTGTGGTGGCACTTCTGCTGACGAACATGCTGAGACTGGGATTTACAAGCTTCTTGTTTTACCCGGTTAACTGGAGGACTGTGAATCTTCTTATGGAGATTATGTCATTTTTGCTTCCTTTTGTGGTATATATTGTGGCAAACTGGTGCCTTACGACTTTGTTTGATGGAAAAGGCACTTTGAGAGATATTTATATGGGTACGGCATATGCCATGACACCGTATGTATTGATTCAGCTTCCTTTGATTGTGATGAGTAATGTGGTGACGGAAGAAGAAGGTGCATTTTATGAATACTTTGGTGTTTTTTCACTTGTATGGTGTGGTCTTCTGATTGTGGCATCTGTTATGATGATTCATGATTTCCTTCTGGGAAAGGCTCTTGGTTTGCTGATCTTTTCCGCAGTAGGTATGCTGGTCATCATATTCCTGTTAGTATTATTCTTCAGTTTGATCAGTGATGGTTTCTCTTACTTCTATTCTTTGTATAAAGAAATCATTTACCGGTTTTATTAATGGAAGGAGGGCAATGTTCAGAATGAAAAAGAAATTTTATTTACTCTTAGTTGCTGCGTTATCTTCCATGTTTGCACTGGCTGGTTGTGGGACATCTGGAGAGGGTTATAAGGAGCTGACTGCTTACACAAACGAAGACAGTCAGACAGAGACGATCAGTAACAATGCACTGGAGCTGACTGTTGATAAGGAGACAACGACATTTGAATTAAAGGACAAAGTACATAATAAAGTCTTTACATCAAATCCTTCTGAAGAGGACGTGGAGAAATATGCGAATGCAAAAGGACAGCTCAAAGATGTATTGAAGTCAACAATGGTGCTTACTTATTCCAACAGCACAGATACGCAGAAAGTAATCAATAACTTTAATGCCTCGATTTCAGATGGCAATTATAAGATCGAGAAAGTAAGTGATACACAGATTGATGTACACTATACCATTGGAGATCTGGAAAAATTATTTGTCTGCCCATTGGTAATCAAAGAATCCAAGATGAATGAGTATCTGGAAAAGATGTCAGAGACAGAACAAAAATCCGTAAAACGTAATTATGTATATTATAATTACGAGGAGCTGGAAGAAGCAGAAGATGACACAGAGCTTCAGATCGCGTTAGAAAAGTTTCCAGATTTAAAAGATGAATCCGTTTATTATCTCTCTGAGAAGATAACGGATTCCAAGGCAAAATCCATGGAGCAGATCTTTACCAAAGCAGGATATACCGAAGAGGAACGGAATAAGGACAGTGAGCCTTATAAGGTTTCGAGAAATAGTGGTAAGCCTATTTTCGATATTACGATTCAGTATATTCTGGATGAGGGGGACCTGGTAGTCAAGGTTCCTATGGAGAAGATTGAATATAATCAGACCTATCCGATCGTAGAACTTTCTGTTCTTCCTTATATGGGGGCAGGACATTCGGATGAAAAAGGTTATGTTCTTGTACCGGATGGTATGGGAGGAATCATTAATTTCAATAATGGTAAAACCGGCCAGCAGAAATATCTGAGTGAAGTGTACGGATGGGATTATGGCATCAGCCGTAAGATGGTGGTAGATGAGTCCAAAGCTTCATTTCCGCTGTTTGCAGTCTCTAATGAGACAGAAAAAAGCGCATTTATCTGTGTTGGAGAAGAAGGAAGTTCTTATTCCAGTGTAGAATCAGATATTGCAGGAAAAGAAAACGGATATAACTATGGACGCTTTGTATATAAGATGATTCATGGTGAAGATATGGACATTTCTAAAAAGTCAGATACCACAGTTCGTTCTTTCGAGGCAGGGTTGCCAAAAGAAAATCTGACACAGCGCTATATCTTTTCAGACGCCACAGATTATGTAAGTCTGGCGAAGGGGTATCGTGAATACCTGATGAGACGATATCCAGAGCTGGTGAAGAAAGAAAGCACAACGGTGCCGATGGCGGTGGAATTGATCGGTGCAGTAGACAATGTGGAGCATATTCTCGGATATCCGGTGACTCGTTCCCAGGCTCTGACAACATACTCTGAGGCAGAAGAAATTTTAAAACAGCTTAAGGGTGCTGGTGTAGAGGATCTGAGTGCGAAATACACAGGATGGTTCAACACAGGAGTGAAGCAGAAATCCGCCGCAAAGGTAAGCCTGGTGGGAAGACTTGGAGGTAAGTCGGATATTAAGAGTCTTGCAACATATGCTTCCAGTACAGCAGGACTTGATTTGTTCCTGAATGCCAAATTCATGTATGTCATGAAAGATAAGATGTTTGATGGATTTAGCGTAAACCGGGATGCGGCGAAGTTTGTAAGCCGTGAAATCTGTGAGTTGTATACACTGGATCCGATTGTATATCAGACAAACGAAGAGTTTCCTTTATGTGAAATGTATTATCTCGTAAAACCATCCTATACCATTGAGAATATAGACAATTATCTGTCAGAGATATCGGATCTTGGAGTAAATAATATTGGATTTGAGGATGTGGGAAATACCCTTGCCGGAGACTATAATCCGAAAGCAAGAGTTTCCAGAGAAGCTTCCATGAATATGCAGATTGATAAAATGAAAGCCCTGAAAGAGAGCGGAAGTCTTGTGATGACTACTTCTGGTAATCAATATGCTGTGCCATACTCCGATTATGTGACGGATTTGGATATTGACGCCAGGGCGGTGAACATCATTGATGAGAGTGTTCCATTTTATCAGATTGCTCTTCACGGGCTGGTAAATTACTCAGGAAGTGCCATAAATCTTTCCGAAGACCAGACGGATATGATTTTGAAGTCAGCTGAGACAGGTGCTGGATTGTACTATACCTTTATGAATGCACCGACCAGTGTACTTCAGGATGGTGAGAACACACAGTATTATGCATGTAACTTTATGGACTGGAAAGATTCTGCCATCGAACTTTATAATAAGTTTAATTCAAATCTTGGTGACATCTACAGCCAGTACATTGTGGCACACGAAAAACTCGCCAATGGAGTTTATAAGACAACCTACGAAAGTGGGAAAGAAGTTGTCGTAAATTATAATTATGCAGATTATGATTATAACGGAAAGACAATTCCGCAGAGAGACTTTGTAACCTTTAAGACAGGAGGTGGAGAATAAATGAAAAAGCAAAAGAAGAAAAAGACACTTGCACAAAAGAATGCCATTGCAGGATACTTGTTTATTCTTCCATTTATCTTAGGTTTCATCCTGTTTATGGTTGTTCCTCTGGGACAGTCCCTGATGATGACTTTTAATGAAGTTAAGCCGGATCCCGATGCAGCAGGTTTTAGTATGACATGGGTAGGCATTAAAAATTATATGCATGCATTTACAGTGGATGCAGAATTTGTACCATATCTGATCAGTGAGCTTACGACGATGGTGATTAATACGCCGGCTACTTTGATATTCAGTTTCTTTATCGCAATGTTGCTGAATCAGAATTTTAAGGGAAGAGGTGCTGTTCGTGCGATCTTCTTCCTGCCGGTGATTCTTTCATCTGGTGTTATCGTAGGTGTTGAGTACAACAACGCACTGTTAAGTGATATGAAGGAAGTGATCTCAGAAACTTCCAACGATACAAGTGTCACTGGTGTATTGGAAAGTATACTGGTGACCTCAGACAGCAGTCCTATGTCAAAGATGTTTGAATACGTATTTACGATTATCAACCAGGTTTATAACATAGCGATTGCTTCTGGTATTCAGATCATCATGTTCCTCTCTGCTCTGCAGACAATCTCGCCCAGTATGTTTGAGGCGGCGAAGATTGAGGGATGTACCGCATGGGAAAGTTTCTGGAAGATTACGTTCCCAATGGTAAGCTCAATGATACTCGTAAACGTAGTGTATACCGTAATCGACTTCTTCTTAAAGACAGATAACACGGTTATGACGAAGATTTCCGAAGAGGTAACAAAGTTGAATTATGGAGTTAGTTCGGCGATGGCTTGGGTATATTTCCTTTGTGTAATTATCATACTTGGTATCATTTCGCTGATTATTTCTAAGAGGGTGTACTATTATGAATAATAAGAAGAATAAATTTAAAACCTTTATCGAACGAAACAAAAAATCCAACGGGTACCTACTAAGAAAAGTATCTTTTAATGTCTTTTATAAGATTATACGTGCGGTATTATTGTTTGGATTATGTTTTATGATTCTGCAGCCGTTGTTGAATAAGGTCTCCTTGAGCTTCATGGAGGAACAGGACTTATATGATTCAACGATCGTTGCTATACCGAGACACTTTACTCTGGATAACTATAAAATTGCCGGATATCTTATGAAATACTGGCAGTCTCTTCTGAATACAGGCTTGATTTCATTGATGGTCAGTGTTCTTCAGATCATTTCCTGCGTATTGGTGGGATACGGATTTGCCAGATATAAGTTTCCATTAAAAGGTTTGTGGTTTGGTGCAGTGATCCTTGTGATCCTCGTTCCACCTTCCACGATCCAGTCATCGCTGTATTTGAATTTTGCTTACTTTGATATTTTCGGTATTTTCAGCCTGATTACTGGAAAGCCCTTGAACCTCTTAGGGACAATGACGCCATATGCGTTGATGTGTCTGGGGTGTATGGGACTTAAGAGTGGTCTGTATATTTATATGATCCGCCAGTTCTTCCGCGGCATACCAAAAGAGTTAGAGGAAGCCGCTTATGTGGATGGATGTGGCAAGGTAGCAACCTTTGTAAGGATCATGCTTCCGGATGCAAAGCCAATTATTACATCCTGTTTCTTGTTTGCATTTGTATGGCAGTGGACAGATTCATTCTATTCTAATCTGTTCCTGAAATCAGATTTTGCAATCCTTTCTACAAAGCTTGCTAACATAGCAGGCGCATTGGATAGTTATCTGGATGTGCGGGGTATCGCAAAGAAAGCGACAACCGCATATTCCCAGGGGATGATCGCTACGGGAACTTTGATGGTGATCATACCGCTTATATTCATCTATCTGTTTGCACAGAAAGGATTTGTAGAAAGCTTGAGCCAGTCGGGCATCAAGATGTGATAAAAGCGAAGAAATACTAACGTAGTTTGTTACCACGCTGTCTAGTCCAGGGCAGCGTGTAACGATAAAAATTATAAGGAGGTAAAAAAATGAAAGCAAATATGAAAAAATTGCTTGCAATGGGTCTTACTGTTGTACTTACTGTTGGATGTCTCAGTGGATGCGGTGAAAAAAAAGAAGAGTCTTCAAAACAGGATCCCGGATCTAAAAATGAAGAAAACAAAGAGGCTTCACAGTCACAAAAAAAGACTTTTGACGACCTTGGTGGAATGACAATTTCCATTGGTGACTGGTATACATCTGAAGAGGTTGGAGAGTCTGAGTATGCGAGAGCAACAGAGGACTACAGACAGGAGATCATGGAGAAATACAATTTCAAGATTAAGCGTGAGACGAAGTTTTCATACCAGGATCAGCAGGAGACATATGTAAACGGTGTTATGTCTAAGAGCCCGGTATGCCAGCTGCACTATCTGTATCAGGAGAAGGTTGCAGCTCCGCTTATGAAAGGACTTATGTATGATCTTTCCACTCTTCCAGAATTTGATTTCAAAGAGGAAAAATGGAATCAGACCGTAGTTGAGCTTATGAGCATCGGAAACGGTATCTGGGGAATGAATCCGGAGGCAGAGCCGCGTGGAGGCGTATTCTTCAACAAGCGTATGCTGAAAGAGGCAGGTATTGATGAGGATGAGCCATACGATCTTCAGAAAGATGGAAAATGGACATGGACTAAGTTTAAAGAGTATTGTAAAAAACTTACAGTTGATGCAGATGGAGATGGAAAAACAGATCAGTATGCATTGGCAAGTTTCTCTAAATATTATCTGCCAATGTGTGCGGCAAATAATAACGCAACATTTGTGGATGTTAACGAAGAAGGAAAATATGAAAATAAGAGTGGAACAAAAGAATTCCTCGAAGCTATGAACTGGGGTATGAGTCTTTATAATGAAGGATACATCATGCCGAAACCAGAGGGAGCAGCATGGGATTGGTATAAAGCTGCATTCCGTGATGGTGAAGTTGCAATGCAGGTATCTGAGGTTTATGAGATCAGTGCATTTGCTACGATGGAAGATAACTGGGGATTCGTTATGTTCCCATATAATGAAAAGAACAAGGATGCAACCAATAGTTCAACACCAAACGATAACATTATTGTAATGCCAAGCTGCTATGAGCCGGAAGAGGCAGAGAAGATTGCATTTGCTTATGATCTCTACACAGAACCTACACCGGAATTTGATCTTGATGAGGCTTGGAAAGAGTCTTATTATGAGCAGTTCAGAGATGAGCGTGCGGTGGATGAGACATTGACAATGATGAGAGAGCCAGAGCGTAAACAGACCTCTTATCTGCCAATGCTCGGTGAGCTTGATTACGGTGATTTCTGCTATAGTGTATACGCAGGTGCTACAACACCAGCGAAGCAGATCGAGAAGGTTTCTTCTCAGTGGAATAAAGTAATTGATGATATGAATAAGAAGTATGAGAATTTTGCAGCTTCTCATTCTAAATAATCTTCCTATTAACAGAATTAGGTAGGTAAATAGTGGGGCTGACCAAAGCAAACCATTGTTTGTTTTGTCCAGCCCTGTTTTAAAATATTCGGGGTATATGAGCAAAGGGAACAACATCATAATTATGGATCAAGATTGGAGAAAAATATGAGTGATAAAAAATATCTGGATGAATCACTATCTTTTGAAGAGAGGGCGGAGGCGCTGGTGTCAGAAATGACATTGGAGGAAAAAGTATACCAGACTCTTCACGGAGCACCTGCCATAGATCGTTTGGATGTAAAGGCATATAATTATTGGAACGAAGCACTTCACGGTGTGGCGAGGGCGGGTACGGCGACTGTTTTTCCCCAGGCGATCGGACTTGCTGCTACATTTGATGAAGATTTTTTGGAGGATATCGCAGAAGCGGTCTCTGATGAGGGGCGTGCCAAATTTAATGCACAGCAGAAATATGGAGATTATGATATCTATAAAGGTCTTACATTTTGGTCACCAAATGTAAATATATTCCGTGATCCGAGATGGGGACGGGGACATGAGACTTTTGGTGAAGATCCTTATCTCACATCAAGGCTGGGGGTCAGATTTATCGAAGGAATGCAGGGTAAAGACGAAAAATACATGAAAGTTGCTGCCTGCGCAAAACATTTTGCTGTTCACTCCGGTCCAGAGGATGAAAGGCATAGTTTCAATGCGGTTGTCAGTGAACAGGATCTGAGAGAAACCTATCTTCCGGCTTTTAAAGCATGTGTAAAGGAAGCTGGTGTGGAAGTGGTCATGGGGGCTTATAACCGTACTAACGGAGAAGCTTGCTGCGGAAGTGGAAGGCTGTTAGAGGACATACTGCGGGGAGAGTGGCAGTTTAAAGGACATGTTACCTCGGACTGCTGGGCGATCAAGGACTTTCATGAATATCACATGGTGACTTCTACTCCTGTAGAAAGTGTTGCCCTTGCCATGAATAAAGGCTGTGATCTGAACTGCGGTAATATTTATGGCAATCTGCTAAAGGCGGTGAAAGACGGACTGGTAGAGGAAGAAACCATCACCCGCGCCGTAAAAAGACTCTTTACCACGAGAATGAAACTGGGGCTCTTTGACCCGCAGGAAAAGGTTCCTTATCATGCCATTGATTATTGTGTGGTTGACTGCGATAAACATAAAATACTTAATGAAAAGGCAGCAAGGAAAAGTGCAGTTCTGTTAAAGAATGCAGAGGGGCTTCTTCCATTAGATAAGAAAGATTATAAGACTATCGGTGTGGTGGGACCAAATGCCAATAACCGGAAAGCCCTGGTTGGCAATTATGAGGGAACGGCCTCGGAGTATATTACCATTTTGGAGGGAATTCAGCGCTATGTGGGAGAAGATATAAGAGTGCTCTATTCTGCAGGGTGTCATCTCTGCAGGGACCGTATGCAGGGATTAGCTCAGGCAAATGACCGTATGTCAGAGGTTCGGGCTGTAGCTGAGTCTTCCGATGTGATTATTGCCTGTCTGGGATTGGATGCAAGTCTCGAAGGGGAAGAGGGAGATCAAGGAAACGAATTTGCCAGTGGAGATAAGCCGAATTTGAATCTTCCGGGACTGCAGCAGCAAGTATTGGAGGAATTGGTGAAATCCGGGAAACCTGTTGTTCTTGTTCTCCTTTCTGGAAGTGCTCTTGCTGTGCCATATGCGGACGAACATGTATCGGCGATCCTGCAGGGCTGGTATCCAGGAGCGAGAGGTGGAAAGGCGATTGCCGATATTCTTTTTGGAGAGTATTCTCCAGAAGGAAAATTACCAGTAACTTTCTACCGCACATCAGAGGAACTTCCGGATTTTAAAGATTATTCTATGAAGAACCGAACCTATCGTTATATGAAAAATGAGGCGCTCTATCCATTTGGTTATGGTTTGAGCTATACTAAATTTGAAATGAGCGGAACGGAGATCTCAGGGGATAGGATAGCGGCAGATCAGAGTGTTACAGTCCGAACGACACTGACGAACTCTGGAGATATGGAAGGTGCCGAAACGGTTCAGGTGTATATTCATGCCTGCGTGGAAAATGCTCCGAATTATCAGCTCAAAGCGTTGAAGAAGGTGACGTTGAAGTCCGGGGAGAGCAAGGAGATCACCTTAACTCTTAGCGGTGCGGATTTTGCCCTTTATAATGAAGAGGGGGTAAAGGTTCTGGAACACTGTGATTACGAAGTATATGTGGGAACCAGTCAGCCGGATGCGAGAAGTAAAACCTTGATGGGAACGTCTCCAGAAAAATTTGTTGTGAAAAATGAGGGAGACCCTGTTGTGATCGCTGAGTAAATGGAGGAGAGAATGAACACTGCAAATTATACGAAATGCTGGCTGGATTATAAAGAACTGCCAGAAGCGCAGAAAAAAGCCTGTTTTTATTATCCTGTGTTGATGACGGGAGGGAAGGTCGCCGACACAGCAGGAGAAGAGTATTGTACGTCCATGGCACAGCTGCTGGGAGAACCGGTGGAACTTCTGGGTGAGGCCTTTGAGGAGCCGGGAGTCTATATGGAAGTGGATCCAGAGCTGGAAGTTCCTGGCTGTGAAGGGGCACTGGCGTTTCAGACCTTTATGATTTCCGAAGAAGAGGGAAGTATGATCATCACTGGTAAATCGGAGGAAGCATTGTTACAGGGGGTATTTGCCTTTGTACGTATGGTTTATCTTGAAGAGCTGGATGCGAAATTGCCCTATCGTTTTACACCGACGATGCCCCTTCGGATTATGAATCATTGGGATGATATGAATGGCGGTATCGAGAGGGGGTATTCCGGGCAGTCCTTCTTTTATGAGGACTACAAAATGTTCTACAATGATAGAATAGAAATGTACGCCCGGCTGATGGCATCCATCGGTACGAATGCGATTGTGATCAATAATGTGAATGTGCATGAAAAAGAGACCTACCTCATTACTGATGTGTATTTGGATATGGTGAAAAAATATGCGGATCTGTTTGGCAGATATGGTATAAAACTTTTCCTTAGTGTAAATTTTGCAGCTCCAATGGAGCTGGGAAATATCCCGGTATCAGATCCTCTGGATCCAGGTGTGATTAGATGGTGGGAGCAGGCCGTTGAGCATATTTACGAAGTGATTCCTGAATTTGGCGGATTTTTGGTAAAAGCAGATTCTGAGGGAAGACCGGGGCCCTTTACTTATGGAAGAACCCATGCGGATGGTGCCAATATGCTGGCCAGAGCGCTGGCGCCTTATGGTGGCATCGTTGTGTGGAGGTGTTTTGTATACAACTGCGGTCAGGACTGGAGGGATCAGAAGACCGACCGGGCAAGGGCTGCCTATGATCATTTTATGGCTTTAGACGGAAAGTTTGATGATAATGTGATACTTCAGATTAAAAATGGTCCGATGGACTTTCAGGTCAGAGAGCCGGTATCGCCGCTCTTTGGAGGACTGAAAAAGACAAATATGATCCTTGAAGTACAGATTGCCCAGGAATATACCGGACAGCAGATCGATCTCTGCTATCTGATCCCGATGTGGAAGGAGATTCTTTCTTTTGATACCTATGGAATGGGAGAGGGAACGACTGTGGAAAGGGTAGTCTCTGGAGAGTGTTATGGACAGAGCCTGTGTGGCATCGCCGGCGTGATCAATACCGGGGATGATGAGAACTGGACGGGAAATGATCTTGCAGCGGCAAATCTGTATGGATTTGGACGTCTGGCGATGGAGGCCTCCCTGAGTGCAGAGCGGATCGCCAGTGAGTGGACCAGATTGTCCCTCGGCAGTTCCAGGGATGTGACGGAGGTCGTCGTGCCCATGCTGTGCGGCTCCTGGGGGACCTATGAAAAATATAATGCGCCTCTGGGAATTGGCTGGATGGTCACCCCTCATTATCACTACGGACCGGATATCGACGGGTATGAATATGACCGCTGGGGGACCTATCACCGGGCAGACCTCCATGGGATCGGTGTGGACCGGACAGAAAAGGGGACCGGGTATGTGACCCAGTACAATGAGCCCTGGTGTTCCATATATGGAGATTTGGAAAAATGTCCGGAAGAGCTGTTGCTTTTTTTCCATCATATTCCATATACCTACATGCTAAGAACTGGGAAAACCTTGATCCAGCACATATATGACACCCACTTTGAAGGTGTCCAGGAAGTGGAGACGATGCAGAAAAACTGGAATACACTCAAGAGTAAAATCTCAGATCGTGCTTTTTCCTGTGTGGCGGAGCGTTTTGAGAGACAGCTGGAGAATGCAAGGGAATGGCGCGACCGTGTAAATACATATTTTTATCGTAAATGTGGCATTGAGGATGAAAAAGGAAGAAAAATTTACCCCTGATGTATTTTATTTTGTAAGGAAAGGAAGAATAGTAAATGGAAATGACATTAAGATGGTATGGCGAGGGAAATGACAGTGTGACACTGGAACAGATTCGTCAGATACCAGGAGTAACCGGAGTTATCACAGCACTTCATGACATTCCGGCGGGAGAGCCATGGACCTATGAGGATGTTATGAAAAGAAAGCAGGAAGTGGAGGCAAAGGGACTTCAACTGACAGGTATTGAGAGTATCAATGTCCATGAGGACATAAAGATTGGCCTGCCTTCCCGTGACCAGCTGATGGAGAACTACAGGAAGTCTTTGGAGGCAGTGGGTAAAGCGGGGATCCATCTGGTATGTTACAACTTTATGCCAGTTTTTGACTGGACAAGAACAGATCTTGCGATGCCTCTGGAAGATGGTTCCACCGCACTTGCTTATGATTCCTCTATCATTGACGGAATCGATGCCAGTGAGATGTTTGACCGTATCGAAAAAGCCAGCGGCGGCTTTGTTATGCCTGGCTGGGAGCCAAACCGTAAGGCGGAGATCATGGAACTTTTTGAAAAATATAAAGATGTGACAGCGGACAAGCTCCGGGAGAATTTTAAGTATTTTCTCGATGGCATTATGCCAGTCTGTGAAAAATTCCAGATCAAGATGGCGGTTCATCCGGATGATCCGGCATGGGATGTGTTTGGGCTTCCAAGAATTGTAACCTGTGAGGAGGATCTGTTAAAGATCGCTTCCCTGAATGACAGTATTTATAACGGGTTTACTTTCTGTACCGGCTCCCTGGGAAGTAATCTGAACAACGATCTACCGAAGATCATCCGCAATCCGAAGATTGCCGAGAGAATACATTTTGCCCACATCCGGAATATCAAGTATGAAAATGACGACCTGTTCCATGAGGTATCCCATCTTTCATCCGATGGCAATTTTGATATGTACGAGATTGTGAAGGCATTGATTGAGACGGGCTTTGATGGTGTGATTCGTCCAGACCATGGCAGAATGATCTGGGATGAGCAGGCGAGACCGGGGTACGGGCTCTACGACCGCGCATTGGGCGTGGCTTATCTGAACGGTCTTTGGGAAGCCATCAAGAAAAATAGTAAATGAATTTGGAAAGGACAGTAAGATCATGAAATTGACAGATTTGCAAAAGGAAGTTTCTGGCGACTGGAAGGCAAAAGGCTATGAACTTCCAGAGTATGACCGGGAAGCCGTAAAGAAAAACACGAAGGATAACCCTGCCTGGGTTCATTTTGGAGCGGGAAATATTTTCCGGGCATTTCCGGCTGAAATACTTCAGAGATTGTTAAACAGCGGCGCGTATGACAAGGGTGTGATTGTGGCGGAGAGTTTTGACCATGAGATTATCACAAAGGCTTATAAACCATATGATTCCCTCAGTCTTTCCGTGGTTTTGAAATCCAACGGTACCATTGAAAAAAAGGTGGTGGGGAGCGTTGTGGAAGCACTGGTGGCGGATCAGTCGGTTCCAGAAGACTTTTCCAGGCTCTTTGAGATTTTTGAGTCCCCGTCGTTACAAATCGCAAGTTTTACCATTACTGAGAAGGGCTACAGTCTCCATGACGGAAAGGGAGATATCCTTCCGGTAGTAGAAGCCGGTTTTAAAGAGCCAGTGGAGAATCAGGGGCATCTTATGGGAAGGATCGCGGCGTTATGCTACCGCCGTTATCAGACCTGTAAGGCGCCAATCGCCCTGTCCAGTATGGATAACTGTTCCCATAACGGAGATAAACTGAAAGAAGGCGTCATGGCCTTTGTAGAGGCATGGACGAAGAATGGTATTGTTGAGAAGGAATTTGAGGATTTTATGAAGGATTCGTCGAAGGTATCTTTCCCCTGTTCCATGATCGACAAAATTACTCCGAGACCGGATGAAAATGTGAAGAAGATGCTGGAGGAGGACGGCTTTGAGGATACAGAGCTGATCGTTACCAGCCGTAATACCTATACATCGCCTTTTGTAAATTCTGAGGAAACAGGGTATCTGGTAATTGAGGACTCCTTCCCGAATGGGAGACCGCCGCTGGAAAAAGCGGGCGTTCTTTTTACCGACAAAGAGACGGTGGATAAGGTGGAGAGAATGAAGGTATGTACCTGTTTGAATCCTCTTCATACAGCGCTGGCTGTGTATGGCTGTCTGCTGTCCCATACCTCTATCCATGAGGAGATGAAGGATGCAGAGTTATCTTCTCTTATCGAAAAAATGTGTTACGAAGAGGGAATGCCGGTGGTGGTAGATCCGGGAGTTATCGATCCGAAGGATTTTGCTGGTGCTGTGCTAAAGTTGAGATTTCCAAATCCTTTTATGCCGGATTCACCGCAGCGAATTGCTACAGATACCTCCCAGAAGCTGTCTGTGCGGTTTGGAGAGACGATCAAATCCTATCTGGCAAGCGATACACTGGATGTAAAATCCCTGACGCTGATCCCTCTGGTACTGGCTGGCTGGTGCCGCTATCTCATGGGAGTCAATGATGACGGTGAGAAATTTGAACAGAGCCCGGATCCTCTGTTAGAAAAAGTTACAAAATACGTGTCCGGAGTAAAACTTGGTGAAGAGACGGATGTGCATGCCGCACTGGAACCTATTTTGAAAGATGACACTATATTTGGTGTGAATCTCTATGAGGCAGGTCTCGGTGAGAAGGTGGAAGGCATGTTTGCCGAGCTGACAGCTGGTAAAGGTGCGATCCGCAGCACATTGAAAAAGTATGTAAAATAACAGTAAACATGGTGCTGTGAAACGCACCGTAGAAAAGAACAGCTTCCTATTTAAAGTTAAGTTAGAAAGCTGTTCTTTTTGATTTGAAGCCATAAGATATGAAAAGGGAAAACGAAAGGAATTATGCCAGCGCGGTTTTCATGATCCCCAATGCGTTCTTTTCCAGACGGGAGACCTGAGCCTGGGAGATATGGATTTCTTCTGCCACCTCCATCTGGGTTTTTCCCTGAAAATACCGGAGATCAATGATGTTTTTTTCCCGTTCGGGAAGAGTTTTCATAGCTTCCCGCAGAGAGAGCATTTCCACCCAGTTTGCCTCTTTGTTTTTCGTGTCGCTGATCTGGTCCATGATATAGAGTGTATCGCCCCCTTCTGAATAAACGGGTTCATACAGAGAGACAGGGCTCTGTATGGCGTCCAGGGCAAAGACGATGTCTTCTGCCGGCACATCAAGTTCCTTTGCGATATCCTCGATGGTTGGCTCCCGGTCAGACTTTTTCATCATGGCTTCCTTTGTATAGATTGCCTTATAGGCGATATCTCTAAGGGACCGGCTGACCCGGATCGAGTTGTTGTCCCGGAGGAAGCGACGGACTTCTCCAATGATCATAGGTACCGCATAGGTGCTGAATTTGACGTTCAGTGTGACATCAAAATTATCAATTGCCTTGATCAGTCCGATACAGCCGATTTGAAACAGATCGTCGATGTTCTCATTTGAGTTGGTAAAGCGTTGGATAATACTGAGGACAAGACGGAGGTTTCCTTTGATATAAGTGTCTCTTGCCTCCTTATTTCCCTTGGCAATTTCTTTAAAGAGCTGTTCTTTTTCATCTTCGGTTAAGAGGGGAAGTTTGCTTGTATTTACTCCGCATATTTCGACTTTATATTGTGCCATAGTGACAGACCTCCATGCCGGTGAATTATTTGAGAAGTGAGCCTGTTGATGAAGTGATGGCGCACCATTTGATTCTGTAAAATATTCTGCTCATAAATGAATGAATTATTCTCGGAAATCATAGATTTATAAAAATATGATTGCTTCCGGATTGAGGGAAATGGAATCCCTGTTCCCGGAGCAGAAGTGTGAGCTGACGGTATGAGAATCTGTGAATTAAAGGAAAAAGAAGTGATCAACGTATGTGACGGTGAGAGACTGGGGTATGTAGAGGACATGATTTTTGATCTGTGTAAGGGCTGTATCAGCCATATTATTGTGCCAGGTCCCTGCAAATTCTTTGGAATTTTTGGAAAAGAAGAGGAATTTGTGATTGACCTGTCCTGTATACGGCAGATTGGCGCTGATGTCATCCTGGTGGAGATCAATGTGGAAAAAGCAAGAAAAAAATGTTAAAAACATCTTTACGTGAGATGAAATATCGATTATCATAGTAAAGGATCCTAGAATCCAATAACAATCGGAAAGGAAAACTCAGCTATGAAGTGTCCATTTTGCGGAGAAGAAAATACAAAGGTGATTGATTCCAGGCCAGCGGATGATAATAGTTCCATCCGCCGCAGAAGACAGTGTGAAAAATGTGATAAAAGATTTACGACGTACGAAAAATTAGAGACGATTCCCCTTGTGGTGATCAAAAAAGATCTGGCAAGGGAACCTTATGACCGGTCCAAAATTGAGAGAGGGTTGTTTCGTTCCTGTACCAAGCTTCCCATCTCCGTCGACCAGATCAATCAGATCGTGGACAGTGTCGAGACGGAGATCTTTAATCTCGAGAAAAAAGAAGTTCCCAGCCAGTATATCGGAGAGGTGGTCATGGAGCGCTTAAAAGAGCTGGATCCGGTGGCCTATGTAAGATTTGCCTCCATTTACCGGGAATTTAAAGATGTGAATACGTTTATGGATGAGATAAAAAAAATACTGGACAACCAGTGATACCTGGTGCTATACTCGTATCAGGTAATTTTCTCCCCTGCGGCAGGACTGGCTGCTGATGTCAGGTCAAACAAAGGGGGAAACATATATTGTATAGTAAAATATACGGTGCCGGTATTACAGGACTTGAGGCACGTATTATTCAGGTTGAGGCAGACGTTTCCAATGGTCTGCCTGTCTTTCATATGGTGGGAGTCCTTGCTTCCGCCGTAAAAGAGGCGAGGGAGAGGGTGCGGATTTCACTCCAGAATTCAGGGTTTCGGATTCCCGCTAAACGGATCACGGTTAATCTTTCTCCGGCAGATCTGAGAAAGGATGGATCCGGTTATGATCTTCCTATCGCGATTTCTTTGCTTGCCGCTTCTGGCATTCTTCCACAGAACACAGATAAATCCATACTGATGGCGGGAGAGCTTGGGTTGAATGGGCACATTTGCAGCATCCAGGGGGCTCTTGCTATGGCACTGCAGGCAAAAAAAGAGGGCTTTCGCCAGTTTCTTCTTCCGAAGGAAAATGCCAGGGAAGCCGCCATGGTAGATGGCATCGATATCATTGGGGTTACTACGCTTCTAGAGGCGGTTGAATATCTAAAAGGCGGTCTGGAACTTTCTCCTGTACGAGTAGATCTGAATGCCCTGCGCCAACGGCTTGAAGAAGATACCTGGGAAGATTTTGACGAGGTGTATGGACAGGAAACGGCGAAAAAAGCGCTGGTGACAGCTGTAAGCGGAGGGCATAATATACTATTGATTGGAGCGCCGGGAACTGGAAAGACCATGCTGGCAAAAAGGCTTCCTGGCATTATGCCGCTGCTGACCAGGGATGAGGCAGTGGAACTTACTAAAATATATGGAATTGCAGGCCTTCTCAGAGAGGATATGCCACTGATATCCCGTAGTCCCTTTCGGGCGCCTCATCACAGCATTCCAGCAGCTGCCATGGCGGGGGGCGGAAAGGATCCGATTCCCGGTGAAATAACCCTTTCCCATAACGGTGTGCTGTTCCTGGATGAACTTCCAGAGTTTGACAGAAATACGTTAGAGATCTTGAGACAGCCCATGGAAGAGGGGCAGATCCATATAGCAAGACTGGGGCATTCCTATTCATTTCCAGCGGATATGATTGTTGTGGGGGCCATGAATCCCTGTAAGTGTGGATATTATCCAGATGTAAACCGTTGCCGCTGTACCCAGGGGCAGATCCAGAGCTATCTGTCGAGGATCAGTGAACCTCTCTTGGACCGGATGGATATCTGTGTGGAGATGGAGCGGATCGATGGCAGGGAGATAAAATGCCAGGGAAAGGCAAGTGCGGAGATCCGCAGACAGGTTCAGATGGCGAGGGAGATTCAGTCCGAGCGGTATCGGGATGAAACAATTACACGGAACAGCCAGCTCACGGGCAAATTGTTGAAAAAGTACTGCGGGCTGGGGAGGAAGGAAAAGAGGTGTTTTGGAGACCTTCGGGAACAGCTGGGTATTTCTGCAAGAGGGGCGGAAAGGATGCTCCGGGTGGCGCGTACCCTGGCAGATTTAGAGCAGAGTGGAGAGATCAGGGAAGTGCATTTGCTGCAGGCATCGGTTTATAAGTCCATAAATCGAAAATTCTGGGGGATGGAGGCATCGTATGAAGGGTGAGGAATATAACCTTTGGCTCTGTAGTATACCAGGCATCGGGATTCGGAAACTCCTGCTATTGGAGGCGGAACTTGGGACTCCGGAGCAGATCTACCGGGCGGGAGAGGCAAAGCTTGTAAAAATAAAAGGAATATCTGCCAGAGACGCTCATAATATAGTGACAAGCAGACAGACCTTTTGTCCAGATGGGGTGAAGGAAAAGCTGGACCGTCTGGATATGAGGTGTACCACATGGTTTTCCCCAGAATATCCTGCTTTGTGCCGCCATCTCTACGATCCGCCCAAACACCTGTTTTACCGTGGGGAACTGCCAGGGGAGCAGCATTGTGTGGCGGTGGTGGGAGCGAGGGATTGTTCGGTTTATGGCAGAGAAAATGCCAGGAGATTTGCTTCCGCACTTGCAGCGGCTGGTGTGGGAATTATCAGCGGTATGGCGAGAGGCATTGACGGCTGGGCGCATCAGGGAGCGCTGGAAGGCAGGGGCAGGACCTATGCCGTACTGGGAAATAGTGCGGAGATCTGTTATCCTGTGGAACATGCCGGGCTTTACCGGAGTATTCTGAAAAGGGGAGGAATTCTTTCGGAGTATCCGCCGGGAACAAAGGCTGCTGCTGGGTTTTTCCCCATGCGCAACCGAATTATCAGTGCACTGTCGGAAGGAGTTCTGGTGGTTGAGGCCAGAAAGAGGAGTGGTTCTCTGATTACGGCAGAGCAGGCGCTGGATCAGGGGAAAGATGTTTTTGTCATTCCGGGACGCATCGGAGATACTTTGAGTGAGGGCTGCAATAACCTGATTCGAGACGGTGCAATTCTGGTAACTACACCGGAGGATATATTAGATTATTATGGATGGGCTCACGAAAACCAGACAGAAAATTTAAAAAAAAATAAACTTATTCTTGAAAGAAGAGAAAAAATGGTGTATGCTAATTTAAGTCTTGAGCCAAAACATTTGACTGTTCTGGCAGAGGAAGTTCAAATGGATTCTGCCGAAGTGATGGGATGTATTCTATCTCTTCTTAAGGGCAGGCTGATCAAAGAGATCGGAAACCATTATTATATAAGGAATGTTATCTAAGGGGGATGTTTTGAAATGGCTAAGAATTTAATTATTGTGGAGTCACCGGCCAAATCCAAAACAATCAAAAAATTTTTGGGGAGCAACTATACTGTAGCAGCTTCAAACGGGCATGTAAGAGATTTGCCCAAAAGTCAGATGGGGGTTGATTTTGAAAATGATTTTGAACCAAAGTATATTACCATACGAGGAAAAGGAGAGCTTCTCGCCGCGCTGCGAAAAGAAGTAAAGAAGGCGGACCGGATCTTTCTGGCGACGGACCCCGACCGGGAGGGAGAGGCGATCTCGTGGCATTTGTTTCACGCTTTAAAACTGGATCCCAAGAAGACGAGCCGTATTACGTTCAATGAAATTACAAAAAATGCCGTTCGTCAGGCTATCAAACAATCTAGAGAGATTGATATGGATCTGGTGGATGCCCAGCAGGCAAGACGTGTTCTGGACCGTATGGTGGGATATTCCATCAGCCCCCTGCTCTGGCAGAAGGTAAAGAGAGGGTTAAGTGCGGGGCGGGTGCAGTCGGTAGCACTGAGGATCATCGCAGACCGCGAATCGGAGATTGACGCTTTTATACCGCAGGAATATTGGACGCTGGAGGCAGCATTTGCAGTGAAGGGAAGCAAAAAGCCATTGATCGCAAAATATTATGGCAATCCCAAAAAGCAGGAGAATATCTCTGGTCCAGAGATGGAAGATATCGTAAAACAATTAGAGGGCGCCGTTTACCAGGTGACAGATATCAAAAAAGGAGAGCGCACAAAAAAGCCCCCGCTTCCTTTTACCACGAGTACCCTTCAACAGGAAGGGGCAAAAAACATGAACTTTTCCACGCAGAAAACGATGCGGGTTGCCCAACAGTTGTATGAAGGTGTCACCGTGAAGGGACGGGGCAGCATAGGTCTCATCACTTATCTGCGTACCGACTCTACCCGGATCTCTGATGAGGCAGACAGGGAGTGCAAAGAGTTTATTCGTGAAAATTATGGTGAGGAAAATATTATTTCCGCCAATTATATAAAGAAAGACGACAAAAAGATTCAGGATGCCCACGAGGCGATTCGCCCTACTTATGTAGATCTGACACCAGCGATGGTAAAAGATTCTCTGACAAGAGATCAGTTCCGACTCTATCAGGTGATCTGGAAACGATTTGTAGCAAGCCGGATGAATGCCGCCAGATACGAGACAACATCGGTGAAGATTGATGCAGGGGATTACCGGTTCACCAGTTCTGGTTCCAAGATTGTATTTCCGGGATTTCTATCTGTCTATCAGGATAATGAGGACAAGGAAGAAAAGAATGCCGTGCTTCATAAGGTTACAGAGGGTACCGTGTTTGACCAGGCGGATCTAAAAAAAGAGCAGCATTTTACACAGCCGCCGGCGCACTATACGGAGGCTTCCCTGGTAAAAGCACTGGAGGAGCTGGGGATCGGCCGTCCGAGTACCTATGCACCGACGATCACCACACTGATCTCCCGCAGATATGTAGCAAAGGAGCAGAAAAATCTATATCTTTCGGATCTGGGAGACATTGTGAACGAAATTATGAAAAGTGCCTTTTCCAGTATCGTAGATGTCAATTTTACTGCGACGATGGAAACCCTTTTGGATGGTGTGGCAGATGGAAGTGTGGAATGGAAAAGTATCATTCGGAACTTTTATCCGGATCTGGAAGAAGCTGTGAATCATGCCGAACAGGCATTGGAAAAGATAAAGATTGAGGATGAGGTCACAGACACCATCTGCGAAAACTGCGGAAGGAATATGGTGATTAAATACGGTCCCCATGGAAAATTCATGGCATGTCCAGGATTTCCTGACTGCCGGAATACAAAACCATATTTTGAGAAGATCGGTGTCAAGTGCAACAAATGTGGTGGCGAGATTGTTATCAAGAAAACCCAGAAAGGCAGACGTTATTATGGCTGTGAAAATTATCCGGACTGCGATGTTATGACCTGGCAGAAGCCATCGAATAAAATCTGTCCTACTTGTGGAAGTATGCTGCTGGAAAAGGGAAATAAGCTGGTTTGTGCCGATGCTGGCTGTGGATATATGGAAGAAAGAGCGTCTTCCACAGAAGAAAAGACCTCTTCCATGGAAGAAAAATCATCTTCCACAGAAAGCAACCCATCTTCTGACAGTGAAAAACAAACGGTTAATACTTGAATTTTATCCTGATGTATGCTAAAATTGTAAAAGGTTGATTGTGAGGCTGTGAGATGAGTGTAGACTTATTGGATAAAACGCGTAAAATCAACGGGCTTCTTAGGGATAATCGTGTTTCAAAGGTTGCTTTTACGGATTTGTGTCAGGTCCTGGGGGACTTATTGGATTCAAAAGTATTTGTGATCAGCAGCAAGGGAAAGATTTTAGGCATGTCTCCGGGGGCAGAAGAGGGGATTTTGTCCGGGTTCCCTTCTGTGAAAGGCAAGCTGATCGATGCAAAACTGAGCAAAAGATTTTTGGAAGTATTATCTACCAAGGAAAATGTGAATCTTGAGACGCTTGGGATTCCCAGGGAAGAGACAGGAGAGCTGCAGGCGCTGATTACTCCTGTGTATATTGCCGGAAAGCGGCTTGGTACCTTGTTTTTATATCGGAGGCTGCAGGTGTATGGCATAGAAGATATTATTTTGACAGAGTACAGCACTACTGTTGTAGGGCTTGAGATGATGCGTTCGGTGGCGGAAGAGACGGATTATGCCAACCGTAAACAGCAGGTGGTGGATTCCGTTATGCATATTTTATCACCGTTGGAGACAAAGGCGGCTGAGTTTGTCCTGAGCCAGCTTAATTCCGGTGAAGGTACGATTGTCACCTCGCGTCTTGCGAAGGAAGTAGGGATCACAAGAACTGTGATTGTAAATGCTTTAAAGAAGATGGAAAGCGCTGGGCTGCTTGAGACAAAATCCTATGGAGTAAAAGGAACCCATATCAAAATACTGAATGATATCGTATTTTCTGAATTTGAAATTAATAATAAAGAGTAAAAAATGAGACAAAACCTTATAGGTAAGAATAGTTTAAAAGATATGGAATGATATCGTATCTATCCAGTTTGAAAATAATAAAAATAGAAATGGATTTCTTGTGTCGCAAATGGAATTGTGATTTATTTTCATAATGCCTTTTGCGGTTTTGTCCTTAAACTAAAATAGAAAGGATTGAGGATATGGTTTTATCAAATGCTTACAACTACATCAATGTTCTTGGTAAAGCAGCAGATGCCAGTTGGACAAGAAATGATATTCTTGCCAACAATATCGCTAATGCGGATACGCCAGGATTTAAGAGGAAGGATGTACAGTTTGAGACGTATCTGGCGAACGCTGTGGCAGGGACTGACTCTCTGGATGAGACGATTTCCAATATAGACCTGAATGAGCTTAATTGTACGACGTATACTGATCAGGTGAGCTTGAGCTACCGTTACGATGGTAACAACGTAGATATACATACGGAAGGCGTGGAGCTTGCCAAGAATCAGCTCAAATATTATACATTGATGAATTCCATGAGTCAGGAGTTTTCCCGATTGAAATCGGCCATAAAGACCAGTTAATTGGTGAAATAAACCGAAAATAATTGAAGTTAGCTGTGAATGAAAGGTAAGGAAAGGAGAATAAAATATGTCAATTTTTGGTGCATTGGACGTAAGTGCTACTGGCATGACAGCGCAGCAGGTACGGAGCGATATTATTTCGCAGAATATTGCGAATGTAAATACGACGAGAGATGCGAAGGGAAACCCTTATAAAAGGAAGATGGTTGTTTTTGAAGAAAAGAGTTTTCCGACTTTTGAAGAATCCCTTAGCTTTGCTACGGGACATACTGGCAAAGGCGTGAAAGTGACAGAGATCGCGGAGGATTCGAGCGAGGGCCGTATGGTGTATGATCCCTCCCATCCGGATGCTGATGAAAACGGCTATGTTACATATCCTAATGTAAATACCGTGACAGAGATGACGAATCTGATCGATGCGACGAGAGCCTATGAGGCAAATGTTACTGTGCTTAACTCCACTAAGGGAATGGCGTTGAAGGCGCTGGATATCAGTGGAGCTTGATAGAGAGTGTTTGAGTAGATAAAAAACAGTATTGAAGAGAGGAAAACAGTATGGATTTGAATCGCATTTCAGGAATTGACAGCTTGTCTGCTGTGAGTAGATATGGCAGTACGACGGATCGGACAGAAAACAGCCATGGTAAAACAAGTTTTGATAGTTTGCTTGATTCGGCTATGAAGCTTGTAAGTGAGACAGATCAGCTTTCCAATGAGGCGGAGGCGGAAGAGGTTCGTTTTGCTATGGGTGAGTCAGACAGTCTGCATGACCTGCAGGTGGCTCAGCAGAAGGCGAACGTATCGCTGCAATATACTGTTGCAGTGAAAAATACAGCAATGGAAGCCTATCGGTCGTTGCTGAACCTTCAGTTCTGATTTTACTCCTTTCTGATGAATGGAGAAAAAATTTAGATAGTTAGGAGCGGAAACATTATGATGGATCAGCTGATCGCCATTAAGGATAAAATAGTTGCATTTTGGAACAAATATACAACCAGACAAAAAACGGTTATTATCTGCGTCGTGCTTGCAGTGTTTTTTGCCTTGGTTTTGTTGTCCTATTTTTTGACAAGGCCTGTTTACACGCATCTGGCTACTTTTTCGGATGCTGGTCTTGCGAGCACTCTTTCCGAGGCATTAGATGGAAAGAATATAAAATACAAGATGGATACGGATGCGTCAGGAACCACGTCCTTTGAAGTGGAACAGTCGGATTATTCCGAGGCAGTTCTGGCGATGGGAGCAAACGGTATTGTAGACAAGGAAATGACCTGGGAGACAGCGCTGGAAAGCGATATGACCACGTCTTCCCTGGAAAAACACACAAAGATTACCCTTGCCCTTCAGTCATCCATCAAAGAGAACCTGCTTAATTTTGCCGGAGTGCAGGATGCTACGGTGATTATTGACCGACCGGAAGACGATAAGACTTTTATTGCGGCAACCAAGGAAGCATCTGTCAGTGTTACTCTTCGTCTGGCTGAGGGAAAAGAGATGGAGAGAGAGACGGCGACAGCGATGGCGTATTATCTCACCAATGCAGTGGGAAATAAAACGACGGATAATATTGTTATTGTAGACACCGCTGGTAATCTTCTTTATGGAGCCAAAACTGACAACACTCTGGGTGGAACCGTATCAGGAATAGATGATTACAAATCAAAGCTGCAGCAGACCTTTGCCGAGCGTACCAGGAAAATGCTGTTAAAGGCGGGCTATGACGATGCTGAGGTCAGCAGTATGGCGATCAAGTTTAACATGGATCAGGTAGAAGAGCTGATCACTACGTATTCCGTAGGCGAGGGACAGGATCAGGGATATTATTCCAGTTCCTATGAGTACTCTTCCAATGGTCAGTCAGGAAGTGGTGGGGTTCCGGGAACAGATTCCAATGGTGAAGAAACAGATTATATGCTTCAGAACAATGGAACCACCAATTCGGAAACCATTTTAAATAAGTACAACTATCTTCCTAATGAAGATGTACAGAATATAAAAAGAGAAGTAGGAGCCGTTGTACCAGAAGAATCTTCAATTGGTATTATCTTGACCAGATATCGTAAAGTATCAGAGGAAACCCTGGAAGAGCAGGGGGCACTGAACGATATCTCTTTCGATGAATATATTGAACAGAACAGTCAGGTTAATACACTGGAGACACCGGAAGACCTTCTTCCTCTGGTTGCAGCAGCAACTGGAATCGCGGAGAACCGGATCAGTATCCGGATTCAGGAAAAACCAGTCTTTGAGGCAAAAGAAGACACGGGACTTCTGGCAGGTGGATTTGCCAATTATCTGATGATCATTCTGGCCGTATTGATCGGAGCACTGCTTATCTTTGTGATCATCCGTGGAACATCACCAGTAGAGGTGACAGAGCTTGAACCAGAACTTTCAGTAGAAGATCTCCTGGCGACGACCAAAGAGGATGAGAAGGGACTGGAAGAGATCGAGATGGGTGAAAAATCAGAGACCCGTACGATGATAGAGAAATTTGTGGACGAAAATCCAGAAGCGGTGGCTATGCTGCTTCGTAATTGGATCAATGAAGATTGGGGGTAATGTGTCATGAGTTCAAGTACTTCAGAATTGGATGGTGTGCAAAAGGCAGCGATACTCCTGATTACGCTGGGACCGGAAAAAGCGGCAGGAATTTTTAAACATTTAAAAGAAGATGAGATCGAGCAGCTTACACTGGAAATCGCAAATACAAGAAGTGTGACGCCGGCAGAAAAAGAACAGGTTTTAAATGAGTTTTACGAAGTCTGCCTGGCACAGCAATATATTGCGGAGGGTGGTATTGGCTATGCCAAAGATCTTCTGCAGAAAGCTCTTGGTGAGGACAGGGCGAAGGAGGTACTGGGCAAACTGACTGCTTCGCTTCAGGTAAGACCTTTCGAGTTTATACGGAAGACGGAGGCATCCCAGATTCTCAACTTTATCCAGGATGAGCATCCGCAGACCATTGCCCTTATTTTATCTTATCTGTCACCGACCCAGGCGGCAGGTATCATTAGTACATTGACGCCGGACAAACAGACGGATGTGGCAAAACGTATCGCACTCATGGATCGTACCTCTCCGGATGTGATCAAGGAAGTGGAGAACATTTTGGAACAGAAACTTGCTTCTCTTGTAAATCAGGACTACACGATTGTCGGCGGAATCGATTCCATCGTAGAGGTATTGAATACCGTGGATCGTGGAACCGAAAAACATATTATGGAAAATTTGGAGATCGAGGAGCCAGAACTGGCAGACGAGATCCGAAAGAAAATGTTTGTATTCGAAGATATTCTTATGCTGGACGACCGTTCCATACAGCGTGTGCTTCGTGAGGTGGAGAACAGCGAGCTTGCTGTGGCACTGAAGGGTGCCAACGAAGAGGTGCAGAATGTCATCTTCAACAATATGTCTACCCGTCTTTCTGCAATGATAAAGGAAGATATGGAATATATGGGACCTGTGCGTATGAAGGATGTGGAAGAGGCACAGCAGAAGATTGTAAATATTATTAGAAAACTTGAGGATTCCGCTGAGATTGTTATATCAAGGGGCGGAGGTGACGAGATCGTTGTCTAATTTAATCAAATATCCCTTTGTAAATATGCAGGGGAAAGAGACCGTTGTCATTGACAACAATTCGGAAGGAGCGGAGTTCGTGCCCTTTCGGGAAAAAGGTGTGAAGATTAAGACCATCAGTGAGATTGAGGCGGAGAAGGCGCTGCTTCAGGCTGTCGAAGGTTTTGCTGGAGAGACAGCTGCTGCGTCTGAAGATGCGGAAAAGAAGGATGGTTCCGGGGAATTTAAAGCGGGGCTGAATGTCACCAATTTTGACGAGCTCTTTCAGCAACATCAAAAAGAGGCAGAGGATAAAGCGGCTCAGGTGTTGGAGGAAGCCAGAAAGCAGGCAGAGCGTATTCGGAGCGAGGCGGAGATTGCCGCTGAGACAGCTAGAAAGCGGGCGTATGAGGATGGAAGAGAGCAGGGATATTCTGAGGGAATGGCTCTGGCAGAACAGGAGATCCGGCAGAAGGAAGAAGAACTTTCCCAGCTCGCCAGACAGCAGAGAGAGGAACTTGCTGACTGTATGGAACAGATTGAGGAAAAGTATGTAAGTATTGTGATCTCTCTTGTGAAAAAACTTACTGGTGTGGTGATGGAGGGAAAAGATGATCTTATCCTCTATCTCATCCATACCGCAGCTCAGGATTTAGAGGTATCTGAGAATTATCGGATCCGTGTTTCCTCTGAGGACATCTATTTTCTGGAAAGTCGGAAGGAAGAGGTTCTGCAGGCTCTGGATGGAGATGCTTTTGTTGAATTTGTAGAAGAAAAAGGCTTGGAAAAGGGGCAGTGTATTATCGAGACAGACACCCAGATGGTGGATTGTGGTTTCCATACACAGCTGGATACATTGGTTCAGAATCTGAAAATGCTGGTGCACTGACATGATTTCATAATAACACGCATAAAAATAGTATGGGAATGGAGGCTTGTATGAATCCTTCATCGATTATAAATTTTGACAGATATGATGCTTTGATGGAGCGAAGTTTTCTCAAGCATCTCGGAAAAGTCACTAAGGTCGTTGGATTGACCATCGAATCGATTGGTCCAGAGGCGAAGTTGAACGATCTCTGCATCATACGGTCAAATTCGGCAGTAGGTGCTGTAAAGGCAGAAGTGGTCGGATTCCGTGAAGACAGAGTTCTTCTGATGCCTTATGACAATGTCGAGGGCGTTGGGCTGGGCAGCTGGGTTGAAAATACGGGGGCGCCGCTGCAGGTTCCTGTCAGTGATGATCTGCTGGGAAAAACGCTGGATGGTGTGGGGGAACCGATGAATTCCCCTCCTCTATCAGAGAACAGCCATCTGTACTCGGTGGAAGCAGCTCCACCAGATCCTTTGAGCCGACAGCTTATCGACGAGGTGCTTTCGCTGGGCGTAAAGGCCGTAGATGGTTTGCTGACTATTGGAAAAGGACAGAGAATTGGGATTTTTGCGGGAAGTGGAGTAGGAAAGAGTACACTTATGGGGATGTTTGCCAGAAATACAAAGGCGGATATTAATGTGATCGCACTGATTGGCGAGCGTGGAAGAGAAGTGCGGGAGTTTATAGAGAGAGACCTTGGTGAAGAAGGTATGAAGCGTTCGGTGGTAGTTGTTGCCACCTCGGATAAACCGGCGTTGATCCGTAATAAGGCTGCCAAAACAGCGACGGCTGTCGCAGAATATTTCCGGGATCAGGGTAAGGATGTGCTTCTCATGATGGATTCGCTCACTCGTTTTTCTATGGCACAAAGGGAAATCGGGCTTGCTTCTGGTGAGCCGCCGGTATCCAGAGGATATCCCCCCAGTGTGTATGCGGAGATGCCGAAACTTTTGGAGCGTGCGGGAAATTCAGACCGGGGATCCATCACGGGGCTTTATACCGTTTTGGTGGATGGAGATGATTTCAATGAACCGATCACTGATACCGCCCGGGGTATTTTAGATGGACATATCGTACTGTCCCGTCCGCTGGCACAGAAGAATCATTATCCTGCGATTGATGTTCTACAGAGTATCTCTCGTGTTATGAGTTCCATTGTTACGAAGGATCAGAAGAGGGTATCTGGTATACTAAAAAATGTGCTTGCCACTTATGGAGAGGCTGAGGACCTTATCAATATCGGTGCATATCGTGCCGGTTTCAATCCCAGTATTGATTTTGCGATTGAAAAGATCGATGCGGTGAATGATTTTTTGATGCAGGGGACAGATGAAAAATTTGGTTTTGATGAAGCCGTCTCCATTATGTCAGATATTTTTGAAGAGGATGGTGAGTCCTAATTGGCACGTTTTCGGTTTCCTTTGCAGAATATCCTGAACATGAAGGAAAAACTGGAGGAGCAGGCAAAAAATGAATATGGTCAGGCAAATGCAAGGCTTCTCGCCGAAGAAAAAAAGCTGGAGCAGTTAAATAACCGTCTGGAGGATGCGAGGCTGCAGTTAAAAAATGTCCTGTGTGAGGTTCTGTCTATGACAGAAATACATAAAAGGGAAAATGCCGTTGTGATCCTGAAGGGGTATGTAAAGCAGCAGCAGCTGGTGGTGAAGCGATGTGAGAAAGCGGTGGAGATTGCCAGGGAAAAGCTCACCGATGCGATGAAAGAGCGAAAAATCTTTGAAAAACTCAGAGAGAAGGCATTTGAAGAGTTTATCAAAGAGGAAGGGCGCAGGGAACAAAAAGAAGTTGATGAACTTATGAGCTACAAGTACGGGGCAAAGAAAGCCTGATTTTGAAAGGATGAATAGGATTTATGGCAAAAAAAGATAAGAAAAACAAAGAAAATAGTGAATATGCCCAGGAGGAAAGTGCAGGCAGTAAACTGCTTACCTTTTTGATCGTACTTTTTATCGTGATCATATGGCTTGTTATATTTGGTGTTTTGATTAAATTTGATGTAGGGAATTTTGGAAGTGAAGTTTTGCATCCGGTTCTCAAAGATGTTCCATTAGTGAACCGCATTCTTCCTGAGGTAGAGGGAACAGAGCCGGAAGGATATTCAAATATCGATGAGGCAAATGCCAGGATCCGTCAGTTAGAAAAGGAGCTTGCAGGTTTGAAGAGTGCCAATTCTCTGAGTAGTGATGAAGTCAATGAGTTAAAATCAGAGATTAACCGCCTCAAGAAGTACGAGGAGCAGCAGCATGCCTTTGAACAGCGGGTAAAGGATTTTGATGAAAATGTTGTTTTTAATGATAAGGCGCCAGATATTTCCGAATATCAGAAATATTATGAGGGGATCGATCCAGACAATGCAGCTTCGATCTATAAAGATGTAATGAAGGATCTTCAGTACCGTGCCGCCATCAAGAAACAGGCTACGATGTATGCAAAAATGGATGCGGCAAAAGCAGCATCGGTACTGCAGACCATGTCTGGTGACTTGGATCTTGTGGCTTCTATCCTTGATAATATGACAGAGTCAAAGAGTGCGGCGATCCTTGCAGAAATGACACCGGAGACAGCGGCACAGATCACTACAAAGATGACCGCTAAATAGTTTGTCTGGGAGAGAATAACAGTAATGTTTTTCCACGAATCAGACGATATGAATAATAGATAACTCCTGCCTTTACCAATGGGAAAGGCAGTGGGCTATAAATAAAATAAGACCGCATATTTATGCCGTCTAGAAAGGAGATAACAAATGCAGACACAGGGTATATCACTGAATGCCTCTGCGATGCGGACGATGTCCTCAAGCAAAGCGGGAAAAGGAGATAAGGCAGTTTTTGACAGCTTTATGTCCCAGAATGCTTCATCTGCCTCTGGTAAAAAGCAGAATTTATCTGCTGGAAAATCTCAGGATCCAAGAAAATCTGGTGGGATTGCAGCCGGCGGGGATGATTTTACAAAGCAAAAGCTTTCCCTGAGCTCCCAGCCCCAGGATAAAGTTGAGGGGATGGAGAAGATGGATCTGGAAGAGATTGGTGAAGAAGTAGTTTCTCTACTGCAAGAGACTTTTGGCATGAACGAGGAAGATATCGTTGATATTCTAGAAATGCTTGGTTTGACGCCAATGGATCTGTTATTGCTGGTTTCACCAGAGTTTCAAAATGTAGTTCCATTGAATGTTGAGAACATTAAGGCATTTATCATGGAAGTACATGGTGTGGACGATGCGAATCTGTTTCTACTCTCCGATGCCATGTCTGGTGAGTTGAACGATATCATGTCGGGACTTCAGGACATTCTGGAGCAGGTAACAGGAATGGACATCGGAAAGTTAAACGAGGGGGATGAAGTTCTTATGAAGAGCTTTGCCGAAAAGTTTAGCGAGCTTGTTGGAAAAGCAGATGGATCCATACAAGAGACAGCAGTAGAAGGCTCCGGTCAGCAGGACACATCGGAGATGATGGCGTCGACTGCCAAGGACGAGATTCCGGTAGTTGTTGAGACCTCTGGAGAACAGGATTTGACTGATACATATGGAGAGAGCCAGCAGCCAGCGTCCCAAAGTGTGCGCCAGGAAGTACATGAAAGTCCTCTGAACGCTTTTGTAGAAAGGCTTTCCCAGTCTTTTGAGGAGGTGGCGCAGGAAGAAGTGGCCGCACCGAGAGAGATGATGTCAAACATTGTGGATCAGGTCGTTAATCATATCCGAATCCGGGTCCTTCCGCAGACGACAAGCATGGAACTTCAGTTGAATCCAGAGTCGCTGGGAAGGGTTAATCTCAATGTGACATCCAACAATGGATTGGCGACAGCTACACTTACCGTTCAGAATGAAGTGGCGAAGGAAGCATTGGAGAGCCAGTTGACGGTGCTCAGAGAGAATTTGGAAAGCCATGGACTGAAGGTGGATTCCGTAGAGGTAAATGTATCGGAGTTTGGATTTAAAAATCCAGAGGATTCCGATCATGGACAGTACAAACAGAAAAAATCCCAGGGAAGAAAATTTCGGTATGATGTGGCAGAAGAAACAGAAGTAGAGGAAGTCACGACAGAGACAGCCGAAGACAGGCGCATGGGAGACAGTATGGTGGATTACACCGCTTAATCAGGAAAGGAGGTAAAAGGTATGGGAACATCATTACAAGGCATTGTGACAGGACTGGATGAGCTTGCCTTTGGTAAAAAACCGACGCAGACCACAGAGAGGACGCCAGGCGGAGATCTTGGCAAGGATGAGTTTCTTCAGCTTCTTGTATGTCAGATGAAGAACCAGGATCCGCTGGAACCGGAGAAGGATACAGATTTTATCGCCCAGCTCGCCCAGTTCTCAGCGTTAGAGCAGATGCAGAATCTCAATGAGACAGCTGTTAATTCGCAGGCATTTGGACTGGTAGGTAAGTATGTAAAGATCAAAACAAAGAGTCCAAGCGGAAGCTACTCAGAGGTAAATGGAGTTGTGGATTATATCACCATGAGAGATGGTGAAGCACAGTTATCTGTGGATGGTAAACTTTATAAGATAAGTGATCTGGTGGAGGTAAAGGATTCTTATTACGCAATCCAGCAGTATCTGCCATCAGTAGAAAAGACAGAAGCTGTCTATGACAAATCCAATAAAAAGCCAGTGGATATCAAGATCGATCTGGGTGAAGGGGATTACGCAGCTTCAAGTGTTGTCGTGGTCATGAACGGAGAGGCAGTAAAGAATGAATTCCTTACATATAAGGATGGTGTATTATCGATTATGCCGGGAGCTCTGGATGGACTGGAAAACGGCGATTATGAGGTAGGTCTTTACTTTGATGATCCATATAGCACCAGCATTAGGGATCAGGTGACTATTAAGGTGACAGACAGCGGAATTGATGAGTGAAGCAGCATCGTCATTAAAACTTTGACTGTCAAATAATCAGGAGGTGGATAAAGGTATGAATATTGTAAATAAAAACTTTGTATCCATCGATGAGATAAGAAGCAAACTGGGCACCACCGGACAGATTGCGGAAAAGACCAGCAGCGATTCTGGGAAGTCGTTTGACAGGGTGCTGTTAGACAAAGCAGATCAGATTAAATTTTCCAGGCATGCGGCGAAACGGTTGGAGACGAGAAATATATCCATATCCGAGGAGCAGAAGGCAAGACTGGAAGATGCAGCAGAGCAGGCGATGGAAAAAGGAATGACAGAATCCCTGGTGATGGTAGATGATCTTGCATTTATACTAAATGTCAGAAACAAAACCATAGTAACGGCTGTGAATGATACAGCAAATGCAGTTTTTACAAATATCGATGGAGCGATTATAAATTAAAAACGCAGCAAGATACGATAATTTTACATGCTGGCCCTTAACAGGAAGCATGAAAGTCTTTGAATGCCAGATAAGACTTACGAATAATAAAATTGGAGGGTTGATCCTTATGATGAGATCATTATGGTCTGGTGTGTCCGGTTTGAAGGTACATCAGACAAAAATGGATGTAATTGGTAACAATATTGCGAATGTAAATACCGTTGGTTTCCGTGCTGGTACCGTGAATTTTACGGATGTATTTTATCAGACGACACAGCCAGCAGCAGGTCCTAATGCCAATACTGGAGCAGCCGGTACGAACGCGTTCCAGATTGGTCTCGGTGCCAATGTAGCTTCTTACAGCGTTAATATGAGCGGTACCGGAGCGACAAACCGTACCGACCGCGGCATGGATGTGATGATAAACGGCGATGCATTTTTCGTAGTAAGAAAAAATGGCGGAACCTATTTTACGAAAGCAGGTAATTTTAATATCGATGCTGCTGGTACCCTGATGTGTGAGACAAATGGTGCTACGGTGCTCGGTTGGAGTGTGGATGAGAATGGGGAGATCCGTAAGGATACAGTGGATGCTTTAAAATTGATGACGCCGGAAAACCAGAACTCAGCGCCGAATCCAACCACAAATGTAACTCTTTCAGGAAATGTGGACCGGGAAGATAAACTGGTGCAGTACAGCGAGACGGGAGCTGGATATCCTATTTCTGTCAGCTTCTATGACAATCTTGGTAATGAGTATACTGCAAAGCTCAGCCTCATGAAAGTGCCGGGTAACGATGGTGATGCTGCAAATCAAAACAAAGACCATGCATTTACTGTCGGAATGACGGATATTATGTCCAATGGAAAATCCATTCTGAAGAGATCAACATTGGATGAGAATGGAAACCCAGTGTATGAGCCTGTGGAGCAATATATTAATTTTGGTGGTCAGGAGCTGAAATATAATGTAGATCCTGATGGAACCATTACTTTTGATCCCAGCAATGCTGTCCTTACATTTAATGGTTCTTCCGGAGAGTTTGTCAGTGTGACTGGTGAGCTGGAAGGAATGTTGAATTTAACCCTGAATAACGGGAATGAGGAGAACAACTCATTTCCAGTAGGAGGACTGGATATTGATTTTTCTGGTTTGACTATGTATGGTGGAAATGGTAGCTGTAGTATCGAGCCGAAAAAGGGTGACAAAGATGGAAATAATACCGGAAATGCTGCTGGAGCCCTGAATGGATTTTCCATCAATCCGGACGGAAAGATTTATGCGGTATATGATAACGGAGATAATAAATTGCTGGGACAGATCGCGGTGGCGACCTTCCCGAATCCTTCTGGTCTGGAAGCACAGGGTAATAGTTTATTTGCTACTACTTTGAACTCCGGTGAGTTCGACGGTATCGGAGAAGAGATCACAGCGGTGGGCAGCTTTTCCATCGGTGCTTTGGAGGCGTCAGACGTGGATCTCGCTACAGAGTTTACCAATATGATCACGACGCAGCGTGGTTTCCAGGCAAACTCAAGAACGATCACTACATCGGATACGATGCTTGAAGAGCTGATTAATCTCAAGAGATAATGAATCATTAATTTGATATTTACTGCAAAAAAAGGAAACGTTTTGTTTCCCTTTTTTGCGGTGATATGTTATAATGGACAGAAGGAAGGGGGAGGCCGTATGATTGATGTGACCAGGATGAATGATAAAACGTTAACTTTAAATTCAGATCTGATTGAGTCCGTAGAGGAAACCCCGGATACGGTGATCACTCTGACGACAGGAAAAAAAATAATTGTAAAAGAAAGTAGACAAGAGATAAAAAATCTAGTAAAATTATATAGGAAAGAAATTTTCCAAAACATGTAGATAAAGTTAAGGTGGTGTATTTTCTTGGATTTAGCATCTATTATAGGTATACTGGGCTGTGCAGCCGCTGTTGTATACGGAATCGTATCCGGAGATCAGGGATTTTCGGCACTAGGAAACTTTTATGATTTTTCGTCAATACTTGTTACGATTGTCGGTTCATTCATGTGTATGATGACAATGTCAGATGACATACCGGCATTTGTGAACTCCCTCAAATCCTTTGGTCTGATTTTAAAAGTGCCAAAGAGCAACGAGGGCGAAGTAATACATACGATCATTGATCTGGCAAATGTGGCGAGAAAAGAAGGTCTTCTTCAGTTGGAAGAGGCAGCTTCAGACATAGACGATGAGTTCCTGAAAAAAGGAATCATGTTAATTGTCGATGGAACCGACCAGGAGCTTGTGACCAGCATTCTGGAGACGGATCTGAGCTGTATCGAAAGGCGGCATAACAAAATCATCAGTTTCTGGGATGGTCTTGCGGCCATGGGACCTGCCTGGGGTATGATCGGTACCCTGATCGGTCTGATCAATATGTTAAAGCTGTTGGATGATCCGAGTTCTATCGGACCGAACATGGCGATAGCATTGATTACGACTTTGTACGGTTCTCTGCTTGCAAACTGGATCAGTATTCCGGTGGCGACGAAACTTCGTGCTATCAATGCCAAAGAGATTATGACTAAAGAAGTGATCTGTGAGGGAATTCTGTCCATTCAGGCAGGTGAAAACCCACGTGTGATCGAAGAGAAACTAAAATCATTCCTGGCACCGAAACTCCGGGATGAACTCCTTGGCAAAGACGGTGCAGATCAAGGCGGTGAGGGATAATGGCACGCAGAAAGTCAGAAGAACCAGAATCCATAAGCGGTGGCTGGATCAATACCTTTGCGGATCTTATGAATCTGCTGCTCTGTTTCTTTGTACTTTTGTTTTCCATGTCTACAGTAGATGCGGATAAATATGAACAGCTGGTAACTTCTCTTTCCGAGAGAGTAGATATCTTTGATGGAGGCGGCAAAGCTGTAGGAGAGGGTGCCTTTATTTCCAGCGGTACCAGCCAGAAGATATCTATGGAACAGTATTTCAATGAATTTGAAAACAGTGGCAAGGATCCGGACCGAGAAGATGATACTTCTGAGATGTCAGAGGAAGAGAAATACAAGAAAAAGATGGCGGAAGAGCAGGAGGAGAGAACCAGGGCACTCTATGAAGAAGTTACCCAGGAAACTGAAAAGAAAAATATTGAACATATGGTAAATGTCAATATGGACGAACAATATCAATTTGTTCAGATATCTTTGAACGGTGCAATTCTCTTTGCGTCCGGTTCCGATACCATCAATAAATCAGCACTTGGTATATTGAGTAAGGTTGGAGATATTCTGAAAATATACGACAGCCATATGATCAAGATTGAAGGACATACCGATAAGATCCCGATTTCTGGCGGAACTTTTCCAAATAATATGTGGCTTTCCACGGCGCGGGCGACCAGAGTGTTTGAATATTTTAAGGATGAGAAAGGGCTTGATCCCAGAACCATGGAAGCTACCGGGCGCAGTAAATACGATCCGGTGGCAGATAATGAAACAGAAGAAGGTCGCGCAAAAAACCGTCGTGTAGAGATAAAGATTTATACAGATAAATAGGAGGCTGACATGAAAAAGAATATACTTACCATTGTTATTATGGCATCTACGATAACGAACCTTGTTCTCACAGCGGTAATGATGTTTTCCATCGTTCCTGCCATGAACAAGACCAATAAGCTGATCGATAAGGTAGCCACCGTGATCGATTTGGAGACGGAGGAAGAAGAAGAGGGGACCCAATGGGAGAATCTGGAGACCTATGCTATTACTTTTGAAACAAAGCAGACCATTAACTTAAAGGACGAGGGTGACAAAGAGGCTCATTATGTGGTTATTGATGGGGTTACGGTATCCTTTAATAAAGAGGCAGAAGATTACGATAAGGTATCAGAATCGGTAAAGGCTGCGAATGTTTACATAGTTGACTGTGTGAAAGAAGCAATTTCTGAGCAGACCATTTCCACGTTGGATGAACAGGCTGTAAAAGACAATGCGTTGGCTAAGATTCAGGATTTCTATGGAAGTAAATGTGTTGTGCGCCTTTCCTTGTCTGGATTTATGTTCCAGTAATGAAAAATGAGATAAATTAAAGAAAATACTTTATATTATTTTGAATTTATGATATAATTGAACATGGTGCAGTTGCTAAACGACATAAGACACAGATATACGGAGAGAGCTGCACAAACGAGAAGTTATACAGTGAGGTGAGAAGAATGGGGGATGTCCTGTCGCAAAGCGAGATTGATAATCTGCTTTCTGCTCTCAATAACGGAGAATTTGATTCTGCGGAATTAGATGAGGTAGAAGAACGTCAGGTTAAGGATTACAATTTTGCGAGACCATCCAAATTCTCAAAAGATCACTTGCGAACCCTGGTGTTTATATTTGAGCATTATGCAAGGCTGTTATCTACGAATCTGCCGGTGTATCTAAGGAAAAATGTACAGGTTGAGGTGATGCATGCAGAGGCGGCCACCTATCAGGAGTTTTCTAATTCCCTGTCTAATCCGGTGTTGCTTGGAGTGGTTAATTTTATGCCTCTTGAGGGGAACATTATCATTGAGATGGCGAGTGGTCTGGGTTATACAATAGTGGATCGAATGCTTGGAGGAAGCGGGGTTCCGTTAGAAAAAGCGAGAGAATTTACAGAGATCGAGCTTACGATCATTGAGAGAATTATGGTCGTGTGTACGAATTTGCTCGTAGAACCCTGGCACAATGTCCAGGTATTAGAACCGATGTTGGAACGTATTGAGACAAACTCGCAGTTTGCTCAGTTTGTTTCTCCGAATGAGATGACATCCATTGTTACCATGAATATTCGGATTGGTGATGTGGAAGGGCTGTTTAACATCTGTATTCCATATGCAGTGGTAGAGCCAGTGATTGAAAAGATCAATACAAAGTACTGGTATTCTACGGCAGAAGTAAGGGATGAAGATGTTTATCGTGAGATTATTGAGAACAGCCTGAATCGTGCACAGATTCCTGTTCGTGCGATTATGGGTAAAAGCGCGATTTCTGTAAATGATTTTATGCATTTGCAGGTGGGTGATATTATAAAGGTGGACACCAAGATTGAAGATGAACTGGATGTCTATGTGGGGAACATAAAGAAATTTTCTGCATTGCCGGGTGCTTATGACGACGCGTATGCAGTAAAGATAAAAAAGGTTTACAGAGAGGAGTAAAATGCAATGGATGGAATGTTATCGCAGGAAGAAATCAATGCACTGCTTGGTGGCGCGGATGCTGGACAGGATGAAAGTGCAGATGCAGTTGTAAATGATTCTTCTGTTGCAACGGTCTCCGAAGAGCGTTTATCTCCGGAAGAAGGCGATGCATTAGGCGAGATCGCCAATATTAGTATGGGGACTGCCGCTACTACGTTGTCTGTGTTGGTAAACAACCGGGTGGAGATAACTACACCGAGCCTTTCTTATGTTACAGTTCAGGATCTGAAAGAAAACAGTGAGGCGCCGTGTGTTTTTATATACATTTCCTATCAGGCGGGACTGGAAGGAAAAAATGTACTCGTGCTGAAAGAGCATGATGTAAAGATCATTACCGATCTTATGATGGGTGGTGATGGAACGAATACGGAGAGTGAACTTTCTGAACTTCACTTGAGTGCCATCAGCGAGGCGATGAACCAGATGATGGGTTCTGCTTCAACTTCTATGTCATCTATGATCAATGAGATGGTTGATATCAGCCCGCCGACAGCCAGACGGATTGATTTCCAGGCGACAGCACTAGATGATGTGATGGGAGATATGGAAGGTCAGTTATTCGTTCAGGTTTCGTTTAAAATGAAAATTGGAGACCTTGTGGACAGTGAGATTATGCAGCTGTATCCGTTGGATTTCGCCCGTATGATATATGAGCGTTTTAAGATGACAATGGATGGAGTGGCAGAGGAACCGGCAGAACAGCCAGCACCTCAGCCGGCACCGGTACCACAGCCGCAACCGGCGGCTCAGCCGACACCACAGCCACAGGTTCAGCCACAGCCTGCGATGCAGCAGCCAATGATGGGTATGCCGCAGCAGATGGGGGGCATGCCGATGTATGGAATGCCGCCACAGGATCTGAACATACAACCGGCACAATTCCAGAGCTTTATGCCGGCGCAGAATCTAGATGGTATCGCTCCAGAGAACATCGACCTGATCATGGATGTTCCTTTGGAAGTTACGGTGGAATTGGGCAGGACCAGCAAAGCCATCAAAGAGATACTGGATTTTTCGCCAGGAACTATTATTGAATTGGATAAACTGGCTGGTGAACCGATTGACGTTTTGGTCAATGGTAAGTTTGTTGCCAAAGGCGAGGTCGTGGTTATCGAAGAAAGTTTCGGTATCCGTGTGACTGAAATAATCAAAGAATAAATTACGGAGGAGATTAATAATGGCAAAAAGTGTTTTGATATGTGATGACGCAGCATTTATGAGAGTCATGATTAAAGACATTTTAACAAAGAACGGCTACGAAGTAGCTGGAGAGGCTGAGAATGGTCTGAAAGCAGTAGAGAAGTACAATGAGACCAAGCCGGATCTGGTAATGATGGATATTACCATGCCAGAGATGGATGGCATTCAGGCACTGAAAAAGATCAAGGAAGAAGATGGCGCTGCCAATGTTATTATGTGCTCCGCAATGGGTCAGCAGGCAATGGTAGTTGAGTCTATTCAGTCCGGTGCCAAAGATTTCATCGTGAAACCATTTCAGGCGGATCGTGTATTGGAAGCTGTGAAAAAGGCTATTGGCTGATAATGGGATCTAACATATTGCAGCTGCTTGCTACAGTTGTTATATTTGTGGTGGTTTTAGCAGCTACGTATTATGCCACAAAATGGATTGCCAGATCAGGAGCAATTCAGCCTCATACGAAGAATATTGAAGTGATTGAGACCTTCAAGATTGCACCGAATAAGTATGTCCAGATTATTAAACTGGGAAGTAAATATTATTCTATCGGTGTTACCAAGGAGAATATTACATTTTTAACTTCTCTTGAGGAAGAACAGTTGGATCTTCAGGAAAAAGAGGAGATGCTGCAAAATGTATCCTTTAAAGATGTTATGGGTAAAGTGGCTTCCCGCATCAAAAGCAAAGAACATAAAAAATAATAAAGAGAAAAGGTTGGTATTATGAGAACACACAGGAGATTATTTTCGGTTGTATGTAAAGGGATGTCTCTGGTTTTGGCACTAGTTATATTAACCTTTTTTTCTGGTGCAGTTGTAAACGCCGCTCCCCGTGTCGATTCCAAGGCAGGTGTGGATGAGATCGGGGGAAGTGGGACAGCAGGTGTGAGTGATCCAGAAGATCCAGATGATTTTCAATTTAATATAACCTCAAATGCGGGAAGCAGTAGTTTGTCGGCGAGCCTTCAAATGCTTCTTGTATTAACTGTGCTGGCGCTGGCACCATCGATTCTTATTATGATGACTTCATTTACGAGAATCATCGTGGTGCTGCATTTTGTGCGTTCAGCCCTGGGAACCCAGACGACGCCGCCCAACCAGGTATTAGTTGGCTTGGCGCTGTTTCTTACAATGTTTATCATGTCACCAGTGATATCTGATGTGAACGCCAATTGCGTGCAGCCTTTTCAAAAAGGAGAATTGACACAGGAAGAAGCATTGAATGAAGGGCTGAAACCAATTCGGGAATTTATGTTTAAGCAGACCAGTCGTTCTGATATCAAGTTGTTTTTAGATATTGAGGGCAAAGATACAGAGGTAGCTTCTGAAGATGAAGTGCCGACAACGGTTCTTATGCCAGCGTTTATCATCAGTGAGTTGAGAACGGCATTTATCATCGGATTTCTCATTTATCTGCCATTTATTGTTATAGATATGGTAGTGGCCTCTACATTGATGTCCATGGGAATGATGATGCTTCCACCGACAACGATATCGATGCCTTTCAAGATTCTCTTGTTTGTTTTGGCAGATGGGTGGAATCTTGTCATAGGACAAGTTGTTGAGACTTTTTATTAGTTCCCGATATGCCATTTGGTTGACATGGTAATTTGATAAACAAAAAAGGGAGGGTGACTGACAAATGACAGAAGCAGATGTGATCGACATTTCAACCCAGATGATCTGGGTTATTATCAAATGTGCTGCGCCGCTTTTGCTGGTGTCTCTGATCGTAGGTCTGGTCATCAGTATTTTTCAGACTGTCACCTCGATCCAGGAGCAGACACTTACTTTTGTTCCGAAGCTGCTTGCTATTTTCATTACACTGCTTCTCACTGGAAGCTGGATTATGAATAACTGTGTGGAGTTTTTACAGCTGCTTTGTGACAATTTTTCGGTGTTTGTCAAATAAGCATGGAATCGTGGAATACATCAATGTGCCGGCAACTGACAGGGTACAGGCGGAATGGAGGATGGAATGAGTTTTTCTGTAGAACATCTGGAATTTTATCTGCTCATACTGATCCGCATTTCTTCTTTTGTTCTGGCGGCGCCTATTTTTAGTTTTCAGACGATTCCGATGAAGGTTAAGCTGGCACTAAGTATTGTGCTGTCTATCGTAGCTATTCAGGTGGTTCCAGTGGTGGAATTGGATTATACAGGAATTATAGGATATTCGGCGTTGGTTATCCAGGAATCACTGGTTGGTATAGTGTTGGGATTTATGTGTAATGCCTGTATCTATATCGTGTCTTTTGCCGGACAGCTTATGGATATTGAGATTGGTTTATCGATGGCAAATATGTTTGATCCGCTAACCCGTATTCAGGTTTCCGTAACAGGTAATATTTATAATTATCTGCTTATGCTCGTGATGGTGGTCACAAATATGCATCATTATGTACTTCGGGCGATTCTGGATACTTTTCGCTATTTTAATGTTGGGAAGGCGGTATTTAGTGGGAATCTGGTGGAGACGGCCGTAGATTTTATGGCGAATTATTTCATGATCGGCTTCCGGATCGTGCTGCCGGTATTTGCCTGTATGCTGGTGATCAATGTAGTGCTGGGAGTCCTTACGAGGGCAGCACCTCAGATGAATATGTTTGTGGTAGGACTTCAGATGAAAGTATTGGTAGGTATACTGATTCTTCTCATTATACTTCCCTCGCTGCCGATGGTGACAAACTTTGTGTTTGACCATATGAAGGAAGTCGTGTTACAGATTTATAATTCTTTTACACCGAAATAGGAGCTGTTAAAAGAATCTTTTGCGGGCAGGTGAAACAATGGAGAACTGTCATATGCTGGGGTATAATCTTCAGTTTTTCGCTAAGGATGGAGAAGGCGGAGAGAAGACAGAGGAAGCAACACCGAAAAAGCTGGAGGAAGCCAGAAAAGAGGGACAGGTGGCCAAAAGCCAGGATCTGGCAGTTGCCATCCTTCTTATTATTCTGTTTACCGGTCTGAGATTTTTCGGGGGATATATGTATGACCGGTTTGTACAGGTTTTTGTAACATATTCGAATAGTATTAGTGAATATGCGTATGATTTTAATTCAGACCGGGTAATGAATCTTCTGACCTTTGGGGGAAAAGAGATTCTTCTGATCTGTGGCCCGATTATGGCACTGGCGCTTATAGCTGCCGTAGCTGTCAATGTGGCACAGGTTAAATGGAAACCTACTGGGAAACCAATGAAACCGAAAATATCCAAAATCAGTCCGGTATCCGGATTTAAACGGATGTTTTCCAAGGATAAATTATTTGATCTGGCGAAATCAATTGTTAAACTTGCCGTATTATTTTATGTGGTGTATGATTCGCTCAAGGATGAATGGGGACTGGTAGTAAATATTTACAAGCTGGATCTGCTACCGGCGCTGGAGTTAATTGTTGGTACGGTGATCAACGTAGGTTTTAAGATCAGTATTGTTTTTCTTATTCTTGCGGCAGCGGATTATTATTATCAAAAACGTAAGTTTAGAAAAGATATGAGGATGACCAAGCAGGAAGTAAAGGATGAGTATAAAAATACAGAGGGGAATCCACAGATCAAAGGAAGGATCCGGAGCAAGATGCAGGAGGCGTCGAGACGCCGTATGATGCAGAGTGTCCCGGAGGCGGATGTGGTCATCACAAACCCGACCCATCTGGCTGTTGCCATTAAATATGATAAAGCTCTAGGAGATGCACCGGTGGTGCTGGCAAAAGGAGCGGACTTTCTGGCAGCCAGAATAAAAGATGTGGCGAGGGACAATAAAATAGAGATTGTGGAAAATAAGCCCCTGGCAAGGATGTTGTATTATAATGTTGAAATTGGAGACCAGATACCACCAGAGCTTTATCAGATGGTGGCCGAGATACTGGCATATGTATATAGCCTGCAGGGAAAAATATAATAGTTTGGAGGTGGATCGGATATGAAAAAGGTGGATATTATATTGGGATGTTTTGTTTTGGTACCTATATTATGTCTGATCATTCCGGTTCCGCTAGTTTTACTAGATATTTTATTTACATTGAACATAGCCATATCCATGATTGTTCTTTTTAGTTCGCTGTTTGCCAAAGAACCTCTGGATATGTCAACCTTTCCTACCCTTTTGCTTTTGACGACATTATTCCGTTTATCTCTGAATGTAAGCTCGACGAGAAACATTCTTCTGAATGGTGAGGCGGGAAATGTAGTAAGTACATTTGGTAACTTCGTGGGCGGTGGTAATCTTGTAGTCGGAGGAGTTGTGTTTATTATCCTGATTATCGTTCAGCTCATGGTGATCAATAAAGGTTCCGAGCGTGTGTCGGAAGTTACTGCGAGGTTTACGCTGGATGCTATGCCTGGTAAACAGATGGCGATCGATGCCGATCTGAATACCGGAGCGATTACTGATGAAGAAGCAAAGGAACGAAGGGAGAAAATACAGTCAGAAGCAGCATTTTTTGGATCTATGGATGGTGCTACTAAGTATGTAAAAGGAGATGCGACAGCAGGACTTCTGATCACCGTAATCAACTTTGTCGGTGGTCTGATCCTGGGAATCGTGATGAATGGCATGGAGGCTCAGGCAGCTTTGCAGACCTATTCCATACTGACCATTGGTGACGGACTTACCAGCCAGATTCCATCTCTTATGATTTCTTTGGCAACCGGTGTCCTTGTGACGAAAGGTTCTAAGGATGCAGATGTCGGTGGCGTACTGCAAAAGCAGCTTTTGGGTACACCGAAAGTGTTGTTAATCGTTGGATGTGCCTTGATTGGGCTGGGTGTGTTTACTCCGATGAACATTCTTATTTTCAGCGGTTATGGTATCTTTTTTATCATTACCTCCAGAATGATGACGAACGAACTGGAGATGGAAGAGACGGATGCCCAGATAAGCGAAGAAGAAGAGTCTGCGGAGGAGATCCGAAGACCAGAAAACGTTACGTCACTGTTGAAAGTAGACTCCATTGAGCTGGAGTTTGGATATGGTATCATACCTCTTGCCGATGTGAACCAGGGAGGTGACCTGCTGGATCGTGTCGTAATGATTCGACGGCAGATCGCTCTGGAGCTGGGGTGCGTTGTACCGATGATTCGTCTTCGTGATAATATTCAGTTGAATCCGAATCAGTATGTGATCAAAATCAAAGGAATCCCGGTCAGCGAGGGAGAGATTTTATTCGATCACTATATGGCGATGAATCCTGGTTTTGTGGAAGAGGAATTGACGGGAATTCCGACTTTTGAGCCATCTTTCCATCTTCCAGCGATCTGGATCACAGAAGGGCAGAGAGAGCGTGCCGAGTCTCTGGGATATACGGTGGTGGACCCGCCGTCCATCATAGCAACCCACCTGATGGAGATTATTCGTGGCAATCTTCATGAGCTTCTTACCAGACAGGATGTACAGAATCTTATTGACAATGTGAAAGAAGCGAATGATACTCTTGTATCCGAACTGGTGCCTAAGATGCTCAGTGTGGGAGAGATTCAGAAGGTATTGCAGAATTTGTTATTTGAGGGCATTTCCATCCGTGATCTGATTACTATTTTTGAGACGCTGGCGGATTATGCACCGACGACCCATGATACGGATATCCTCACGGAATATGTGAGGCAGAATCTGAAGCGGGCGATATCCAATAAATATTTTACCCGCAGCGAGGCCACCAGTGTAATTACGCTGGATCCGAAAGTGGAGCAGGAGATCATGAATTCTGTGAAACAGTCCGAGCAGGGATCTTATCTTGCTTTGGATCCGGATTACTCATCTCAAATTATGGAGGCACTTAGAGAAGAGAGTACCAAGCTGGAGGAATTGGGTAAAACACCAATTATTATTACCTCTCCTATCGTGAGAATGTATTTTAAACATCTTACGATGGAGCAATTTAAGAATTTGCATGTTTTATCATATAATGAGATTGACTCAGATGTTGAGCTTCAGTCAGTAGGGATGGTGACTACCGAATGATTATAAAAAAATTTTTAGCGGCGACAGAGACAGAGGCAATAGAAATGGCAAAAAGAGAACTGGGGAGCAATGCCATTGTGATGAATATAAAAAAAGTGCGTCCCCGTGGATTTGCTAAGTTTTTTATAAAATCCAAGGTAGAAGTGACCGCTGCATTGGATGAAAATGTCGTTTATGATACAGATAATAAAAATCCAGCTTCTGATGAGAAGAGAGATGGCGTGGCATTGGAACTGAATACTCCTAAGTTTGTACCAGATATTGTGGCAGTCGAGGGTGAGGATAAGAACGTAGCCACAATCCAGGAAAAACTGGACAGCCTCCAAAAAATGCTGGAAAAACAAATGTCTGATAAAATGCAGGAAGAGAAGACATACTCTGTGGAAGAAGAGATGGATAGTGAACCGTCTCGAAAGGAGATACAGGCAGAGAAGAGAAATAAGGAGATCAGTAAAGCGAGGGCATGTAAAGAATTGATCCGCAAACAAATGATTCAGAATGAAGTAGAGGAATCCATTGCGGAGATGCTGATCGATGAGGTGGATCGTTCTTTACCTGAAGATGCGGCGCTGGATCAGATTTTAGCGGCGATTTATCAGAAAATTATCTTGATGACGGGTCAACCTTATGTGCTGGATAAGGAAGTAGAAGAGGGAGAGACCAAGTACGTATTTTTTCTTGGTTCTACAGGTGTAGGGAAAACGACTACTATTGCTAAAATTGCTTCTCGGATGAAATTGAACCACAAAAAAAATATTGCCCTTGTCACAGCGGACACCTTTCGGATCGCTGCGGTGGAGCAGTTGAAAACCTATGCGAATATACTCAATGTTCCTATTAAGGTGGTTTATAGCCCGGAAGAACTGGGAGAGATGCGGGAAGAATTAGATCAATTTGATATTTGTTTTATTGATACCGCGGGATGTTCTCATAAAAACAGGGAACAGATGGAGAACATTAAGAAGCTGATAGAGCAGATTCCGATTTCCAGACGAGAGGTTTATCTGGTGTTGAATGCGGGGGCGAAGTACAACGATCTGAAGGATATCGCAGATGTATATTCTGATCTTACAGATTTTAGCCTTATTTTTACGAAATTAGACGAAACTTCGTCGGCAGGAGTCATGTTGAATATGCGGACATACACGGACCGGCCGCTTTCCTATGTTACATGGGGACAGAATGTGCCGGATGATATCGGAAAGGTAGATGCACAGAAGATCGCAAAAAAACTGTTAGGAGGTAAGTCGTAGTGGATCAGGCAGAACGGTTGAGAAACATTATCAAAAAACAAGACTTTAAGGCTGACCATGAGCGGGTTGCCAAGGTAATCACTGTCACAAGTGGCAAAGGCGGTGTGGGAAAGACCAGCCTTTCTGTGAATCTGGCGATCCAGCTTGGTCGTTTGGGGAAGCGGGTTGTTGTTTTTGATGCTGATTTTGGCCTTGCCAATATTGAGATCATGTTGGGGATACGTCCCAAGTATAATCTGGCAGATTTGATGTATCGGGGAAAAAGCATCGAGGATATTATTACATATGGCCCGGAAAATATTGGGTTTATATCGGGAGGCTCTGGTATCAATGAGCTGGCAAATCTAACAAGGGATCAGGTATTTTCGATGGTCCATCGTCTGGGAGATCTGGATCGGATTGCCGATGTGATCATTGTTGATACCGGGGCTGGAATCAGTGATACAGTACTTGAATTTGTGGCAGCCAGTGAAGAAGTGCTGTTGGTGGCAACACCAGAACCCACATCTATTACTGATGCCTATGCACTTCTGAAGACATTGAATAAGAAAGCTTCTTACCGCCCGGAAAAAACCGTGGTGAAAATGGTGGCAAACCAGGTACGGGGAGAGAGTGAAGCAGCAGAACTTTTTGAAAAGCTTGGAGTAGTGGTGGGAAAATTTCTGGATATAAAAGTAGAATTTCTTGGATCCGTACCATACAATAGGAATATGCAGCGTGCTATCATGCGTCAGGCACCGGTGTCTATCAGTGATCCGGAGTCCGATTCGGCGAGGGCAGTGAAAAATATTGCCCGCTGCCTGGAAGATGTAATGACGAAAAAGGCAGATAAAGGTGGTATTGTTAAACTGTTCTCTAGTGTGATACGTATGCGGTTTATGAAGTGACGTTAAGAAGTCTATTTAGGATGGAGATAATTTATGCAGAAAGCGATAATCAATATTGGTGATAAAATTGAACTCACCCATGTGAAAAGTGCTTATAGGAGAAAATTGTCGGATCGCACATATGGAAGCAAGCTTTTGGATTATGATGGTTTTCGTGAAGCTAAAGTTTCCATGCCCATTTATGAGGGAAAGATTGTGCCTCTTGAATTGGATGATGAATACGATCTGTGTTTTTTTACTTCTTTCGGTCTATTCCGATGCCGTGCCAAAGTGAAGAAAAGATTCCGGGAGGGAAGAATGCATGTGCTTCTGATGGAGTTTCTTTCACTGCCCAAAAAATATCAGAGACGAAAATTTTTCCGTCTTGAGTGTATGATGGAGATTCGCTACCGCGAGATCTCCCAGGACGAGAAAGTTCTATATGATCTGGTGGAAGCAGATGAGATCGAAGATTTTGAGAAGCAGCTTTATGAGAAAAAGATGCGTGAACTTGCCAGCCGCTGGAACAGAGCGCTATTAACGGATATCAGTGGAGGCGGCGTGCGCTTTCAATGTAAGGATAAAGTAGATCCAGGCACATATATTGAAGTGGATATTCCTCTCCAGACAGCGGCAACGGGAGCGTTTAAGTTTCGTTGTATGGCGAAAGTTGTGGCGATAGTAGATATCAAAAATGGAGCATATCATTCAGAACTTCGCTGCGAGTTTGATAATATTGGGCGAGAACAGAGGGAATCAGTGGTGAAATATGTCTTTGAAGAGCAGAAAAGACGATTAAGAAAGGAATAACATGAAAAAAATTCTGATTGTTGATGACTCTGCACTTATGAGAAGGGTCATGTCTGATATAATATCATCAGAACCTGGAATGACTGTTGCGAATACGGCGGATAATGGTTCAACTGCGGTAAGATATTTAGAGAATGGTAAACGATATGACTGTATCCTTTTGGATATTAATATGCCCAAAATGGATGGTCTCGGTTTTTTGACATATATCAATGAAAATCGTATTACGATACCTGTTTTAGTGGTTAGTTCGATTGCCAGCCAAAGCACGAAGGAAACCATGCGGGCATTGGAACTGGGGGCCTATGATTTTGTAAAAAAACCGGATGGAGTTGCCACATCGGAGTTTAAGGATCAGTTGTTACAGAAGGTCAAATGTGCCTTTGGACTTAAGCCAATGTCATATCAGGAACCAACGATCCGAAGACAGTCGGAACCACGTGTGTTTAAACCTGCGCAAAGGTCCCAGAGATGGCAGGGGACTTCCAGCGGCAGAGGAACGATTCTTTTTATTGCTTCTTCTACGGGAGGGCCGAAAGCGCTTCAGTCAGTAGTTCCCAGATTCCCGAAGAATATTGGGTGTCCCATCGTGGTGGTGCAGCACATGCCAGAGGGCTTTACCAATTCTTTGGCAGAGCGTCTCAATGAGATGAGCGAGTGTCAGGTAAAAGAGGCTGCGGACGGTGAGACATTGCAGAATGGTGTTGTATACGTGGCAAAGGGAGGATATCAGCTTCGGGCAGAATTAAAGAATTTGAATGAACATTGTTTGGCGGTTAGGAAAGAAGAACCAAGAGGGGGACTTCGCCCCTGCGCCGACATTTTTCTTGAATCTCTTTTGAATTCCAGTTATCAGAGAATTTTTTGTGGAATACTGACCGGTATGGGAAGCGACGGGACGAAGGGACTTATACAGTTAAAACAATGCAAAAAGGTTTACACGGTGGGGCAGAGTGAGGGATCCTGTGTTGTATATGGCATGCCCCGCGCAGCAGTAAAAGCAGGTGTTGTAGATGAAGTGGCTGATTTACAGAAGGTTGCTGATTTGCTGATCGCTGCTATGCAGCAGAATGGAGGATAAAATGGATACCAGTCAATATTTAGAGTTGTTTATTGATGAAACAAAAGAGCATCTGCAGTCATTGAATGAGCATATTCTGGAGCTGGAGAAGGATCCAGAAAACGACGATACCATCAATGAGATTTTCCGGGCTGCCCATACATTAAAGGGAATGTCTGGAACGATGGGATATACGAGGATGCAGCGTCTTACCCATGATCTTGAAAATGTATTTTCGGAGATCCGGAATGGCAACATGAAGGCAAATGAAAAGCTGGTTGATATTCTATTTCGTGGATTGGATGCACTGGAATCCTATCTGGATGTTATTTCCAGTACCGGAAGCGAGGGAACAGAAGATAATGAGGATATTATCAACGATCTGAATGAAGTGATCGCGGAGGAAACGGGAACTGACAGCGGCGCGCCGGAGGAGACAAAAAGGGCAGAAGCGAGCCTGGTAAAAGAGGTAAAACCTTCAGAGAATAATCCGGCAAAAAATAAATATGAACAGATTCCGGTTTCGGAGTATGAGATTCATGCCATGGAAAATGCGAAGGAAGATGGGCAGAATGTTTATGGAATTACCGTTTATCTTCAGGAGTCTTGTATACTGAAAGCGGCAAGAGCTTTCCTTGTATTTAAGACGGTAGAAGATAAGGGAGAATTGATCAAGTCTGTACCAGATACAGAAAAGATCGAGGATGAAGAGTTTGATCTCGATTTTAGCTGGATTCTTGCCACTAAGGAAAGTAAGGAGACCATCAAACAGCTGATTATGAATGTATCTGAGATTTCTGAGGTTTGTATTGATGATTTCCAATATACAGCGGTTGTTCAGAATACACAACCGGAAAAGGAAGAGAAGAAAGAAGAAAAACCAGAGGTAAAAGAACCGGCGAAAAAGCAGCCACCCCAGGCGGCAGCAAAGGGGAAGGTGGCAAGCCGCTCTGTGCGAGTCGACATTGACAAGCTGGATGTGCTGATGAACCTGGTGAGTGAGCTGATCATTGCGAAGAATGCTCTTGTATCTGTGACCTCCGGGGACAATGGTGCAGAGGTAGGATCTGGACAGATTTTCCATGAGAATATAGAATACTTGGAGCGTGTCACTACAAACCTTCATGAGTCTGTTATGAAGGTGAGGATGGTTCCGATCGAGAGTGTAGTGAATCGTTTTCCGCGTATGATTCGTGACCTGAACCGGAAACTCAATAAAAAGATGGAGCTGTATATGACCGGTGAGGATACAGAGCTTGACCGTACCGTGATCGATGAACTGGGAGATCCTTTGATGCATCTGCTTCGTAATTCAGCAGACCATGGTCTGGAGAGCAACGAGGAACGTGTTCGTCTGGGGAAACCGGAAGTGGGATCCATTTTCCTGGATGCTTATCAGGATGGAAATAATGTAACCATTGAGGTGAGAGACGATGGTGGTGGAATTGATACGGAAAAGGTTAGAAGAAAAGCTCTGGAAAAGGGAACGATTACCTTACAGCAGGCAGAGGCGATGACGGATAAGGATTACATCGATCTGTTATTTCAGCCAAGTTTTTCGACAGCAGACCAGATTTCTGACGTGTCCGGCAGAGGTGTGGGACTTGATGTGGTGAAGACAAAGATCGAGTCTCTGGGCGGAAGTATTGAGGCCAGAACGGTCAAAGGACAGGGAAGTACATTCGTGATCCAGCTTCCATTGACCCTTGCTATCATACAGGCATTGATGGTGGAAGTGGGAACGGAAAAATATGCCATTCCTCTTGGGAACATTGATACGATTGAAGACATTTCCCAGGATGATATCAAATTGGTTCAGTCTAAGGAAGTAATTTATCTTAGAGGCAGCGTGATTCCGATTATCCGTATGAATGAAATTCTCGAAATGGAGGATTATGATAAGGAAGCTGATATTGAATCAGGAGTTGCTGTAGTTGTAAAGAAGGGCGATCAGAGACTGGGATTGGTTGTAGATAATCTTCTTGGACAGCAGGAGACCGTAATCAAGTCCATGGGACACCATATCACCAATGCGAAACTGTTCAGTGGGGCGACGATTCTTGGAGACGGTGAAGTGGCATTGATCCTTGATACAAACACACTGATTTAGGAGGGCGAGCAAATGGACGGAATGATGAATGAAAATGCAGTAGAGGAAATTCAGTACATAGTGATCCGAATTGGTGATGAACAGTACGGAATCAATATTGGATATGTGGATAATATTGTCAGAATGCAGAGAATTACCAGGGTTCCAAAATCTCAGCCTTACTACGTTGGTGTGATCAATCTGAGAGGTGAGGTAGTGCCGGTCATGAGCCTTCGTAGAAGGTTTGACCTAGAGAATGATTCCTATGAAGGTTCCACCCGTATCATTATTCTGAAGTTAGAAGATCAGTCCCTGGTGGGAGTTATCGTGGATGAGGTAAGAGAGGTTGTGAACCTAAATCCAGAAACAATAGAGACACCTTCCTTCAAATTGGATGAGAAGAATGCTGCCTATCTCGCCGGTATTGGTAAAAACGGTGAAAATCTTATTTCTCTTCTTAATATAGAAAACGTAGTGGGAGAATCAAAGACAGTATGAGTGACATAATACGTGTGGGAATGGCAGATTTTAAACTCTGCCGTTCTCCACAGAAGATATCAACCCTTGGGCTCGGTTCCTGTCTGGGGGTTGTGTTGTATGATAGAACCACAAAGATTTGTGGACTTGCACATGTTATGATGCCGGACAGTAGTCAGATTTCCCAAAATACAAATCGCATGAAGTTTGTGGATACCTGTATTCCGGATATGTACGAAGAGCTCCTGCGGGTAGGGGCTAAAAAATCTGGAATTATTGCTAAAATGGCAGGCGGAGCGAAGATGTTTTCCTATCAGTCCAATAACAAGTTTCTAAATATTGGGCAACAGAATGTGGATGCTGTGCATGAAGTTCTTGGTGAACTTCGAATACCAATTCTGGCAGAAGATGTGGGAAGCAATTATGGCAGAACCATTGAATTCGATACAGTAACCGGAGGATTGAGTGTGAAAGCAGTGGGATTTGGCGACAGTATCATTTGATATGAATGATTGTCAGGCAGAATGGGGGAAAATAATGAAATATAGATTTATTCCGGCATTTACAATGTTGCTGGCGGGACTGGTGTGCTGCATCATGAGTATTGTACAGAGATGGGATGTTACGTATAGCCTTATCGTATTGATGATCGTCCTTATTTTATTTTATATCATAGGTCAGATCGCGGCACAGGTAGTAGGTAAAGTGGTGGCAGAGCATGAAGCCATGGTCCGGGCAGAGAATGAACGGATTCGTCTGGAGGAAGAAGCAAGGAGACTGGAAGAGCTTCAGGCGGAGGAGGAAAAGAAGCGCCGGGAAAAAGAAAGCGACGAAGCAGAACAGGAAGAAGATGATGTCTGATCTGACGATATTTTATCGTAAGATAGTGAGGGAGCTCTTATGGCGATGAATGAATCCGAAAAGAAGAAGATATGGGACAAATATATAAAGACGAAAAGCCCGGAACTTAGGGAGCAGCTGATCGTCGAATACGCGAATCTGGTAAATCTGGTTGCCGGACGAATGGGTATGTATCTAGGATATACGGTGGAATATGATGATTTAGTGGGATATGGTATATTTGGACTGATTGATGCCATCGATAAGTTTGATCTTGCTAAAAATGTAAAATTTGAAACCTATGCCAGCCTTCGGATTCGGGGGTCTATTCTGGATCAGATTCGGAAGATGGATTGGATTCCCCGGACACTGCGCCAAAAGCAGAAACAGATGGATGCAGCCAGTGCCAGACTGGAGGGAGAATTGGGACGACCAGCGACTGATTCGGAGATTGCCGAAGAACTGGAGATTAGTTTGGAAGAGTATGACAGCTGGAAAAATGAAGCACAATTTACTAATCTTGTATCTCTGGACGATTTTTTGGAACAGGGTGGAGATGCCAAAATGGATTCTGCGGGAGGAACCAGCCGTTTTGATCAACCAGAACAAGCACTGGAAAAGCAGGAGCTCAAGCGGATGCTGGTAGAAGCATTAAAGACGCTTACCGAAAAAGAGTCCAGTGTAATCACGCTCTATTATTATGAGGATATGACATTAAAAGAAATCAGCAGGATTTTGGAGGTTTCGGAATCCAGGGTTTCCCAGCTTCATACGAAAGCACTGCAGAAGATCAAGGTGCAAATGGGGGATTCGATAGATCTGTTAAATCTTTTTTAAGGTAAGATATATTTTTATGGATTTTATCAGAAAGAACGGATAAAACACCGGGGAAAGACTGAAAGGGGAGGATTCTATGGGGGAAAACGCATACTTCCAGATTGTGCATAAGACAAATCGAACATTTCTTAAGGTGTTTCCAGCTTCACAGGATGGAGAGATGTTTCTTATTGATGAAGTTATACGATATCTGGATCGGATCAATTTACCCGACTATGATTCGGTGGCACTGAATCAGTATCTGAAGCGGGCTGATTTCCAGAAAGAATTCCGTTTATTGGATCAGGAGATACTGCCAGAAAACGAGAGGTGTTTCATTGATATCTATGATGAGGGGGAAAAAGCAGTTGCCAGGTTTTATCCTCCCTCCAGCAATGGAAAAAAGTTGACCAGGGAAGATATACTGAGTGACTTGAAATTTGAAGGAGTAGTCCACGGTATCCGAGAAGATGTGCTGGACGAGTTTATAAAAGCCCCGGAATATTGTCGGGATTATGTTGTGGCAGAGGCCACACCACCGGTTCAGGGACACGACGCTGTGGTGGAGTATCATTTTGATATCAATGCGACAGCAAAACCCAAACTAAACGATGATGGAAGTGTGGACTTTCATCATCTGGGAAATATCAAGCCAGTCCAGGTCGGAGAAAAGCTGGCGACACTTACGCCGGCGGATTTTGGTAAGCCAGGTGTCAGTGTTACAGGAAAGTCATTATCTCCCAATAAAGTAGCAGTGAAACGACTTCGTCATGGCCGGAATATAACGATGACAGAGGATGGCTGTGAGCTCTATTCCCAGGTGGCGGGGCATGTGACACTTGTGGATGACCTTGTCATGGTATCCAATATATACGATGTGCCGGCAAATGTGGATGCATCTACCGGAGATATTGAATATAAGGGAACGGTAAATGTAGTTGGGAACGTGAATACTGGCTATGTCATTAAGGCAGATGGAGATATTATTGTAAATGGTGTTGTGGAGGGGGCTGATCTTATAGCTGGTGGAAACATTGTTCTTAAGCGGGGAATGCAGGGAATGTCCAGAGGGACTCTGACCGCAGAGGGAAATGTAACCGCTAAGTTTATAGAAAACAGCCAGATTAAATGTAAAGGTACTTTGATGTGTGATGCAGTGCTGCACAGTGATGTAGAGTGCCAAGGAGAAATTGCGGTTCTTGGTAAAAAAGGATTGATCAATGGCGGCCACATTCGTTCCTATGCTAATATTGCAGCAACTCAACTCGGTTCCTCCATGGGTACTTCTACGGTTGTAGAAGTGATGTCAGATATTGGATTGGTGAAATTGTTAAATGAAACAGAGGAAAAGACCGAAAAAGCATGTGCAGCTTTAAAAAAGATGGATGGAGTTCTCCATTCCATTAAAAAGTGTGTGAAGACAGGAAAAGACCTGTCGTCAAAACAGAAGGAGTATTTAAAGACAGCTTCTACTTCTAAACCTAAGATTCAGAAGAAGATTGAGAGCATGAAGGCGCAGTGTGAGACACTTCAGAAGAGCATAAAAGCGAATTCAAATGTCAATATCCGAGTAGAGGGTGTGGTAAATTCCGGGGTGCAGATTGTGATTAAAGATGTATCCAAGATTATGAGTGACAGGGTGTCAAGGTGTAAGTTTGTAAGAGAGGGCGCAGATATCAAGTCGATTGGAATTTAACTCATCAGCGAATTAAGAAGACCAGAAAGGTGTGGTGATCAATATGTCTATTAGTTCTATTGATGCTTCCACGATAGCTCCCAGATCATCGGAGGCGTCTGGAATCATAGGAAGAGAGCAGCATCAGTTTCAGCATATGGGTGAAACTGCCGCCGCAAGCTTTGAAAAAAATGTAGAGCAGCAGAGCCAGAGGACGACAGAGGCGAATAAGAGTGAGAAAGAAGAATATCGTTTTGATGGCTCCGGTAAAAATAAATACAGCGGCGGGCGCAATAAAAAGAAAAAAAAGCAATCCGAAGAGGCGCCAATGGCACCAAAATCGGACAGCAGTTTTGATATTATGATATAGCCAAAGTTTATCGATGCGGATAAGCTTTGGGGGGAGGAAAAAAATGAATGCAGCAGAAATCATACTTTTGATTTTGGGATTTTTGAGTATTTCTATTAGTTTCTTTGTGGGAAAAAAGGAAAAAAACTCAGATATTTCGGAAACAGCAGAGTATCAATCCAGAGACATATGGACAGAAAAAGAAGAGACGATGGTTCGGGAGCAGATTGAGACGATTCTCAGTGAGGAGAGGGAAAATGTAATTGCTGAGACCACGGATCAACTGAACCGGAAGAGCAATGAGAAGATAATGGAATTTGATGATTTTTCGGCTCAGCTTATGGAAAAAATTAACCATAATCATGAAGAAGTCGTGTTTATGTATAATATGCTGAATGAAAAAGAAAAAGAGCTGAAGGAAGCCGCAGCGAAAAAAGGACCAGTAGATAAGACATCTGGTATAACAGCAGTAGAGCGGACAAATAAACAGGCATTAAAAACTACAAATAAAAAAGCTGCTAAGCCAGCTGCTGATAAAAAAGGAACCTCTAAAATAGATGCTGATACCAAACCGCAGGCAGCGAAACCAGAGGCGGAGAAGAGTGAAAATCCTGATGATAGTAGTGTAACTAAAAACATTATTCATATGTATAAGCAGGGAAAATCTGTATTGGAAATCTCGAAGGAATTAGATATCGGACAGGGTGAGGTAAAACTGATGATTTCATTGTATGGAGGAAATAAATGAAGAGTAAATGGTTTTTGAGAGGACTTGGTGTAGGAATCATAGTGACTGCTCTTCTTTTATGCATAACATATCGCAGTTCCAGCGAAAATCGTAATGTGATCAAAGAGGCGCGGGAGCTGGGGATGGTGTTTCCAAAGGAAGAGACCACAGATACCAAAGCAGAGGTGGAGAAAATGGCGCAGGAAGTGAAGGATAATCCTGCTTCTAAGTCGGCAGTCAGTGCGGTTTCAAAATCAGCAGTCGGCACAGACACGAAAGTTCCTGATGAGAAAGATAAAAAGGCAAAGAAAAAACTAGAGGACAGCAAAAAGGATATTAAAAATGCATCTGCCTTTCAAAAGGGAAAGACTACTTTTGTAGTTCGAAATGGACTTTTGTCAAGTACTGTTGCCAGAGAGATGGAAGAGGCGGGAATCATTGATGATGCCAAAGACTTTAATGAATATCTGGTAGATAAAGGGTATGGAAGACGTATTCGCAGCGGTACGTACAAGATTCCGGAAGGAGCAGATTTTGATACCATTGCCAAAATTATAACAAGACAGGATTAAGTCAAAATAGAGAATAGATAAAGTAAATGTTTTCTTTGTTATGGACTTGGATCATGATAATGAATGCAGGGTTTTTTAAATAAAACCTTGCATTTTGCTTAATTTTGTGATAAAATAAATCGGATTGAAAAAACACGTTGACTGATTTTTTTCAATGGTGCTTTGTATTTCGCGGGATCGCAGGCAGTGGTCTTTCGGGAGGACAAGGTTTTGAAAAAGAAATGAAGTCTTCGGAAGAAAAAACCATATGGAGGTAAGAAAAATGAGTGTTATTTCAATGAAACAGTTATTGGAAGCCGGTGTTCACTTTGGACATCAGACAAGAAGATGGAACCCTAAAATGGCAGAGTACATCTACACAGAGAGAAATGGTATTTATATCATTGACCTTCAAAAATCTGTAGGAAAAGTAGATGAAGCTTACAACGCGATTAAGGAGATCGCTGCGGATGGTGGCAGTATTCTTTTTGTTGGTACGAAAAAGCAGGCACAGGATTCCATTAAGAATGAAGCAGAGCGCTGTGGAATGTACTACGTAAATGAGAGATGGCTTGGAGGTATGTTGACTAACTTCAAGACGATCCAGGCTCGAATCAAGAGACTTAAAGCGATTGAGAAAATGGCAGAAGATGGAACATTTGATGTTCTTCCTAAGAAAGAAGTTATTAACCTGAAAAAAGAGTGGGCAAAGCTTGAGAAAAATCTTGGCGGTATCAAAGATATGAAGACCATACCGGATGCAATCTTTGTTGTAGATCCTAAGAAAGAGAGAATTTGTATTCAGGAAGCTCACATTCTTGGTATTCCATTGGTAGGTATCGTAGATACCAACTGTGATCCGGAGGAACTGGATTATGTGATCCCGGGAAATGATGATGCGATTCGTGCCGTGAAGCTGATTGTTTCCAAGATGGCAGATGCTGTAATCGAGGCAAAACAGGGCGAGACCTATGCAGATGCAGCAGACGAAGCTGAGGAAGAGACAGCAGCAGAGACAGAATAATATAATCATGTCGCGAATGACAGCGGCTGCTCAATAGCGGCATTTCTATTTAGGGAAGAAAGGAAGATTAGAACAATGGCTATTTCAGCATCTATGGTAAAAGAATTAAGAGAATTGACAGGTGCCGGCATGATGGATTGTAAGAAGGCTCTTACAAATACAGACGGCGATATGGATAAAGCAGTTGATTATCTGCGTGAGAATGGTCTTGCAAAGGCTGAGAAAAAAGCAGGAAGAATTGCAGCAGAAGGTATTGTAAAAACAAATATCAGTGAGGACGGCAAACAGGCAGCGATCGTAGAAGTAAACAGCGAGACAGATTTCGTTGCTAAGAATGAGAAGTTCCAGGATTTTGTTGGCTCAGTAGCTTCCCAGATTAATGCTTCTGGAGCAGCAGATATCGATGGCTTCATGGAAGAGGCATGGGCTGCGGATACTTCCAAGACAGTGAAAGAGGAACTGGCATCCATGATTGCAACAATCGGTGAGAATATGAATATCCGCCGTTTCGAGAAAGTTTCCTGCGAGAATGGTCTTGTAGTAGACTACATTCATGCAGGTGGAAAGATCGGTGTTCTGATCGCAGCGGAGACAGATAACACTGGCGCAGAGGTTACAGAGTGCCTTAAGAATATTGCTATGCAGATTGCAGCAATGAATCCGAAATATCTTTCATCTGAGGATGTTTCAGAAGAGTACAAAGAGAAAGAGAAGGAAGTTCTCCTTGCTCAGGCTAAGAATGATCCTGCCAATGCCGGAAAACCGGACAACATCATTGAGAAAATGATCATTGGACGTCTCAACAAAGAGCTGAAGGAAGTCTGCCTGACAGAGCAGGTATATGTAAAGGCAGAAAACAAAGAGTCTGTAGCAAAATATGTTGAGTCTGTAGCCAAAGCAGTAGGATGCAGTATCAAGCTCACTAAATTTGTTCGTTTTGAGACTGGTGAAGGTCTTGAGAAGAAAAATGAGGATTTTGCAGCAGAGGTGGCTGCACAGTTGAAATAGACGCGTTAGCTACGAGCCACGCACGAGTGAAAAAAGGGACCAATGAGAGCTTGCTTTCAGATGGTTCCTTTTTTGAACGAGTATGCGGCGACAGCCGTGACCCGACATGAAGCAAATCTGTCGGAGACAGTTTGCGGAATGGAGGGGCGTGGCGAGTAAAAAGAACCCTAAAAAACGCTGGGAACACGCATGTTTCCAGCGTTTTTTGCGATTTAGGGGGTATCATAACTTAGTGCAAAAAATCGTAAGTTTTTGCACCAAAGTTGGTCAAAAATTGGTCAAAAATTGGTCAGGCAAGTTGGTCAAAATTTTTTGACCAACTTTTGAAGCGAAGTTTGCAGGATTTTTATTAAGATAAAAAAGTTGGTACGAGGAAGACAGAAGTTGGTCAGGAGGATAAACTTCTGTTTTTTATATAATCAAAGTCGCTAGAGAGCGGGAAAGGAGAGAATATGTATTTAGTTGAAATTGAGACAAAGCTGGGAAAAGATGGGGTAATTCAACTGCCGGATAAGGAGCGGGAGGCAACAGGACTACATGAGGGAGATGAGATATGTCTGTTGTACTTGAACTGCGCTACATTCCGGTTGTGGCGTTGCAGTAGGCTTGTGAAACATACTGGCTTCCCCTGTCGCTGTGGATGATAAGGGGAAGACTGGTGCACCGCCTTGCTTTTGCTTTATTGATCGTGTCAATGACGCAGGATACCTCCATGCAATCGGAGAGAGTCCATGCAATGATCTTTCGTGCATACAAATCCATGATGCTTGTCAGATAGACAAAGCCGTCATGAGTCCAAATATAAGTGATGTCCATACATCAGACGGCATTTGGACGTTCCGGGTTAAGTGTTCGTCCAGGATGTTGTGGAGCCGGTTGCTGAAATCGGAGTTTTGACTCAGATCGGGATGCTGCTTACGGTATAGAATGGCATCTAACTTAAACTGTTTGCTGTGTTGTTTTTTCTTGGACATAATGAGAACCTCCTTAATGAAGCTATTATAACATGGATTAGGGGATAACTCATTTTAATTTGTACAATTTTTATTCTAACACCAAAGTGAAGCATAGTGGAAAAGCCGTTCCGAATCAGTACCGCCATCTGATAGATCAAGAAAATACCATCATGGGATTTAGAGGGCAGTTTGGGACGATTTGAGAAGTAGAACTACAGAATAGATGTGCAGTAAGATGGCTGTATTATACAGGGTCGAAAATCAAGCAGGAGAAAGAGTCGGGGTTGAAAACCACCCTGGCTCAGATTACAGCGGACGGCAATGCCGACCGCTTAAAGGCGTTGTGAGGGATGTGGTGGAAACGGTGGCTGTGGGTTGGTTTGAAGAATGAAGTGAGGGAGTGTGGGTTGGATTTAGGAATAAGTGGCTTGTATGAAGAAAATTATGGGAGTTACCCAAGATATGCCGTCCGATGACTATGAAATTATTGTTTATTACTAAAGATTGTGATAACATAGTTTAAGACGATAAATTTGAAGTTGTGGAGGTACATGATGAATAATAACGACATTGTAAAATATTTCTATGAAGTTATTGTTTCAGAAAATCTACTTGATGAGCTTTCTAAATACATATCAGAAGATTGTGTGCAGAGAGCTGGTGAAAAAGAAATTTTCATAGGAATAGACGGAATGAAACAACACCTTTTAGCATTGAAAAAAACTTATCCAGACTATACTATGAAAATTATTCGTCAATATGTAGCAGATGATTATGTTATCTCGGAATTTGTTATGAGAGGAACACATAAGGGAGATTTTATCGGAATAACACCTACAAATAAGGTTTTGGAGATTATAGGAGTGAATATTGATAAGGTTATAAACGGAAGAATTGTTGAACATGGCGGTGCTGCGAATACTTTTGAAACTTTTTTTGAACATCGTTTAATTAAACCTGTATAAAATACAAATCGGAAGTTGTGGAGGTTAAAAAAAGTATTGTTTTTTTGCATTTACACATGGAGTGAGTGATGAATGGATAAATTGCAACAGGAAATAAATGATTTTCATGAAGCTGTTAAATTGATTAAAAGAGTTAAAAAACAGGTCAGATATCCGCAAATCTTGCGAGAAGAAGACATTGCAACTTGTAATAACAGTACATTAGAGGCTGTATTATTTTTTGCACTTTGTAATATGATTGGAAAGGGTGAAACAGGACTATATCCCGAACTAAATGAAAACTGGGAAGAAATTGAACTGGCAATTCAAGAATATATTGCTTGTTTGCAAAAGGAATAATTCTTTAGAGGATAAAAACAGAAATTACCATTTGTCGGGGAGATAGCAAAGCCAGCCGAGCCAGTCAACGGTCAAGATGAACGGCGCATTTCATGCGCCGTCGTTGACAGCCCCGCCCGTCTTTGCTCAAAGGTAATCAAGGCGGGAAAGCCTTAAAATGGCCTTCCCACCCATTTTAATTTTGAGAAAGAAAACGCTCAAAAATTAGAAAGAGTGCAGCCAAGCACTTTGAGAGATTGGCCGCCTTGTCCACCTATTCAGCAGAACGGCGGGCAGCAGTCAAGGCCGGGTGTGAGCCCGTTCATTTCAGCCTTGACGGTTGCCCACTGTCCTGCTACTTTTCCGGGAGTGTGGCCACACTTCGGGACACTTTGCAAGCAAAGTCGTGTGCCAAGGGGCAAGCCCCTTTGGAAACCCCGAACAACAAAACAGGCTGAATATCTCGCACTCTCTCGGTGCTTGATACTCAGTCTTTATTTGTTGTCAGCAGCCCCCGTTTCGTGGTCTGCATGTAGTTCCTTGTAAACTGACCTAACGAAGAAAATAAATAAAAAGACATATACCATGAAACAGAGCAGCAGTAAAAAGGTCCGTCTTTTGGCAGTGCCAAAAGCACCCAAAGTGAAGGCAAAATACCGTTCCAGTAAAAAGAGCATTGTATCGGTCAGCAAAATAGGCGTGTTGAAAGCGAAAAAAGCAGGAACAGCAAAGATAACCGTTGCGGTCAGTGGAAAGGGAAATTTTCATAAGAAACTTTGGTTTAAGGTAAAGGTGGTAAATCGGAATAACTCCGATAAAAAGAAAGAAATACCGGTTACACTTACAGTTGGCGGGAAAACCTTTGCGGCTAAATTTTATGACAACAAGACAGCTAGGGCATTACTGGAGAAAATGCCGATGACACTTCCCATGAAAGAATTAAATGGCAATGAAAAGTATCACTATTTTGATACGGAGTTTCCGACAAAGGAAACCTCGCCAAAGAAGATTCAGGCGGGGAAAATTAAGCTGTATGGAGGGGATTGTCTGGTTGCATTTTATAAGGCGCATACCATTTCATACGTATACGTCCGTTGGTTATGTGGAGGATGTGCCGGGATTTGTAAAAGCAGTGGGAGACGGAAATGTAATGATGACATTTCAAAAGAAGTAAGTGTGAAGGAGATTGTCGGCTCGAAACAACCTCGCCTGACAATCTCTCGCAAGGTGTCGCAGACGCCCCTTGCTCTCTTCACACCGGAAGAACGCCATAGCGAACAAGTTCGCATTAGCGGCGTTCTTCAATTATTGTTTGTGACGACACACTGTATTTGAGACAGAGAGAAAGAGATTGGAAAGGATGTGGCTGGATGAAAAATTTCATGAAAACTCACAAGTGGGTAAAAGTGGGAGTGATTTTTCTGTGTGTTATTTTCATTTTACTGCTGGTAGCGGTTTTGTTTTTGAAGTTGTGTCCTGCTTTTGGCGGAAAGGCTTCGGCAGAAGACAGGAAAGATTATGAGAGCCGGGCAGAAAACTACAGGGATGGGAAGTTTTATAATGATGGCGATTTTCAGATTGTCAGGGACACAGAGCAGAAAGATGAACATATCATGTCTTCGAAGGGGACGAAACCGGAAATGGAGCTTCCCGTGAAAATACCGTCTTATGATGGGGAATTGCAAGAGGATGAGGTTCGGGTTACATGGTTTGGCCATTCTTCTCTTCTCCTTCAAATGCATGGGCTGAATATTCTGATTGATCCGGTATTTTGTGAGCGGAGTTCTCCGGTTTCCTTTGTGGGAAATAAAAGATTTTCACACTCACCGGTTGAGGCAGGGGATTTACCACATATTGACTTGCTGGTGCTGTCCCATGACCATTATGACCATCTGGACTATAACGTGATAAAAGAGATAGATGAAAAAGTAGACAGTTATATCGTACCGATTGGAGTAGAAAACCATTTGGAGCGTTGGGGCGTGGAGAAAAAGAAAATTCAAAATATGGCATGGTGGGAGGAAACGACAGTCAATGGGCTTACGATTGGATGTACCCCGGCAATCCATGATAAGTATGGAGATTTTGATTTTATTATGACGGATTGTGCCCAGTATGATGTAAACTGGCCGGAGGTTCATATGTTTCCGGAGGCGGCAGTCCAGGCAGCTCAGACGCTGGGGGCGAAGGTGACAATGCCGATTCATTGGGGTGCCTTTACATTGGCAAACCATGCGTGGGATGATTCGGCAGAGCGTTTTGTGGCAGCAGGGGAACAGGCCGGATTACAGATTGTGACACCACAGATTGGGGAAACAATGAAACTGGGCAGTTTGGAAAACTATATGGAACGATGGTGGAAAGAAATTCAATAAAAATATCCTCATATAATGATGGGGTTGAAATGGAGGGATGATAGTGTGGTATCCAAAAAGGATGGTTTCTTATTTTTTGATTATATGTATGATAATTAGTGTGGTGTATGCAGATAAAGCAATTGTAGTATCAGCGAAAACGATTTCTAAAATAAAGGTTTGTTTGAAAATAGAGAACCGGACAGTATCAGGAAAAACCATTGCCATGAAAAAGGGCAAAAGGAAGAATATAAAAGTAATGATATCTAAGAAGAAAAACTATACAATTAAGTTTCACTCTAGCAAGCCTCGTATTGTGTCTGTCAGTAAAACAGGTAAAATTACGGCAAAGAGTGTGGGGACAGCGAAAGTTACGGTAACTGCAAAAGTAATAAAGAAAAAATATAAGAGCTGGATAAAAATCAGGGTGGTTTCGTCTGGCAAGAAGAAAGAGGATACCCCGCCGACCGGACCACCAGTTTCTACGCCAACGGTTAAACCGACAGTACCCGTTACACCTCTGCCGTCTGATACACCGGGTACAGTGCCGACTGTGACACCCCCAGCATCCGTTACGCCTTTACCATCTGATACACCAGGGATAGAGCCATCTGCGGAGCCGGGTAAACCGCCGGCAGAAGGAGATATATCTGATAAAGAAGATGTTTCGGACATGTACAGTATAACAATTCGTGTAAATGGCAAGGCATTTTCAGCCAAGTTGTATCAGACAAAAACAACAGAAGCTTTGATGCAGAAACTACCGTTATCAATCACAATGAATGAATTAAATGGAAATGAAAAGTATTATTATTTTTCAGAAGATTTTCAGGCAGAACCCCAAAAAGTTTCGGGGATACATGCCGGTGATTTGAAATTGTATGGTTCTTCCTGTCTGGTACTTTTTTATGACACGTTTTCCACTTCATACAGTTATACTTCTTTAGGGTATGTAG